>JAFGOB010000160.1 GCA_016926695.1 Dehalococcoidales bacterium | reverse complement strand
GTTTTCTTGCACATAAGGCTGAAGCTGTTGGCACACCGAAAGACTTGGCTCTGCGTATGGCTCGCCTGGCGCATATGATTCGTAACTTGATTGTAAACGCCTTCACCAAAGAGCCGGAGAGCGGCAGCCTGCATACCCAGCTTCTTGCCTTCCGCGATAACCTCATCCCTGATTTATCAGTTGAATATTTTGCCGATATGTACGCCCAGACCATCGCCTACGGGCTGTTTGCCGCCCGTTGCGCCACCCCTGAAAAAAAGGACTTTACCCGCTTCGACGCTGCTCAAAATCTTCCAAAAACCAACCCCTTCCTCAGGAAGTTATTCCAGCATATCGCTGGCTATGAACTTGATGACCGCATTGCCTGGCTGGTGGACGACCTGGCGCAGGTGCTGGCGCAGGCGGACATGGAAGCTGTCCTGAAGAACTTCGGCAAACACAGCGGCAAGGAAGACCCGGTGGTGCATTTTTACGAGACCTTCCTGAAAGCTTACGACCCCAAGGTGCGGGAGATGCGCGGTGTTTACTACACGCCGGAGTCTGTAGTTAGCTATATCGTGCGTTCTATCGACCACCTGCTGAAAACACGCTTCAACAAACCGCAGGGGCTGGCAGATGATAACACCCTCATCCTCGACCCGGCCACCGGCACGGCCACCTTCCTCTACATGGTTATCAATGAAATCCGCCAGTCCTTTGCCGGGCAGGAAGGTATGTGGAACGACTATGTAGCAGGGAAGCTGCTGAAGCGTATCTTCGGTTTTGAGTTGCTGATGGCTCCCTACGCTGTCGCTCATCTTAAGCTGGGGCTTTTATTGCAGGATACAGGCTACCAGTTCCAGAGCGAACAGCGACTGGGCATCTACCTGACCAACACACTGGACGAGGCGATTAAACACTCCGAGACGCTCTTTGCGAAGTGGATAAGTGAGGAAGCCAACGCCGCTGCCCGTGTTAAAAAAGATGAACCGATAATGGTTGTGCTAGGCAATCCGCCGTATTCCGGGCATTCGGCAAATAAGGGTGAGTGGGCAAGACAACTTGTTGAGCGGTATAAGACCATTGATGGTAATCCCCTGGGGGAAAAGAACCCCAAGTGGTTACAGGATGACTATGTGAAGTTCCTTGCCTTCGGACAGTGGCGAATAGAGCGCACCGGTCAGGGCGTTCTGGGCTTCATCACCAACCACTCCTACTTGGATAACCCTACCTTCCGCGGCATGCGCCAGTCCCTGATGAATACTTTTACGGATATTTACATCCTCAACCTGCATGGCAATTACAAGAAAAAAGAGGTTACCCCGGAGGGCGGTAAAGATGAAAACGTCTTTGATATTCAGCAGGGCGTAGCCATCGGCATATTCGCCAAGGAGCAAGGAAAGACCAGCCCGGCCACTGTCCATTATGCCGACCTCTGGGGACTTCGGGAAGGAAAGTATCAAGCTCTGGCTGAGGCGGATATAAACATCACCGAATGGGACGAGCTTAAGCCGGGTAGCCCTTATTACTTTTTTATACCAAGAAATGAAACCGACATGGACGAATACATGCAGGGCTGGAAAGTGACCGATGTATTTCCAGTCAATAGCGTAGGAATAGTAACATCAAGAGATGACTTCGTATTAGATTTTGATGATAAAGTGCTGAGAAAACGAATTGAGGAGTTTCGGGAAACCGGCCTTAGCGACGATGAAATTCGAGAAAAGCATAAGCTAAAGGACAGTAAAGGCTGGAATGTTGCCGATGCCCGCGCGGAAATTCGCAAAGATAATAACTACCAAAAGGCATTTGCAGAATGCTTATATCGCCCCTTCGATATCCGTCCCTTTTTCTATCACAAGGCAGTAATTGAGCGCTCCCGTCCCGAAGTCATGCGCCACATGTTGTCTAGGGATAACTTGGCTCTCATCACATCCCGCTTGACCAAAGGTGAAACTTACCAGCATACCCTAGTTTCTAAGACTATATCCGAAGTGATTCTGCTCTCTCCAAAGACATCAAATAACGCCTTTGTTTTTCCCCTCTACCTCTACCCCACCGAAGGCGAGATGCAATTTGATGGTGGTAAGCGACGCCCTAACCTAAACCCTGATTTCATCAAAGACTTTTCCGAAAAACTAGGACTGAAATTCATTGAAGACGGTAAAGGAGACTTGAAAAAGACCTTCGGGCCGGAAGACATTTTCAACTATGCTTATGCCGTATTCCACTCACCCACCTACCGTACCCGCTATGCCGAGTTCCTCAAGATAGATTTCCCTCGCCTGCCGCTGACCTCGGATAAAGAGCTTTTCAAAGCACTGGCGGCCAAGGGTGCCGAACTGGTATTTCTTCACCTGATGGAGTCTCCCGTGTTGAACAACCTCATCACGAAATATCCCGTCGCCGGCTCCAACGAGGTGGAGAAGGTCACCTACGATGGCAATAATCAGCGTGTCTATATCAACAAGACACAATATTTTGAGGGCGTACCGCCGGAAGTCTGGAACTTCCACATCGGTGGCTACCAGGTCTGCCAGAAATGGCTTAAAGACCGCAAAGGCAGAACGCTGACCTATGACGAGCTAACCCATTACCAGAAAGTCATAGTGGCGTTGAAAGAGACCAGTCGGCTCATGGCAGAGATAGATGCTTTGATTCCCGGGTGGCCGGTGGAGTAAATTTGCCTAAGAAAAAGAAGGAAAAAGCGGGGAAAATAGAATATTTTATAGATGAGAAGCCATCCTCCTTACTTGATGTTGTGGAAAACAATCCTGACGACAAGGTGTGGAAATCATTTCTAGAGCAAAAAGGATTACAGGGAAGTAATTCTGCCAAACGTTATCTTAAAGGGAAAATCGGTGACTACCTGAGTGCAGGAGAAATAAGTAAGCGGACAGATATCAATACTCGAATTCTCGACAAATGGAGAAAAAATGGGAGCATAGAGGCAGAGATGCTCAAAGGCAGATGGTACTATTCTTTAAAGAGCGTGATAAACGCTATCAAAACCGCTGATATCAAAGATTTACGGTAATCATACCCAGCTATTGCTGCTTCTTAAATTAGGCGCACATTCATCTAAGTATTACTCGGGTAAAACGTCCTCACCCTACAGATAGGACACCAGGTAGTGCTGCCTCCGGTACACGGTTTCGGATCTATCTTGTGAGGGCATATTAAGCCGCCGTAGTTCAGTCGTTCTAGCAAGTCTTCATTCCTAAAGAAAGTGAGAGCTCCACATGCGGGGCAGTGGGCCATATAACCCTTTTCCCCGATAGAATGTACCCTGGACTTAGCCCCGCATACACAGGTCAGAGAGAATTCAGTAGGTTTTTTATTACTGCGTTTGTTTTTCGGTTTTTCTTTTGCCATGTTACTACCCCAATATCAGCTTGAAAGGACGCATTTCCAGGTCTAAAATCTGGTAAAGTTCCCTGTCGAAATCGATAGGCCCACTTCCACAATGAGGGCATCTGGTAGCCAGCTTCTCGCTCCAGAAGTGATTAAGGCC
>JAFGOB010000159.1 GCA_016926695.1 Dehalococcoidales bacterium | reverse complement strand
TGAACTGCTGCGTCAGACCTTTGGCCCTGGTCGCTTCCCCGGGATCTATCTCCAGACTGAGCAGCTCAGCCTCAGTCACACTCATGGCGGCGATGCCTTCTATCTCTCCGCAGGCCGCCTTTATCGTCACCGCCGCTTCCGTCACGTTTTCGGCTGTCGCCAGACCATTTTGGTCTATGCTCACCTTGTTATCGTCGGAGCTCGACCATTCAATCTCAGGCATGGGCGTGTGCGTTCCGTCCGTATAGGTTGGAGTCACCGTGAACTGATATGTACCGCCCTTTGGAATGCTGATATCTTCCGGCGTTACCTTTATCTCCTCAAGTGTCTTCTCCGTCGTAAAGGCCGATACAAATTCTTCTGACAGCGGTACCCCTTCAAAATCCTCCGCCGCCGTGCTCAACGTCACCGTATACTGGACGCTCCCATCCAGGTCTTCATCCGGATCAAAGGTCATCTCCGTGCTTTCAATATTCCAGTTGAATCCGCCTTCTACCGCAGGCATTATGCTGAAGGCGCCCTCCGTCGCCGCCTCATTCATGGCCTTGCTGAACGTCAGCACCACCGCTGTATCTACCCCCACATCCTCCGATTCATCAGCCGGCTCTACGGAAATCACTTCGGGCCGCTCCAGTATGGTATATTCCCCTCCGGTCAACTCACCCGTAATGTTTTCCTCCCCCCACACCACCATGGTTTCTCTATCTCCGGACGTACTGAAACCTATCGCCGTATTTGTAACGGCGCTAATAGCCTGGAAGGTTATGCTTATTACGGTAAATTCACCGCTGGGCGGAGAGTTTAATTTACCTGCGCTGAACTCAAAAGTACCGTCAACATTGTTATATTCAGGGCTTTTTAGTTCTTCGGGTAAATAAGCACCAGCCTCAGACGCCTGGTATGCCAGATAAGCAGGGTCAAAATCAATATAAATATCAATGCCGTGAACGGCCTGATCTCCACATTGGGCTGTAACGGTTACCGTATAATTTTCGCCTGAAATAAATGTACCGGATGCAGGTGAGAGAAGAATATCAACTGTTCCGTCATTGGCTGCGACCGGTGCAACCGGGAATAAAAGACCTGATAACATCAAAATTGAAACCAGAAGGCCTGTAGTTTGCGCTATCCTCCGCTTCAATGTATCCACTCCTTGAATATTACCTGTACTCTTATTATCATTCTAAACAATAACATATCTGGCCTGCATAAATACACTCCATCTTATTATTTATTTTTTCGAAAAGCTATCTATAATAATACAGGAATACTGTGCATTAACCAAGTACGTTAGTACTCGATTGACAGGAGAACTTCCCGGATTTTTCAAGAATATAATCCGTCAGGACCTGTATTGAAAAACAATTCTATATGCAGGCTGCTGAATGATGTTACCTGTAACAGATCGCCGGGGGACGATTAACCGGACTAATAAGGCACAAAGGTTAAACCTAGGGCAAGCGGTATTACAGCCAGGATCATGATAACGATACATGAACCGAACATTTCCCTGGCTTTGATGCGGGTAATAGCCAGCAGTGGTATGGCCCAGAATGGATTAAAAAGGTTGGTCCAGGCATCCCCCGCCGCGTAAGCCGTGATGAACTTGCCCGCCGGTACGCCCAGGGCAACACCGGCACGGCTGATCGATTCACCTACAGCCAGGAACTCGCCCCCGCCTGAAGGAATAAAGATATTGCTTATGGCTGCCACCAGCAGGGCGATCACCGGATATATTAAAGGGGAGGCGACTTTAACCAGTCCGGCGGCTATGGTGGCCCCCAGACCCGAATACATCATTACTCCCTGGATCCCGGCATAAAAGGGAAACTGTAGTATTATCCCTCCTACCTCTCCGGCAGCCTGATAAACCGCTCTCATATACCTGACCGGGTTAAGATACACGATAAATCCTGCCAGTATAAAACAAAAATTGACGGCGTTGATGTCCAGGCCCCTCATGAATCCCTTTGTGCTGAACCAGTAAACCATGGATCCGGCCATCAGTACCACCACTACCAATGCCAGCCAGGGGCTGTTCTCCAGCCTGTCCGCCAAAAAGCGTTTTTCCCCGTTATTTCTGGTGTCTTCCTCTTTCTCAATCAGTGCTGGAGCGTAGTATTCTATACCGCGGCATCCGGAAGCAGAGGGATGAAGGAGATAGCAGACCAGTACCGCGAAGACCAGCATGATCAGGCTGTTATACAGGGAGTACTGACTGAATATGGTCTGGGATACCGGTACGATGCCGATGGTCTTTTCCAAAAAGTTGCCTTCCGCGGTAACCAGCAAAGGGGCCGAACCTGAAAGTCCCCAGTGCCAGATCGTGCCAAGGCCGGTATAACCCGCCGCACATAATACAGGATAATGTACGGTCAGCCTGCGTACATAGGACTGCCTGCCCATTTCCCTTGCCAGGCTGGCGCCCACAATTAAACCCAGACCCCAGTTGACCCAGCTAAAAACACAGGAACCCAGGGCTACCAGGGCGGCAGCCTGTTTGCCGTTGCGGGGCAAAGTGCAAAGCCAGGCGATGCCCCGCCGTACCCTGGGATGAAAGGCCAGGGCATACCCTGTTACCAGGATGATACACATCTGCATGGCAAAGGAGAGGAACGACCAGAAACCCTGGTACATATCCTGCATCAGGAGGTAAGGATTACGCTGCTCCACAACGCCGGCAACGATAAATACCAGCACCAGCAGGATTATCGCGAAGATAAAGGGATCGGGAAACCATTTCTCGACGTTACGGGATACTACGTACCCCATTTTCTCAATGGGAGCTATCATTCTCCCGGAATATTCAGGCCTGGCTTTCATAACTGACATCTTCTGGTTTTAATGACTCTTATCTTGTATCTTAAAATTTTTAGTACAGGTTAAAGAGAGACAGAACGATACACCCTCATCCCCCCGGTTGCCAGCCTCCATTTACCGCCAGTACCTCGCCGGTTACGTATCTGGAGGCATCCGAGGCCAGGAATACGGCGCAATCAGCGATATCCTCCGGCTCAGCCAGTCTGCCCAGCGGGACCATTCCGGCCGATCTTTTTTCAACCTGCGGGTCTTTCCAGAAGCCTGCATTGAAATCGGTCTTGACAACACCGGGGGCAAGCGCGTTCACCCGGATATTGTATCCGGCCAGCTCCAGCGCCAGTTGGCGGGTAAGCATAATAATGGCCGCCTTGGAGATTGAGTATGCGCCTATGCCCTTCCCGGCGGTCAGCCCCACCTGCGATGCTACATTAATAATGTTGCCCTGTTTTCGCTCCGCCATCAGACTGCCCGCTGCCCGGCAGCACAGGAAAGTGCCCCTCAGGTTGGTATCTATCACCCTGTCCCAGTTTTCCAGGCCGCATTCGATCAGGGTCTGACCGGGCAGCCATATACCTGCACAGTTGACCAGGATATCTATATTGTGGAAACAATCGACCGTACCGGATATCATTGTCTCGACGCCGGCTTCCAGGGAAATATCCGCCTGTATGCCCAGAGAACGCCTGCCCATCTGGCGGATTTCCTCCGCGGCCGCTTCCAGCCTTCCGTCCTCAGCCACAATATCGCAGAGAGCGATATCGGCGCCTGCCCTGGCCAGGGCTATGCCGATAGCCTTGCCTATCCCCCTCCTGCCGCCCGTAACAAGTGCAGTACGGCCTTCCAGGCTGTGTTCCGTGCTATGTACACTCATAGCAAGCCTCCTTCTCCCCCAACCTTCCTCTCCTCTCAAGGTAAAAGAACGTGTTAGGTTGTTTCACCAACCAGCTTATTCCTTATTTTAAAGGAAGACTGGAGATGGATTTTCCTTCTCTCCTTTTCCTCGCCCCTTGATGCCTGGGAATTAGCCTCCTTCTCCTCAACTTTCCTCTCCCCAACGCGGGAGAGGAATAAGAAGGTGAGGGGTAAAAACCAATTTCAAGGCATTCATAAAATCAGGTATTACGTTTCCTCGCAGATGGAAACCGGCACACCATACCGGTACTGATCGCGTACTATCTGTAAATCCCGGTATAACTCCCGGTTGGTGACATGCGGAAAGAAAAGCCGGGCTTTAAGCAGCGGTCTACCCCAGAGATCGAAGTGATAGAACCCGCGGCTGTTCTGGAGGCACTGTTCATTTACTCCAACTATACGCGCAGCCTCCAGCAACTCTTCCCTGCTGGAATCGCTGTACAGATGCCCCAGCGGCGTGTTCCGTTCGATCTTAAGACGACTGTTTTCAAAACCGCTGAAAAGATGAATTTTAACCATAAAACTTGAGGTATTATAATTCCGTTTCCACAGGGCTGTCAAACGGAAAGGCCCTCCGTAGAGACAGGCAAATTTTTCCTGCATTTTTATATTTCCTTAATGTATTTTTAACACAATTTTAATCTGGCGGTGATAAAATATAATAAGGTACGGAAGAAATCCGGACACTCTCTTATCGTGGTGACCCGAATGAAACACAGCAATATCAATACTCAAAATACAGTTTTTGTCCTGGTATCTTTTGAAGGTCCTGATCCTTACTCGCTGGCCGGAGGTCTGGGCGTGCGCATGCAGCACCTCTCCCACACGCTGGCTGCATCGGGATATGAAACACACCTGTTCTTTATCGGCGATCCCGACCTTCCAGGCGAGGAAAAACTGGAGGAAGGTAAACTGGTACTGCACCGCTGGTGTCAGTGGATCAGCAGCTATCATAGAGCAGGTGTCTATGACGGTGAAGAAGCCAAACTCAGCGATTTCAACGACTCCCTGCCGCCCTTTCTGGCAGATCATATTATCGCGCCTGCGGCAGCAGGCGGGAAACTGGCGGTGGTACTCGGAGAGGAATGGCAGACAGCCGAAGCCCTCTGCCGGTTGAACAATATACTCTTAAACCGGAATTTACGGCAAAGCGCTATAGTCTTCTGGAACGCCAATAACACTTACTCCTTTAACCGCATCGACTGGTCCAGGCTGAGTAATGCTGCTACCCTCACCAGCGTCAGCCGGTATATGAAGAACGTCATGCAGCACAACCGGATTAATCCCCTGGTTATTCCCAACGGGATACCCCGCAGCCTGCTTAAACAAGTTGACGATAATGCGGCGGATTCACTGAGGAAAGCGCTGGGGAGCGATATCCTGCTCTGCAAGATTGCCAGGTGGGACCCCGACAAACGCTGGATGGAAGCCGTAAAAGCTGTCGCTCATTTGAAGGAAAGGGGTCTCAGGACAACCCTGCTGGCCAGGGGAGGGATGGAATCTTACGGACATGAGGTCCTCAAAAAAGCCTGCGATCTGGGGCTGGTTGTCAAGGACGCGGTGATCGATCATAATTATAATGATTCTTATGCTTCAGCCCTGGCGGCGGCTATGCCGGCGGATATCATTAATATCCGTTTTTCACTGCCCCTGGATTTTCTGTCGGTGATGTACAGGGCATCGGACGCGGTGCTGGCCAACAGCGGTCATGAGCCCTTTGGAATCGTAGGGCTGGAAGCCATGGCCGCCGGAGGAATAGTATTCACCGGCAGCACCGGGGAAGATTACGCCATCCCCTTTGTGAACTCGTTTACCATTGATACCTCCGATCCCATGGAAATGGTCGACTATATCCTGTACCTTAAAAACAGTCCCGCCCTCAGGCGCCGTATGCGCGCCTCAGCCAGGGATACCGCCCGCTATTTTACCTGGGAGAACGCTTTAAGGATATTGTTCAGCAAGCTGGAAAACCAGGGAAGGATACAGGGAACACTGCTGCCGCAGGTGTATGCACCTGACGCACCGCAGCCGCCGATAAATGAATTGGTTCCTGATGATTTCACATCGGAGATAGCAGCCGCATCCGTTCAGAATATTGCAGCAGCCGGAAAAAAACGTTCCCGCAGGGATCTGATTCATACCTGACACCCGGCTTCAATTGTTTAAAATTTTGTGAGGGTGAAGTCAAATACATTCAGGCATTTGCCTATTTTGACACTCGTCTTCGGTGAAAGTCCTGCTATATGCTATAATTGATAGGCAATGACGATCAAGAATATAGCTACCAACCGCAAGGCTTTTCGTGATTATTTCATCGGGGAAAGCTTTGAAGCAGGATTGGTCCTTCGCGGCACCGAGATTAAGTCGATAAGGGCCGGCGCTGTCAACCTTAGCGATGCTTATGTCAAGCCGGATGACAAGGGTGAGCTCTGGATCGAGAACATGCATATCGCCCGTTACGATCCCGGCAGCTACATGAGCCATGAACCGCTGCGCCGGCGCAAGCTGCTTTTACACAAAAAGGAAATCCGCAACCTCAAGGCCAAGATAGCCCAAAAAGGCTTTACCCTGGTGCCCACCCGGCTGTACCTGAAAGACAGCCATGCCAAGCTTGAGATAGCTCTTGCCAGGGGCAAGAAGCTGTATAACAAAAAAGAAGACCTGGCCAGGAGAGATACCGAAAGAGAATTGGAACGGTCTTTCAGCCACCAGAGATTCTAGCCCCTGATGGCCTCAATCACCCTGTCTTTCCAACTTCCTGCCTTCATTCCTTGAAATACTCCCGGCAGCTACAAAGGATATCGGGCTTCCCTGAAGGAGCATCACCCAATGCATGCCGGAGAGGAATAAATCCCCCTATCTCTCACTATCCTCTCCCTTGATGGGAGAGGAATAAGAAGGTGAGGGTGACATCGATAAATGTTTTATATTATAATCTAACTTATACACTTTCTTCCGTTCGCGGCATGACCGCCGGAATTCCCACCAGGAGGTATTCCCATGCTGAGAAAAATGCTGGACAGTCTGCCCTCGTTGATCTGCCGGGTATTTGGACACCAGTACACCAGAAGAGTCTTTTCAGGTAAAGTAGCCCAGGTTTACGATCCTTCCATCAAGGCCTCTATACCCAAACCGGTGATGGAGATTCAACCGGTGGAATACTGCCTGCGCTGCGGCAAGCCCGCCCGCCGGCTGCGTTTCGGGTCAAACCAGAAACAGGCTAATCCTGAAAAATAGCCCTTCCCCTCCCACCCGGGCCTGAAATCTCAAAATGTGGTAAAATAATTATGAGTGTGGGAGCAGGTAATCCGGTTCAATGCCGGTATAACCGCTCTCAGGGGTTCTTCAGAAAAATGGGGACGCGTGGCTTCGACAGGGGAAGTAGGCTGCGGAATTGCAAGCTGAGCTGCCGGTAACTCGATAAACTGCCGGCAAAAAAGAAACGAAGAACCTGAATTAGTTCTTGCTGCCTAATAAAAACTAGGCAACACATCCAACCTGACCCCACCTCGACGGGTTGGGATTGGGTGACGAAAAGCCGAGGTGCCGTAGTCTGTATGCCGGTAGGGGCTGCGAAAGAAACACCGGCTGGTCCGTTGGGACCCTGTCATGAGGGGCCTTGCGGATAAGATCAAAGGATTGACTAAGCTTGTAGTAAATTCCGGGTAGCTTCTTTTGGACGGGGAGTTCAACCCTCCCCCGTCTCCACCAGTTTCAATTTAGCCTCATTTTTCTACATTTTTTCTTATGGCTTTTCGCCAACTTTAAAATTTAGCCTCGAAAACTTGGACGGGGAGTTCGGGGAACCCCTATCTTCGCTATCACAGCAGGGCAATTGCATATTAATGAAAGAAGACTATCTAAAATATTACGAATCATTTAGCATGAATAAATATAAACCTGAGCCATACGGTATAATCTCTCTTGAATATCCATACGGTTTTTTTACCGATAAAAGATTACCGATTTCAGGGTCGAATTGTTAAGTAAGGTATGTCTGTATTATATATCAAAGAGAAGTAATTCCATCTCTTTATCAAAATTACTGCTTGCGCCATTTCCATCTTCATGAAATGTAAGCTCTCTTACTTCTAAACAATCCAGTGCTACCGCTTTCAGGAACAAAATAAATCGTAAATTCAAATCATTACCAACGCTGGAATATTGGTATCCAAAAAAACCGTACTCTTTAATGGCAATGGTACAGGCCTTGGCGACAGCATAACATAGGTCTTTATACCTGACCTCGTATACATGCCTCTTAACTTCTTGGAAATTCTCCTCCAAATCAGTTTTTATTACATATCCTTGATAGAAACCAATATTGAGTTTCAGCATGAAGTCTGTTTCTTCATTAGGCTCCCGCTCTAGTTCCCACTGGCTGTATGAACCTTCTTCATCCCACTTAAAATGGGCTTTCCAGGGGATACTAGACTCGTACTCAATAATATCATCATAATAATTTGGCTCGTTACTTCCTGGATATAGATAATACAATGCTCGAAGCAGATCATTAAAACTTGAGAAAACATAGGATACATCGAAGTTTAGCCGATCTTTTCCTATATACAAATGCACGTATATCAAACCAGCATCAGAGTTTAAGTCCATTTTTATTAGGCAGTCTCGCTTCTCAAGAATCATGTTGTTGTCCGTTTTATGCTCCGTAGCCCTATATATCTGTTTGTTAACATGGACGATGGTGTTTCCCGTACGCAGAATTATAACATAAAAAAAGATCGGTTTATCTCCTATCCTTTGGCATTTAGAAGCATTCACTTACAGATAAAGCGCGGGTAAATTGGTTAGGAATAAACAAAGGAACAAACTATTTGTCGTGAAAGTAAAAGCTTTCGACGCTATTTGTAAACGTCTTGCCGAGGACCAATATGAAGAATGGTTACAGACTTATTTTTATCATTGATTTCATATATTACCCGGTAGTCGCCTATCCGGATACGCCATCCATCTCGACCGCTTAATTTCCGGCAACCGCGGGGCCTGGGATCATCCGCCAGCCTTCTGATGGCGTCTTTTGCTCTCTCATAAGTGGTTTTGGGTAAACCAGATAGCTCCTTTTGAGCGCCGCGTAGTATCAGGATTTTATAGCTCATCGCTGTGTTTTTTCAATCTCCTGGATAGCCTGTTCAAATGGAATTGCTTCATCACAAGAGGCTTTAGCAATGTCATAGGCCCGAATCGACTCCAGTTCTTCGATTTCTGCTAATAGCTTGCGGTAAGTCTTGATGTCCAGAAGCACGCTTACAGCTTTCCCCTTGTTATCTACAACATATTTCCCACTAAATTTTGTGACCATACTTATTTCCTTTTTCCCTTTTCAGAGGGTAGAAAGCTCAACTGCTAATATTATAACAGTTCCTTCGATCATTCAAAATACAGCGGGAACTGCGTTGCCAATAAAACTCATTCCCATATCCCGCAGTGCAGGGAGAGACAGGGCCTCCCCCGTCTCCACCAGTTTCAATTTAGCCTCATTTTTTAGTATTTTGCAACGCATCTTTTTCACCGACTTTCGGATTTAGCCTCAGAAATTGGGATGGGGAGACAGGGGTTCCATAACTCCACCTGAAACAATAATCATTTTTGTCGGCCCTAATTCACCCAGGTATGGCTGGCAATTGAGACGTCCTGATACTTGAGTATTTTGGTTTAATTCTGCAAGTAATCTAAAAGACGCTGAAAGAAGACTTTCCCAAATTGAAACCCGCTGTAATTACCATACTCGAAAAAGCCTTGCAACAAGGCGGTGCCGATTAAAGCTGAAAATAGTTTTTTTTACTGCTATTTGAACAGCGCTACCCAGGAAATCCATGACAAAATTTTATTGTTCAGGTTGCGATTGAGCTGTACTAATTACAAACTGTAGGCAGATATTGACAAATGCCAACATATTGTAACACAATATAGAATATGGCGAACGATCGTATTGAATATATTGTGGATATTGTTAAGACTACAGGAGTCTTTCGTGCTCGTGATCTTGATCAGAAGCGTATTCCTCGAGCATACCTTCAAAGACTGCTACAAGAAGGTCTAATCGACCGGATTGGGCGTGGGCTCTACTCAGTTAGAGGTGCTAATATCACCGAACACCATACAATTGTTGAAGCATCCACACGTGTACCGCAAGGCATAATCTGTTTACTCTCAGCTCTCCGATTTCATAATTTGACTACTCAATCTCCTTCTAAAATTTGGATGGCTATTAATCGGAAAGCTCGTCTTCCTAAGGTAGATTATCCCTCGCTGAAATTTGTTCGCTTTTCGGGTTACTCTTTGACAGAAGGAATCGAAGAGCATCAAATCGAGGGCGTTCAAGTAAGAATCTATAATCCTGCTAAGACCGTTGTGGATTGTTTCAAATATCGAAATAAAATTGGTCTTGATGTTGCAATGGAGGCACTTCGTGATTGCCTGCGGCAGAGAAAGTGCACGGTAGACGAAATATTGAGTTATGCAAAAATATGTCGTGTAACACAGGTTATTAAGCCATATGTTGAGGCGATGGTGTGAGTAAGAATATCTCTCGCTACTTACCAGCCTCAGTTCGTCAAAAGCTTCTGAACATCAGCAGGTCGACTGGCGATCCATTTGATCTTATTCTGATACGCTATGCCCTTGAGAGATTCCTGTATAAGCTAAGCATATCCCCGTATGCAAATCAATTAATTCTTAAGGGAGCTATGCTAATGGCAGTATGGGGAGGTGGTCTACATCGTCCGACACGGGATTTGTATTTGCTGGGTTATGGGAATATGTCTATAGATCTAATAGCCGATGTCTTTAAGCAAATATGCCAGGTCGAAGCGGAACCGGATGGTCTCATATTCGACATGAGTACCATTCGCGTAGAGGAAATAAGAGAACAGGAAGAATACCAGGGTCACCGAGTCCAATTTGCTGCAAACCTGGCTGAAGCGCGCATCCATTTACAAGTCGACATCGGGTATGGGGATCTAGTCATACCTGAAGCTATTTACATCGACTATCCAACCTTGCTTGAATATCCTGCTCCTAAAATCAGGGCGTATCCAAAAGAGAGTGTAGTATCTGAAAAAGTTCAGGCAATGGTAACACTGGGGATGGTAAATAGCCGATTGAAGGACTTTTATGATATCTGGATCATTTCGAAAGAGTTTGGATTTGAAGGTTAGACTCTTGTCGAATCAATCATAGGTACTTTCAATCGCCTTTCAACTGATATTCCAATAACGTTACCCACGGCACTTACAGAAGAATTCGCCAATGATGCTGAAAAAATGAAGCAATGGCGAGCATTTCTTCAGCGGTCTGGACTAGTTGGAGTGACAACTACATTACCTGAGGTCATAGTGGATCTTAAAGAATTTTTGTCTGAACCTTTCAATGCGGCTGCTCATAATACCATCTATAACAAAACCTGGAGTCCTGGAGGACCCTGGTCATAGTTGCCAGGTGGTAATTGGAAAATCTCAAATAAACTTATGGCGTTGATCCTGGTCTAAAAACACGCCTTTTCCCTGTGGAGTAACTTTGAATGTTAATAACCTGACTTTTCCGGAAATAATGTACACTACGGGAAAATGAGATCAATAACACTTGACAAAATGTTACATAGTGTATATAATTTACACTATGAGCTTCATGTCTACACCGGTCTGAGAGAGCCGCAGTTCCGGTTAGGATAGAGCCAATGTTCCGGAACTGCGGGAACCATCCTTCCGGAGGTGAGAGCCACTTAAACTGGAAACCAGATATTCAGTAATTATTG
>JAFGOB010000158.1 GCA_016926695.1 Dehalococcoidales bacterium | reverse complement strand
CGACGGCGAAGTTGAAGACTTCAACGAGACGTGGTTACGTAATCTGCTCGATACGGTCAATCAATTCAAAGAACGATATGGCGTCCCAGTAGCAGTGACCGAGTATGGGGTTGTCCGCTGGGAACCTGGCGCCGGGCAGTTCCTGGATGATGAGATGGCATTGTTCGAAGAATTCGGGTTGAATTATGCTTTATGGTCCTGGCAGCCTGTATCTGAAGAATACAACAAAATCCAGAACAAGATGAATTACGCACTCGGTTCGGATCCCGGTAATCTTGCTGAAGGAGACTGGGACCTGTTCGTCATGATAAAGAACTATTGGCTCAGGAATCAAATAAGGTTAACGGATATCAGGTAGTTCAATCCCCGTCGCTGCCACTCAACGTTAACGTTATTCTACCAGGAGCACCAATGTCCGTCTGGTTTGGATTATTATCCACTTGATGCAGCCAAGTATGTCTATCGCCGATTGCTCGTTACTATCAAATCCCCGCGGGCTTCGCGGTAGTTTCGGCAATTCTACGAAGCGCTATCCATACATGGTTCCGGGTCCAGTAGTAAACTCAAAGATCGGTCTATCTATCCTTTTCACAGTTAAGGGGCAATGCATCATTCCCTTTGGAACGAACACGATACAGGTTCGAGTGAGGGTATGTTTTTCATCCTCGAGCCAAAGTTCGATTTCACCACCAAGATCATATGGATCTTCCATATTGGTTCCGAAAAACCCGAGTATTTCATCCCAGTCATGCTTGTGAGACTCAGTAGGAGGACCGGCAGGAGCTCCGGGATTCGGCATAAGCCAAACGGTTTCTACATAAAAGGCCCCTGGAACAACCTCGCTGTCAAGAAACAGTAGTCGGCCTCCTTTTCCTTTACCCGCTCCCTTAATGTTTTTTGGAGTCCAGTCAGCTTCAAGAATATTCTGTTTTAGTTCGGTCACAATGTACTTTCCGTACTTTGATTCTTTTTGGGAGTCCATCATATCTCTCCTTCTCGTATTATTGTATGCTATGTTACGCTCTTGAATTGCAGGAACCGGGTCGGGTTATCTATTGTCAGGATATTTACTTGCTCCTCCGTCATCCCTTTGGCGTGCATCAGTGGTATGAGGTTGTTGATGATATGGGCATAACCGAATCCGCCATAAGCTGACAGCAAGCATTTGAAGCAGATATCTCCCCCCAGCAGGATTTGATTGATGAAACCGTGCTCGATGAGTTTCCGTATTTTGTTAATCCGATGAACGTCACTGTCCACATTTATCATCTGACCCATGTAGGAAAATGGATACACCACATTCCCACAACCATCGTAGACAATATAGCATCCGGCTTCCAAAACCTTGCGCTGGGTATCCAGAGTATAATCATAGCCATCGACATGGCTTATTGCGACATGTGTGAGGTCGGCTCCTGCGTCTTTCAGAGTAGAGATATTCTCCAGTAATCCCTCTTCGGTTAGACTGGGGTGAATATTTATGGGTACACCGGTACGTTGTTGGGCGTGTGCACAAGCCCTCAAGACCTTTTTTTCATTGGAGGTGCAAGGGTATGAGCTACCTATCTCTCCAATAATCCCGGCGTGAATTCCTGTGTTCCCGACACCTACCAGAATATCCCGGACTACTTCGTTCGTGATTTCCTCTTCCGTTCGCATGTCCATGTCTTCAGGATGAGTGATACCGATATAGTAGCCGCTTCCCATTACAATATTGATGCCGGTAGCCCTGGCAACACGTGCGAGTCCGGCAGGGTCGCGGTGAAGGCCATTTTGGCTGAGCTCAACGATAGTACCGCCACCGGCATATTTGAAACGTAAAATTTCTTCGATGGCCAATGATTCGTCCGTTTGGCACATATTATCTTTAATGGCTGCAGGATTCGCACGTACTATTCCGAGGTTTTCCAGTGTGACTCTCTTAAATGCAAGATCTCTTTCCGAAGCTGGAAACGGTGCTCGCCATACATCCACCATATCAAAGAGAATGTGCTCATGACAGCTTGTGATGCCGATCTTTTCAGGTTCAATCACTCCGAGGACTGTCTGGATTTTTCCTTTTAGCTGCTCCGCTTTCACAGGATTTCTCCTTTGGATACACGAATATTTGACTTTGGTGCGACTTTCGGCATGTGGAGATCCGATACAACTAGCCTTTCCCGCAGAAGTGAGATATCAGGGAATAAACCCGCTTCTGAAACATATCTACCCCGAGATAACGGCGTGATGTTCATTATTTTCAAGTTTCATTACTTATTGCATATCCGTTTAAATGCCCACATTATATCATTTCTGAATTTTTTGGATATTTCAGCCTGAGGAGCCAGAATACCATCAAATCCATGCGGAACACCCGGATACATGTGGATTTCTGTCGGCACACCGGCGGCGACCAGTCTCTGGGCGTAACCGAGACTTTCCTCTGCAAACAGGTCCAGGTCCCCGGTTCCGATAAAAGCCGGTGGTAACTCTTCCAGATTAATAGCTCTGGCTGGTGATGCATAAGGTTCGACCTCTCCAGTACCTGGTTCATGCCCCAGGTATGCGCGCCAGCCATAATAGTTATCTTTGCGTGTCCAAACTAGTGTATCCGGCACAGTCTTACTGGGCAATGCAGTATTGCGATCGTCAATCATCGGATATAATAATAGTTGCCAGGCTAACTTGATCTCTCCCCTGTCACGCGCTAACAACGCAAGGCCTGCAGACAATCCTCCGCCGGCACTGGCTCCACCGACACACATACAGGAGAGGTTGATCCGTAACTCATCAGCTTGGGTTGCTAGCCATTTCAATGCCGTATAGCAATCTTCTAGTGGAATAGGGTATGGATACTCTGGAGCACGTCGATAATTTACCGCCACTACTACGCATTCACCCGCCAAAGTCAACTGTCGGCATAGTAGATCATCAAGTTCTACATCACCGACAACGTAACCTCCTCCTGGCATCCAGAGCAAAACCGGCGATAAACCCGTCCTGTTTTCCGCTTGGTAGACCCTTGCGTCTAACTCCGTTCCTTCTGGAAGCCCCGGTATTTTCCGGTCTTCTGATACAACTCCTCTGAATTCAGTCCTTTGTTCAACCAGGCGAGCCGACATCTGGTCGGAAATGATTCTGGCTTTCTTGGGGTTTGACAGGTCCATCCCTCCCTGACCTAAACTTTTTTTGACCGATTCCGCTACTTCTCTATCTAGCCGTTCGACATAGTTCTTACTCATATATTTACCTCCTGTTTTTTTCATTGACCAGCAAGTATCTATTGTAGTAGTCCTTTCGGCCAGGCTGATTACCTGCCCTTCGTTGCATCTAAATATCACGTTATCCTTAGGTGGGAGTATTTGATGCCTTTCAATTTTTTCAGATCTGCGGAGCCGTTCTGTTTTATCTCTGGAGGCCAGAGTCGGGCGTCTTTAATAATATTATTGCAAAATTTCATGGTACTCATAGACACGAAATTCTTCCGTTACCTCATTATTTAGTGCTGGTATTGTAACACAGAATAATCACTGCTGGCGAGTGGGAAAATACCAAGTGTAGATGTTCTAGGATTAGGTCACCGGGTAAGAGTTCAGGGAAAATACCAATGGGAAAATACCTGTACAGAAGTAAAGAACGTGGCACAGTGGTCAAAGACAATCGTAAGTGGACTAATCTGAATTGAATCGACGATGATGAAAGCTTTTCCTGTTGTTACTAAAGCAGGGTTAATACAGGGAGCTGTAACAGGTTTACTTACCAAGTTGGGAAGAATCAACTAGCGGGCCGTTGTATTTATTGCTTCGCGAATAACGAAATTCGCGTAGGGTTTAGCCATTTCAAAATGAGTATTAGCAGTATTGAGTTCGTCACGTAATTTCTTTAAGTACTTGAGCATAGCTTCTTCGTTTGACATATTTTCCCCCACAATCAGTTAAAATTATGCGGTGTTACCTTTAATTAAGGAATTGCGCCTGGATAATGTACGACTACCCCATTTACCTTGTTATAAACCTCCTGTATCGTCTCGCAGAAGCAAACGAAGAGAAGGAGAGGTTCAATGTCCAGTTACACGGATAATTCAGGTAAGACCAATATATAGCAAGCAGTGTAAGAATGTTTCCCTGGTGACTGAACAGGTGGCAGAGTGCCCTGACGCTGCCGTAACAAGCCGCACTATCTTGGCCGGAGGGACGATATTACAGGGCAACAAATGCGGGTATAATAGGACTAGATGGGTAAGCGTGATTCAACCGGCTGACTTGACCTGTTCCCGGCTCACGCGGCCTGTCTGACTTGGTAACGTTCTTCCCTGTTTTCAGCACGTAGCGGCGCAGAATGCTCATAATACGGGAGTCAATAACAAATGGACATAAAATCGAATTTCAATCTTGATGAACTCCATGGGAAAGTCGTCCTCCAGGATGGTTCGACCATGCTGTTTCGGCCTATTGCAGAAGGTGATGCTTCTGCCTGGATGGAATTTTATCAACGATTAAGTGCCACGGTGGAAAACTTGCACCTTCATCGTGTTCCGCATGATATGAACATGGAAGATGCCCGGCGCTATTGTCGGGTCGATTACATTAACCAGTTTGCTCTGGTAGCTGAAGCAAGAGAAGAAGGCCGCAAATGCATAGTGGCGATAGGTCGTTACACCCGTCTGCCTGATACACGGACGGCGGAGATTTCCTTTATCGTCCTGGATTCCTATCGACAGAAGGGTATCGGCGCCAAAATCATTGAATGGCTGGCCGCGGCGGCGCGGAAACAGGGCATAGATACGTTTGAAGCGCATGTTCTTTCAGAAAATACCTCGCTGCTGGCTGTGTTCCAGAGTTATGGCTTCCATATGAAACAGGTACTGGAAGACGATGTGTACAGGATCACCTTTCCCTTGACCAAGACCGCCATCGTGGAAGATCGGAAAGCTGAACGGGCCGCTCAGGCTACACAAAAATCGCTGGGATACATCTTCAAACCCCGTTCAGTGGCGGTAATAGGTGCTTCAAGTCGTCCAGGTGCCATGGGGCAGCTCATCGTGAACTCCTTGTTGCAGGGTGGTTTTCAAGGTTCCATATATCCCATCAATGCTAAACATGACTCGATACTATCACTCAAGGCATATCCCTCGGTACTCGACACTCCAGGAGATGTTGATCTGGCAATTATCGCCACTCCGTCATCGCAGATATTGAATATTGTGGATGAATGCGGACGGAAAAAAGTGAAAGGTAGTATCGTTATCGCCGATGGTTTCCGTGAGAAAGACGAGCAGGGAGCCGTCCTTGAAAGAGAAATGGTGGATACAGCGTTCGGTTATGGAATGCGGATCATCGGCCCCAACTGCATGGGAGTCATCAATACCGATCCTGCTGTAAAACTGAAGGCGACTTTTGGCTGGATTAATCCCGGACCGGGAAATATTTCCTTCGTCTCCCAGAGCGGGGCACTAGGTCAGGGTATTCTTGAATATGCCATCAGATTGGATATCGGGTTTGCTAATTTTGTCAGCGTTGGCAACCGGGCGGATATTGCGCCCACGGACCTCATACAGTACTGGGAGAATGATCCCTCTACCGAGGTAATCCTTATGTATCTTGAATCATTTGATAATCCGGATATGTTTGGCAGGGTATCCCGCAAGGCATCGCTCAAAAAACCCATCCTTGCCATCAAGGGCGGTACTACTCTTGAGGGTTCGCGGGCTACTCGGTCCCATACCGGCGCCATGGCTACGCCGGGGATTGTTTCCGATGCGCTGCTGCGGGAAGCGGGGATTGTTGCGGTCAATTCTGTCAATGAACTGTTTGATTCGGCTATCTTGCTCGCCAATCAGCCGGTGCCAAAAGGGAAAAATGTGATCGTGCTCAGTAATGGCGGCGGTCCGGGCATCCTTGCCGCTGACGCCTGTGCCCGTAGCGGCTTGAAATTGCCCCAACTTTCAGATAAAACACGGGCCAGAATTAAAGCCGTGGCGAAACGCGACATCAATATTGATAATCCCGTGGACCTCGCCGCGGGTGCCACCGCTGAAGAATTCGAGGGTGTCCTGCGCATACTGGCAGAGGACCCGGATTATGATGCGATATTAACACTCTATATTTCTCCGTCCGGTGAAGATATTCCCTATGTGGAACAAGCTATCGCTAATGCGGCTTCCCTGGTTAGAGCCAGCGGCAAACCGCTTATGGTCTGTTTTATCGGGATGATGAAATCGAAAGGAAAAGTGCTGGACGGTCATCTGGTTCCCTACTATTCGTTCCCGGAAGAAGCCGTTGAAGCTTTGTCCAATGCTGTAAAATACCACGAACTGAAAACCAGGATTATTGGCAACATTCCAAATATCCCGGGCATCGATCGAGAAAAAGCCCGCCGGCTCGTCAAAAAAACACTTACAGAACGGGGAGAGCGCCCGCTGTGGCTTTCCAATCAGGATATGAGCGAATTGTTTTCCTGCTATGGAATTCGATGTATCGAAACGTTGGTAGCAGCTACCGCAGAAGATGCAGTCGCTCATGCGATCAGGATCGGTTTCCCGGTTGTGCTCAAGCTGAATTCGGACACTGTGACGCATAAGACCGATGTTGGTGGCGTGGTTCTGGATGTTGATTCACCGGAAGCAGTCCTCCGTGCCTACGAAGATATCAGGAGTAATTTGAAGAAAAAGGGCCTCGAAAACGAAATGCAGGGAGTCACTGTTCAGCGCCAGATTACAGACGGCGTCGAGGTCATGGTCGGCGTTGTTGAAGACCGTCTGCTGGGACATATTGTCATGTTCGGTATGGGAGGGATTATGGCCGAATTGATGGAGGACACCGCTTTGCGGTTACACCCCCTGACTGATATTAAAGCCGGGGACTTGATCGATTCGGTGAAAGTAGCGCAATTGCTTAAAGGGTACCGGGGGTCGCTGCCGTGTGATATCCCCTCCCTTGAGAACCTGCTGTTGCGTGTCTCCGCAATGGTTGGTGATATCCCCCAGATAACAGAAATGGACCTGAATCCGGTCAAGGTACAGGTAGATGGCCGGGGGTACTGGGTTTTGGATAGCCGTATATCAATCAAGTAGGGCTGAGTTAAAAACCGGGCCGTTGTTGTCTGCTTCTGCAGCGGAATACGTGTATCGGTAATACCATGCACTGGATGAAGTAATAATCAAGTCCCTATTCGCGATAGTGTTTCTATGCCCGTGATGATTGCCGTCTTGGTGCATGTCCATAGCCTGGCTCAGGCATGTTCCATTCTGAGTGGTTAATCACTTTACCGGTAGTACTGGAAACAGCATTTCACTTTTTCGGTATTTTCCCCGCGAAGCTTGTACCTAATTACAGCATATCGAGCAGCTTTTCCCCGGTTTCTACGTAATCTGAAGCAACCATGAGCTGGCCTTTCATTGTCCTGCCGGTCATATCGAACTGTTTGATATCTTCATGCTTGGGCAACGCATCGGGCCTTTCCGGAAAACGGCGGATAACCAGGTATTCTTTATGCGTACCGAAACACATGCTGCCCTCTGGTAAATAGCCGCTGCCGCCAGACTTCATTACTCCTAATATTGAGACAACAATTGGCCGTATCCCGCTATCTTATCGTTTATGCCAGCCAATCGCAGCATGTTCCATATTGTTACCTGGTTGCTGGTGATCACAGGCTTCCCCAGGTCGGTTTCCAGTTTTTCAATTATTTCGAACGTATGTAAACTGGTACAGCTGATGAACAAGGCTTCACTTTCAGGAGTGTCAACCGCTTTGGCTAACTGCCGGAGTGTTTCTTGAGAAACCCTGTGGATTTCAAACCCAGCCAGGTTCAGCCACTTTGCGTCCTGTACCAGGATACCGTTAGCTTCAACGAATTTCACCGCTGCCTTGGCTACTTCTTCCAGGTACGGCATGGCAATGGATATTTTCTTGATACCCATCCGTTTAAGCGCGTCAATGACGGACGTGGACGTCGTCGTCGCTGGAATATCGGCATTAACGGCTTTCATTTTTTCAATGATCTTTTGATCGTAGTGGTACCCGCCGATAAAACTGGTGCCGGTTCCGGTCATGGCTACAACGCTGGGCTGAACGTCGGCCATCAGTTTGGAGGCTTCAACAATATAGTCTGCCGCCCGAAACACGTCGTTCAAGCCGTCCCTATGGCGTATGTCGCCCCCGAACTTGTAGCGGTGATAATGGCAGCACACTCCTTCAGGCACCACCGTATTGAATTCCGGTTCCGTCACGATATTCCCTGAAGGCACCAAAACGCCTAACCTGGCACGCCATCCGTACATTAGTTATCTCCTTATGATGTGTTCAATCCTGCCCGCTGTCATCAGGCGCAGCATTTTACCGCTTGTTTCCTAGGCATCGCTTGCGCCTTTCAATGACAAATTTCTTGCTTCTTCTGTCGTCTTCTTTCCGGTGACGGGATGTTTGTAGTGGAAGGGGACGATATAGCCAGACGGGTAGCGATAACTGATGGTGCGGGGAATGTCAGGTTGACACGGGTACGTTACTTGGGGATCTGGCGGGGCAACTAAATCAGGATCTACCCAACCTTGCGCTGGAGTAGCATCATAAAGCTGGTCGAACCGCATTGTCCTGATCTTCCAAATTCCATTCTCTTTGATGTATTCACAATT
>JAFGOB010000157.1 GCA_016926695.1 Dehalococcoidales bacterium | reverse complement strand
GGATATCCCTCCAAGGATGGTGGCCTACGGTAATCCGGCACAGATTATCTGCGACATCTCTGAAGTCAAATGCAACAGGGGACTGAGGGAAGGCCCGTATACTCATATTACCGAGCGAATCTAGCATCTGTTCCAGCCAGCAATATTGCGGTAAACCGCTGAAATAATCCGCAACAGGTCCGATCAATTACACCGTACTTACCTGATTCAGTTCAATCTGGTCAATGCACGGTATCGATCCCCCGGTTATCCATATTTTCTCCCAGTGTCACATGAGAATACTTGTACACTCCTGAAAGCGGGACTAAAAAACAGCGGACGGAAATATCCTGCAAATACAGAGAAATCATTGGTGGCATCCTGGACAATCTTGGACGATGTTGATTATCGTTCACTCGGCGAAAGGTGCAAGATCACGGAATCGAGCTGTCCAGGGTAAATACTTGGTGCGGTCTCTGGTTTCAGTGGCTGGTATTTTCAAGGTTCTCCGTGCAAGCAAGCTGGCTATTGAATATAGTGTCACGTTCGCAATTATTTGAAAAAGAGTGGCTAAATGAGGCAGTTTGGAGATTGATGAAACAATACGATGTATGAAGATGGTTACATGTTTGCAGTAGCTTGTGATTATCTGGAAAAAACATCCGGCCGGTTTGAAAAGTGGGAGGATTGGTAAGTTTAAGTATTCTTTTGGTACTTCATCAAAACATCATGTGTTCATGAAATTAACAGAAGTACACGATAAAGTCCGTCCCGGCAGGATTATCCTCGATATTGCACTACGATTAGTATATGTGAGGTGTTAATAAAAGCACTTATGTGCCGGAGTGTTCTCTCACACTCGACTTGCTGGCATTGAAGTCGTTATATTCCGCCAGGAAACGGGCAATATCTTCCTGACGATAGCGGCGATCTCCCCGCTGGGTAATACGGTAAGCCTTGAGAATTCCCTGGTTGCTCCAGCGGCGTACGGTATTAATATGTATATTAAGGAGCCGGGCAACATCTTTCACGGTCATCATAGGTTTGAGAGTAGGTTCATTCGGCATGGACTCGTCCTCCTCCGTTTCGTTATGAGATAAGCATAGTGGTAATGAGATAACGTTTGAGTAAACATAGGAAAGGTATACATAAACAAAATGTAAAAAAAGGTGGTTACGAAACGCGCGGAAGCCGAAATAAAGTCTAACCGATTTCTATCTTTGTGTTAACCTACCAGAAATGGCTTGACTACTAGAGTAAATATAGCAACAGGAAAAGCAGAAGGAAAACCGGGAAGAATTGTGAACCACGAAACAACTACCCAAACAACACGAACAGAATTGCGCATTACGAATAAAGGTTCCTACAGTGTACCTTTACAAATAGGTAATGCATGTTGCTGCTTCCGGTTTAAAAATGCGGATGACTTTCAGATCTTTTCCACGCTGTATCGTGATTTCCTTTCTGATCAGCCAGCGGACCTGGTGATCGATCTGGAAAGCACCGAACAAATCGGTGATGACGTGATTGACAGCGTGATGCGGGAAACTGCTTTTTGTCACAATAACAACAGGTTTGTCACTACCAGCAATATCGTTTCTGGAGAGTACGACCTTTCCAGAGCTTGGATTTCGATCAGAGCCGAGAAAGCGCTGGCAAATACCGGCAATACTACCGAATATCTGAATAAGTTGATGGCACTGATGTATTATTCAGCCTGCCGGGTGAAATATGGCGCTAATTCATACCCGGCAATGATTCTTCAGGGTTGTGCTGTAAAACGCCATGGAATAGTACACCTTTTTACCGGACCAAAGGGAATAGGAAAATCGACTCTTGCCGGTATGTGCCGACCGAGTGATGGAGCGGTCATCAGCGATGAGATGGTACTTATCACGAACCCGGAGCAAACGAAACCCGTTTGTATACAGGGAGCTCCGATCCTGGGTGAGTTTCCACCGCGGCGGATAACTGCCCCGGCTGGTTGTATTTTCATATTGAAACAAGGACCGCGCACAAGCGTGAGAAAACTAGACCAATCGTATACGTACCTGAAACTCATTCGACAAATATATTCGCCTGCTTATATAGGCCAACGAAATGAGCGGTCTCTGTACGCCGCGATGGCTGATTTCAGCGCCAGAGTGATCGAAAGACTGCCGGTGTACGAACTCGAATTTAACCTCGATGCCGGATCGCTCTGGAAAACCATTGATAACCTTGAACAAAATATCCTAACAAAGGAGATGATAGCATGAGTAATTACGCTGCACAAAAGGAAGATCTTATTTGGCGCCGGATCGGTGACGAAGTCGTGATAATTACGAGTGACGGACTATCCACGCATATTCTCAACAAGACAGCAGCACGGATCTGGGAACTCTGCGACGGGTCCCATGATGTCCCGGATATCGCCGATAGTCTCTGCCAGCAATTCGAAGTTCTCACCGACCAGGCTCGAACGGATGTCGTTCATGTAATTGAGCAATTACTGCATCTCGGACTGATAAAGGAGATGGCCGGAGCATGACGAAATGACCGGACCAGCGACGAAAAGCGAGCGCCCATTATTCCAGGAAATTCTCGAACGGTGTTCCGCATTACACATTCCCATTCAGGCTGTCATCGAGTTGACACACCGGTGTAACCTGAGATGTATACATTGTTATTCCGATGTGTTGGATAAAGAGGAATTGACCCTGGATGATTGGAAACTGGTCATCGATAAACTCAAGGCTGCCGGCACGATGTTCCTGCATTTTACCGGCGGAGAACCTCTTGTCCGCGAAGACTTCATAGATATAGCAACGTATGGGCGCCGCCAGGGATTTTTCATTGGGCTGATGAGTAATTTCACTTTGATCACGCCTGACCTAGTGCGAGGCTTGGCGGCACTTAATCCATACAGTCTGAGCACAAGTCTCTATGGCGCAACAGCAGCTACTCACGATTCAGTAACAAAAATAGCAGGTTCATTTAACAACACGTTACAAGGTATTGAGTTACTGGTTGCCGGGGGATTGACACCGGACGTGAAAACTGTCATAATGAACCAAAATATTGAGGAAATCAAGGAGATACATAACTTAATATCAGGTTTGGGTGCCCGGGCTGTCGTTGATGTGGCTATCACGGCTACTCGTAGCGGGAAGGAACATCCTCTCCGTTATGCGCCGATTCGAGAAGATCTGCTTGGTTGTGGATGGATACCGGAGATTGCAGGGCATTCACGAGCACCACGAGTATGTAATGCCGGAAAATGCATCTGCGGTATCTCTCCTTCCGGGGGAGTTTTCCCATGCACGATGATTCCCATTAAGTTAGGGGATATATGTACCGGAGATTTTGAATCTTTCTGGCATTGGGATGTCATTGACGAGTTGAAATATCTTCGAGATATGAAGCCCAAAGACCTGAAGCAGTGTTTGGACTGCGACCTGATAGAATATTGCCTGAGATGTACTGGAACTGCATACCTTGAATCCGGTTCGTTAAGTGGGAAGAGTTCCAGCGCATGTCGAGCGGCAGGGATGCGGCGTCAGATACATGAGGCGTCGATCGGAGGATAATATGAAGGAAGTGTACATTAAACCAGAAATACGTTCCGAAGTACTCGAATCAGAAGCTTTGAGCTGTTGTGAAGGAAGCGTTGACGGTTGTGCCTGGCCGGGGAGTTACAGCGGTGGATCAGGTACATGGGGGTTCTTCTGCACGTCTTCCGTTCCATAGGGCCGTAACGTATCTCAAACAAGAGAATTTATACGAGTGCCGCTCTAAAATGGAGCGGCACTTTTGTGTATGATTACCGGTATAAACCGGCAATTTCATTTTCTGGATAGTTGAGTAGATGTTCGTCATCGGTTTCTGATTTCATATTTCGCTTGCTTTCAGTCCCGGAGATTGATACCGACCGTATCTAAATGAAAAAAGCCTGCTGAAACAGCATAAGGCATTTTATCATCAAGGCAGACAATAGCTGATTTTGGAAGGCGGACAGCCGTCTGTCTGAATAAACCATCAGACTTTTTCAGGAAAACATCACGATTAACGGGGAGTGGAAAGCAGTCATCCCGGATTATTTCAGCAGGTTCCTGAGGTACCGACCGAATGTTGGGCCGATTTCCGGGTCCTGCAGGGCCATTTCTACCGTTGTTTCCAGCCACCCGGGGAACGTTCCGGTATCGTAGCGTTTGCCCTCGAATTCATAACCGAACATTGTGCGGGTACGAAGGAGGATCTGTAGCGCATCCGTCAACTGTATTTCTCCGCCGCGACCGGGAGGTGTGACGTCGATGGCTTCGAAGATTTCCGGGGAAAGAACATACCGTCCCATGATGGCCAAGCGGGAAGGCGCTTCGGCAAGGGGCGGCTTTTCCACAAGCTGCTTAATTCTATACACACGATCATCGAGGGGCTCCGGATCGATGACGCCGTACCTGCTTACGTCTTCATCACTGACTGGAGTCACAGCAATTACCGAGCCACTGTATTTATCGTAGGTGTCGATCATGGCACGCAGCACTTTCTCACCGAACTGGAAAATATCATCCGGGAGGAACAGCATGAAAGGTTCGTTTCCTATGGCATCCCGGGCAACGCCCACAGCGTGTCCGAGCCCGAGTTGCTCTTCTTGATACACAAAACGGATATCTGCCAGTGTAGAAAGCCGGCGAATCTCAGCCAGCATGCTCATGTCGCCTTTGC
>JAFGOB010000156.1 GCA_016926695.1 Dehalococcoidales bacterium | reverse complement strand
TTTTGATTGGTGACACTTTCAATAATTATACTTCTTGGAGTCTCTGTTTACTCCTTTTGATTAAATTTTATTTTGGACAAGTCTGATGTATTTATATAAAAATTGGCCTTTGCAGGATTCCGGTCGTGTTTTGAAGAATGCAGTCACTTCACACTTTGACTGCCTGGTACGGAATTCCAGGTTAGCGTGGAGGTGCAAATTACCCCTCCGGCATATTTTTTATGCTAATTTATCCGTGATTGTATCGGTATGGATACTCCGATGGACTTAGCCATAGTATATTCCAACCGGCAGCCTTTGCCAAGCTCCGTCTCTTTTGTTTTCCCCGGAGCTGCTTACCTGCCGGACTTCACTCTAGCACTCTTATAAATATAAATCCGGCATAATTATCGTACTGTTATCGGCAAAAAGAATTGACTTGACATATTCCGCATGCTATCATACACAAAGGCAACTGAGAAACACTGGATAGTAATCTTATATGTCAGCATTAGACGATCTTTATAAAGATGTTGCGGTTTGCAGACGTTGTGACCTGTATAAATGTGCCACCCAGGCTGTCCCCGGAGAAGGTCCCGAAAATGCTGAAATAGTGTTTATCGGAGAAGGACCCGGCTGGAACGAAGACCAGCAGGGACGGCCGTTTGTAGGCGCAGCAGGGCAGTTCCTGGACAGGCTTTTTGACTCTATTGGCATGAAGAGAAACCAGGTATACATCTGCAATATCGTAAAACATCGCCCTCCCAATAACCGCGATCCGCTGCCGAATGAAATATCCGCCTGTAGTGTATGGTTAGACCGCCAGTTGGAGATAATAATACCCAAAATAATAGTAACCCTCGGACGCCATTCCATGGCCCGATATTTTCCGAACAAGACCATCAGCAAAATACACGGTACCGCTGAAAAACGCGATGGTATCCTGTATTTCGCCATGTACCATCCCGCCGCAGCTCTACATCAGCAAAGCCTTCGCTATCAAATTGAGCAGGACATGTTGAAGCTTCCAGCCTTATTAGACGAAATGAAAAAAGAGCCCAAAGTCGAAATACAGGAGAAACCTCAGCAGCTCAGCATGTTTTAGGTGAATATGACAAAATCCAGATTAAGAATTATCCCGCTGGGCGGACTGAGTGAAATCGGTAAAAACATGATGGTGATGGAGTATGAAAACGACATCATCATTATTGATGCCGGCCTGATGTTCCCCGGTGAAGATATGTTAGGGATAGACCTGGTTATTCCGGATATATCCTACCTTATTGAAAGAAAGAAAAAAATAAGAGGGCTTATAGTCACTCACGGTCACGAAGACCACATCGGAGCGATACCTTATGTGCTCCGTGAACTGGGTGATATTCCCATCTTTGCCACCAAGCTAACCCAGGGGCTGATTTCCATCAAGCTGAAAGAAGGGAAATTAGCGGGGGGTTCAAGACAAAAGACCATAGCCACAGGCACGCAGGTGCCCCTCGGCAAATTCAAATTCGAGTTTTTTCATGTATGCCATAGTATCCCTGACTCCGTAGGTATTATCATATATACACCGCTGGGTATTGTTGTACACAGTGGGGATTTCAAACTTGATTACACCCCCGTCGATGCCCAGCCGACGGACTTGTCCCGTCTGGCGCAGCTTGGAACACAGGGTGTCCTGTTGCTTCTGGCTGATTCAACCTATGCCGAGTTACCGGGGTATACTCCTTCAGAGCGAGTGGTAGGTGAGGCCCTGGACCGGATCATGTCCAATGCTCCCGGGCGCGTAATAGTCACCACCTTTTCTTCTCTTATCGCCCGTGTACAGCAGGTCATAGATGCAGCTTCCAAATACCAGCGCAAGGTATTTATCGTCGGGCGAAGCATGAATGATTCCTCTAAAATGGCTATTGAACTGGGCTATTTGAACGCTCCCCCCGGCGTGATATGCAAACTTGAAGAGGCACGCAACTTGCCTCCCAACAAGATCGTTTTCATTACTACAGGCAGCCAGGGCGAACCCACCTCCGCCCTTGTGCGCATGGCTAACCAGGACCACAGCCAGGTACATGTTCAGCGGGGAGATACCGTGGTGCTGTCCGCTACCCCGATCCCCGGCAATGAAGCCCTGGTAAACAGGACACTGGATAACTTATTTAAACGCGGCGCACAGGTGATGTACGATAAACTGTCGCAGGTACACGTCCACGGTCATGCCAGCCAGGAAGAGCTGAAACTGCTTCTGAATCTGGTGAAACCCAAGTACTTCATGCCGGTACACGGCGAATACCGTCACCTCAGCCTGCATGCCAAGTTGGCCGAAACGGTAGGAATACCCAGGACCAATTGTTTTGTACTTGAAGACGGGAATATCCTGGAGCTGAGTAACCAATCAGCCAGGATAGCGGGGAAAATTCAAGCCGAACACGTTTACGTGGATGGTTTGAGCGTCGGCGATGTGGGTGACGTAGTGCTTCACGATAGAAGGATGCTTTCCAGGGACGGCATTGCGGTTGTGGTTATCGCGGTCAATAAGGAAAGCGGTCACCTGGTAGGCCGCCCGGATATCGTATCCAGGGGATTTGTAGACACACGCGAGGCAAAGGCTATGATAGAGCAAAGCCGTGATTTCCTGGCCCAAGCCCTTAACCATAAAAACCAGTTGAACGACACCGGATCGGTTACCAACAAAGTCAAGGAACTTCTCAGCAATTTCTACTACGAAAAGACCCGGCGGCGTCCTATTATCATCCCCGTCCTAGTTAGTGTTTAAGCCGACCGCAATCAGCTTTTTATATCCATGATAATACGCCCGTCGCGGATTTCCACTATTCGGTCTGTCTGTTCCGCTATCCGCCTGTCATGGGTTACTATGATAAAGGTCGTCCCCAGTTCCCGGTTGACATCGCGGAAAGTCCTGTAAATGGATTCCGTGTTGAGGGTATCCAGGTTGCCGCTGGGTTCGTCAGCCAGTATCAGCCGGGGGTTGTTCATCAGTGCTCTTATAATGGAAGTACGCTGCTGCTGACCGCCGGACATACGCGTCGCCAGGTTATTTTTGACCTTTGCTATGCCGGCCAGATCGAATAGCTCATCCGCTCTTTTTAACATCTCCCCGGTAGTCTTCCCTTTGCTTATCCAGGCAGGCATCAGGACGTTTTCCAGCGCGGTAAACTCTGGCAGCAGAAAATGGAACTGGAAAACAAAACCGATAACCTCATTTCTCAGTTCAGCTACCTGGTCCTTGGACATCGTATCCGTTCGCCTGTCATTTATCGTTACCGATCCGTGCGTGGGCTGGTCCAGTGTTCCCATAATATTCAGCAGCGTCGTCTTTCCGCTCCCTGACTGTCCGACGATTGAGCTGAAGGAGCCCGCCTCAAAACTCAGGTTTATATCGTACAGTACCTGTACCGGCGGAGTTCCGGGATAGATCTTGTCGATATTTTTAAGCTCGATAATGTCACTCATTTCAGCCCTCCCGGATGACTTCTATGGGATTAAGCCTCAATGAACGCCTGGCAGGTATCAAAGCAGCCAGTATAGCGGCCAGGACGGCTATAGCCCAGGAGATTATGATGAACTTGTAGTCAATATAGAGGTCTATCAGCGCGGCTTCGCCCGGCCTGGCAGTACCGGCGGCAAAACCGTAGATTAGCCCGATGCCGATCAGGACTCCTGCAACCGAGCCGAACAGCCCGATAATCAGTCCCTCGTAGATAAATACAAGGCTGGCCTCCCGGTCTTTGATACCCATAGCCTTAAGTATACCTATCTGCCGGGACTTCTGGAAAACAGTAATTGCCAGTATGCTGGCAATGGCAATAACCACGGATACGAGGATAAATACCTGTATCATCAGGCTGGAAATACTCTGCCCCTCCAGTCCGCTTAATAACTGTTCATTCTGTGCTTTCCAGTCAATGATTTTCAGGTTTTCATCTCCCAGACCGGATCTTAAATTGTTCGCTGCAACATCCGCCTGAAACAGGTCCACAACCGCTATTTCCACTGCGGTTAGTTCTTCTCCCAGTCCGAAAAACCGGCTGGCGGCGGGAACGCCGGTTATTATCCACGACCTGTTTACATCCGCTATGCCGAGATCGTAGATACCGGAAATACTAAATAAGGCTGATTTCCCCTGCGGCGTCTGGATATTGAGGGCATCACCCTCTTTCAAATCGAGATCATCTCTCAGTTCCTTGCCTATCAGGATACCCTCGCCGGAGCTGTCCCAGCCGCCCTGTAGTATTTTTTCATCGATATTGTATATAGAATCGAAAGCCATATCATCCAGTCCGCGCAGCAATACCGGGGCTGCCCCGGACTCTTTCTCAATAAAAGCCGTGCCGCTTACGGATACTGAAACCGTTCTTATAGACGGGTCATCCGCCGCTTTTTTACGAATTGCCTGTAATTCCGCCGGGCTGATATTCCCGCTTTTCGAAGTGATGGTAATCTGAGGCCGGTTGCCGGCTGTACGGTCTATCAGCGTTTTCTGAAGGCTGGTTATCAGCAGCCCTATGAATATCTGCGCTGCGATGGCAATTCCTATACCGGTGATAATCAGTACCGTCTGCCCCCTCCCTGATTTCAGAAAGCGTACCGCCAGCCTTAACGAAAGCATTATTCCTGCCTCCCGGCTAATGATCTGATGTCATCGAAGGTATCCAGGATCATATCAGCACCCATCTGACCGCAGGCAGCCGGGTTATTGCGGCAGGCCTGACCGCCCAGGATCACTTTAAAAGGGATCACGCCTTTTAGCCCGGTTATTCTTTGAACCGTGTTTCTGGCTGCCATGAGATTATAGTAGTTGGTAATGCTTATAGCCACGAATTCAGGACTGAAATATTTTATTCCATGCAGAATATCCTTTTGAGGAGTATTTGCTCCTATAAACAAAACGTTATAGCCGCACAAGGTGAAATAATCAGCAATCATGCGTGCGCCGATTTCATGCAGCTCTTCCGTCGGACAGACCACAAACACCTTGCTTTTAAGGGTGGACACATATTTGTGGTCCCTTTCTTTCAATACGTACGGATAGCAGCATTCGATAATAGTGCGGATAATAGAAGTCCTTACGTGTTCCTGCCATATGCAGTCGTTAGCGTGGCCGTCTTTACATAAATCTTCATACTGGGCAGGAGTCAATATTTCCTGGTAGAGCTCTACGATGTCGATCTCATGACCGGCCAGCTTTCCGGTGATGAAACTGACGCACTGCTCCCTGTCCAGCCGGTCAAGCATACCGCTAAATTCCCGATAAAACTTGTGCATAATTATATAATATATACCAATTTTTCTTTTTTGGTATATTCCGGTAGCGGGACCTCACCTGTATTGTTGTTTCACTGGTGAACGGTCTACGCCTATTCACCCTCTTGAATGTAGCGCTGTCTAGGTATATGATTTTAGCGAAAGATGAAAAAATCCAAGTTACATAATACAAGACCCTGGTGGAAAAGGTTGCTGCTGTTTTTCGTAACCCGAATACTCGTGTTTCTGATGATCATCGGGGTTGTTTACTGGCAGTGGTCGAACATCACATCCTGGGTCAGTATTGCGGCAACCAGCGTCTTCCAGGTTTTCGGCTGGGGGATAATGCTGTTATTACTGGCAATAGTAGTCCTGCTGGAAGTCGCCCTTATAAAACCCTCTTCACTTCTGAGATACTGGAACAGGTGGGTCGGTATGTGCATTATACTGGCGGCGGTATGGGGGATACTGGCCTTTTTCCCGGGGTCAGGGCTGCTTGAAAGCTACAGTCTAGGCGGCATTATTGGCCTCAGCATCGTAGGACAACCTGAGAATATTATGGCAGGCGTGCGCGTTTTAATTGTTCTGTGCCTGGTAATAGCCGGGATTTTCTTTGTGCTGCCAAAGGACTTCGCACGGGCTGTTGCCATGATATTCTCCTGGATTGCCGGAAGATTCCGCAGGGAACACGGACCGGATGCTTTTCCAATGCCACAGCCTTCGTCCGCTTCAAACCTTACAGTCAGGCATGGAGGTCAGGCGGACGACCTTAAAACCACGACCTACCCCAGGTATAAGTCCGAACCTAAAAAACCCGCTCCGGCACCAGCGGAAGGTTCAAAAGGCTGGCTCTGGAACCGCATTCACCCTGATATAAAGCCATCCGAGAATAATGAACCCGCTGCCCCCGTGATCACAGACGGGACACCCGCTAAAACCTCCGGAGAAGCAGCAACAGCGGCAGCGAATCCCAAAACAGGTGAAGCAGCAGCCACGGCCGATGACAAAGACCTTAAACAGGTTGCCCAGGAGGTCTGGAAAAAATATGGCGAGACGGACGATGTAAAAACAGCCGATGGCTGGAAGCTGCCCCCAATTGAAATCCTGGACAATGTACCTGAAATGGAGTTCAGCCAGGCCGACAACATGAAAAAGGCCAAGCTGATCGAAGACGCACTTGCCAGCTATGGAGTTGAATGCAAGGTGGTACAAATCAATGTCGGACCTACTGTTACCCAGTTCGGTGTGGAGCCTGGCTGGGACAGAAAGCTTAAAGAGATAAAAGAAAAAAACAAGAACGGTGACACCCAGGTAAAAATTGAGGAAGTCTCCAAGACCCGCGTCAAGGTAGACCGTATTACCTCTCTCTCAAACGACCTGGCGCTTGCCCTGGCTGCTCCCAGCATCCGCCTGGAAGCCCCGGTACCGGGCAAATCCGTGGTCGGAATCGAGGTGCCTAATACCACCATCGGAACAGTCAGCCTGCGAAATGTAGTGGAGTCTAACGTATTTCAGAAAATGCTCGCCAGGACCAAATTAAGCGTAGCTCTGGGCAAAGGCGCCGGCGGCGAATCGGTGGTAGGCGACCTCACCAAGATGCCCCATCTTTTGATAGCCGGAGCTACCGGTTCCGGTAAAACCGTCTGCATACATTCTATTGTTTGCTGTTTTCTTCTTCACTGCACCCCCGCGGACGTCCGGTTTATCATGATAGACCCCAAACGTGTTGAATTGACCTCGTATAACAGCCTTCCGCATCTGGCTACACCCGTTATTGTAGATAATAACAAGGCCCTTGTGTCCCTGCGCTGGCTGGCCCAGGAGATGGACAAACGTTATCATATACTGGCTGCGGCCAAATATCGCAATATCGAAGCCTATAACAAATCTAAACCCTCCGAGAAAATGCCCTTCCTGGTGCTGATAATAGATGAGCTGGCAGATTTAATGATGATGACTTCTGGGGAAGAAGTGGAGCACACCCTCTGCCGTCTGGCACAGCTTGCCCGCGCCGTGGGGATTCACCTTATCGTGGCTACCCAGCGCCCTTCGGTTGATGTGGTAACAGGCCTCATCAAGGCCAATTTCCCCACCCGCATCAGCTTTGCAGTCACATCACAGGTCGATTCACGCACTATCCTCGATAGCGGAGGAGCGGAAAAGCTTCTGGGTAAAGGCGATATGCTGTATATGCCCACCGAGGCTGCCAAACCAAAGCGTTTACAGGGCTGCTTTGTCTCAGACCCCGAAACTGAAAGACTGGTCTATTTCTGGAATAACCAGAAGAAGGAAGAGGCCACGCAGCTCAAGATGGAAGATATGGTTGAAGCACAGTCATCTCAACTGTTGCAGGAACCGCCGGACCCGCTTCTGGAAGAAGCCCGTAAACTACTGGATTCACACAAACATATTTCCGCCTCATTTCTCCAGAGACACCTGCGTATTGGCTTCCCCCGCGCGGCACGCCTCATGGAGCAGCTTGAAGAAGAAACGGGCGGAGAAGAAGGCGATGACGACGAACAACCGGAAGAGGAAGAAAAAGAGCTTTAGTATATTATAGAATAAATAGGCTTTAGTCCCATTGATATTTGTCGTTCCAGTCCTTAAGATATTACAGGACAGTCCTGCCGGTGATCCCCTTTATGTTTGGAAAAACTGCCGGTGACCTGTTATCCGTAACCAAAATATATCCCCGGCGTTTTTGTTAACGTATTGTCAGGCTAAACTATAAATGCTCAAATTGGCAGCAATAAAAATCTGGAAATGGGCCGCCTTTATTTTCTGGCTGCCCTGGTTCTTCATCACTTTATACTGGCAGCTTAAAAAGGGGTATGCGCAGTTTGTCCGTGCCACTATGTTTACATCTGAAAGTAAAAACCAGACTGTCAAGTATACAGTCTCCAGGATATACTACGAAAATCTGAATTGATCAATATTAAGAATCGAATAATAATTTTGCCAGGAGGTATTCATGGACTTGGATGAAATGGAACAGAGAATCAAGGAGCTTGAAAACCAGGTTGCAAGACTGAAAGATCTGGAGGCCATACGCAGACTGCAAAAAGCCTATGGCTATTATCTTGAACACTGGATGCAGGATGAGATAGTGGACCTTTTTGCGGACTGTCCGGACGTCACTCTAAGCCTTTTCGCTGGAATATATACCGGCAAAGAATCTATCAGGAGATATTTCAACGGTGAGGACCCTGACGATAACCCTGAGTTTTTACACCAGGTAATGCAGCTTTCGGATATCATTGACATTGCCGAAGACGGCCAAACCGCTGAAGGCAGGTGGTACGGTTTTGGTTCGGTTGCCTTCCCTTCCGGAAAAGGAGTACGGCCGGCATCCTTCAGCGGGGTATATGCCTGCGAATATATAAAAGAGCAGGGTACCTGGAAGATCAAAAAACTGAAATGGAACCCTATCTATATGGTCTCACCGTCCGAGGGATGGGTGAAAGCGGAAAGAATCGCAGCTATCGACACGCACCAGCCCCGGAAAAGTGCCCAACCGGACAAACCCAGGGAAATGGATACCAGGTACCCCTCAGGATATATTGTTCCTTTTCATTACAAACACCCGGTTACGGGGAAAAAAACCACAGAAGAGAAACATAACAAATCTCTTCTCCCCAACGCAGGAGAGGATTAAGGTCAGGGGGCACGGACCGTTTCTCAGCCCGTCTCCCCGGCATGGGTTTTGCCCCTTACGGCAGAGGCGAAAATGCCGGTAAAACACAGCGCCGCTGCAATAATAAAGGCCACCCTGGTGCTGTAAAGGAAATCCGGGTAATAGAGCGGGGTAATCTGCACTTTTCCGATAAATAATGCGAAAAGCAGCATGGCCACACCCAGGCTGAAGGCCTGTCCCAGCGTCCTCATGGTGCCCAGTATGCCGGATGCTACGCCGAATTCCTTTCTGTCTACCGAGCTCATGACGGCATTGGAATTGGGAGAAGAAAAAAGGCCGAAACCCAGTCCCAGCACCATCAGTCCGGCTATGATATATCCCAGGCTGGTGTTGTCGGTCAAGAAAATAAGCATTATCAGTCCTGCGGTGGTCAGTGCCATTCCGCTCGAAGTGATTACACGTGGTTCGAATTTGTCCGACAGGCTTCCGGCAATAGGTGAGACAATTACCTGTATTATCGGCTGGGCAATCAATATCAGACCTGCCTGTTCGGGAGGGAAGCCCTTGATATATTGTAGGTAAAGGCTCAAAAGGAAACTGGCCGAATAAGTAGCGCTGTAGTTGATCAGAGCCGCCAGGTTGGAAAAAGCGAACACCTTGTTTTTTATAAACAGCACCATCTTGAACACCGGGTACTTCTGCTTTAACTCCCAGACTATGAAGATTGCTAATCCGGCTGCTCCGGCCAGCAACAGCCAAAAACCGGTCATATCCGGCAGCTCGGAAAAACCGAACATGACCGCTACCAGCGCGAGGCTGTAGATTATTGATCCCGTGATATCGAATTTCTCTCCCCTGGCGTCAGCCCACTCGCCTCTCAGTTTCCATATCACTGCCAGAATAATGATCAGACTGATAGCTGCGTTCAGGACAAAGATACTTCTCCATCCGAAGTACGTGGTCATTGCCCCGCCTGCCAGGGGACCGACGGATAGACCCCCGTAGACCGCTGCCACGTTTATGCCCAGGGCTCTTCCCCTTTCAGACGCTGGAATAGTGGATGTCAGAATAGCCACGCCTGTCCCGAAAATCATGGCGGCGCCCAGGCCCTGGACGGCCCGGAAAGCTATCAGCACTATCCCTGAATGGGAGATTATACACAGCAGAGTAGCTACACCATCGATGATTATGCCTGTTAAAAATATTTTCTTTCGCCCTTGAATATCGGCAAACCTGCCTATCGGTATCAGGAAAACAGCCGATGCCAGAAGATATGCGGTAGCTACCCAGCTAAGTTCGATCGCGTTCAGCGAAAGCTCTTTACCGATCGTCGGTAAGGCGATATTGACGGAAGAAAGTGTGAAGGGAGTTAAAAACGAGCTCAAGGTGGCGATAAAAATCACCACGCTCTTGTTGACTGGATATATTTCAGGTCTCGGCGTCATTCATTTTCACCCGGACTAATATTATTCCCTCTGGTTGAGCTCCTGTGCCGATGCTAACTCTGACTGGTCGCCTTCTCTTCTAAGTTCCAGTTTCCTTCTAAAGTCTTTAATCAAAGGAATCAGCAACACTAGCATTAAAATGAATGCCAGTATATCACTGGCGGGGAAGGCAAACCATACACCTTCCAGCCCCATGATATTGCTGAAAATAATAACACAAGGTATCAGGAAAACAATTGTCCTGGAAATTGAGGCAATAAATGATCGTGCTGCTTTGCCAAGGGCAACAAAAGTCATGGAGCCTATACCCATGAATCCGATCAGGTACATACACAGAAATACCCGCTTTGAGGCAAGGGAACCAAGATCTATCAGGGCTGTATCTGAAGTAAAAACACGGAAAAATACCCCGGGGAAAAAGTACAGGGCTATGAAGGCCGCCAGTCCTATCAATGTTGTAGCTGTGATAGCCATTTTTATCGCCCTCAGTATTCTATCATAACGCCCTGCGCCGTAGTTAAATCCCAGTATTGGCTGCAGGCCCTGGCCTATCACCACTCCCGGCATTAAAGCAAACATTAAAATCCTGTTCAGGATTCCCATTGCCGATATCGCCAGATCGCTTCCGTAGGCTTCCAGAGTCCGGTTTACTATTATATTTGAAAGACTGGCCGTAAAGGTCATGGCAAACGCAGCCACGCCAACAGCCATGATTGGCCTGATTATGCTTAAATCAGGAACCAGGTTTTTGAGGTGGACTTTAAGAAAGCTCCGGCCGGAGAAATAATAGATCAGAAAAAACGTGGCTGAAGTACCCTGGGCTATTACCGTTCCGATGGCTGCCCCTCTTACCCCCATATCCATTCCTATGATGAAAATTGCATCCAGGATAATATTGAGAATAGCGCCCATGATATTGGCAATCATGGGAATACGCGCATTGCCCTGCGACACGGTCAGTGTATTGGAGGCCATTACGATATTGTTGAGGATAATGCCGCTGATAATAATCACCATATATTCTTTTGCGTAGGGCATAATTGTATCGGATGCCCCCGCCAGTCTCAGCCAGAACTCCGGATTTGAAAGGCCTGCAGCGGTCATGGTCAGCGAGATTATTATATTTAATGCGAAGGCGTTACCCAGCGTGCGCTCAGCCCTTGAAATATTACGCTGGCCTAATAATCTTGAAATAAGAGAAGCTCCGCCGGTACCCATCATCTGTGCCAGCCCCATACCCAGCATCTGGAAAGGGAATACGATAGAAAGGCCGGCTATTCCGAGCGGCCCTACATAATGCCCGATAAATATGGTATTAACCACGTTATATAAGGTCATTACGAACATTCCGATAAAAGAAGGAAGCGCCAGCCTTACCAGCAGACGCCCTATTTTATCAGTATCCAGGATAGTACTATTCGGATTATGCATGTTATTGATTACACTTCCTTGTCGAATATAAACAGTTGACTGTCCGGAAAAGGTTTATTGCAGACGTGACAAAATGTCCTTTAGTTTATTAAGAGAGACTGAAAGATCCTTAAGTTCCCGTTGACTAAGGCTGGATAGACTTTCAAGAATTGAAGCCATAATGCTGGCCTTATGTTCATCTAAAATCCGCCGGCCCGTACCGGTGAGAAAAATATTGGTGATTCTTCTATCGGAGGGGTCGAGCGAACGTTCTACCAGTCCCATTTCAACCAGCTTGTTTACCAGTTGAGTCATATGGGCCTTGGCGATAAAAAGCCTTTCTCCGATCTCCGCCAGATGCATCTTGCCTCTGTCTTCCAGAAGTATCATTATTTCGACGTGAAGCGAGGTTATACCGAACGGTAAACCGGTTACAGCATTCCTATTCAGCTTGCTGCGGATTCTTCGGAATATCAATGGAGGCAATGAAAGCAGGTCTTTTGCTACGTTTTCATATGACGGACTAACCGGCATGGAATGGCTTCTTATCTTTATATGATTTGGTTTATAAAATATACAGTATAGATTATAAACTATTATAGACAGACGGTCAATTGCCGCAGCTACCATTTTTTATGGAAGAAATCATCACGGGATTAATCATAATACCCGTAATTACAGGAAGAGTCCCGCCTGATAGAGCGGGGCTCTTCGTATCCAGTTAAAAAGTAATTTAAATATATCACGTATTTTATATTGCGATATATTTTTCGCTCAGCCCAGCCCCCCTTCCGGGGTTAAACCGGGCCCGGGTATATCCCGTAACCACCTGTTTCTATACCGTTGTTCTTTTAGTTTACTCTTTCTTTTCGCTTGATTTTGCTTCCAATTCAGCCTTGCGTTCAGCGCAGATTTTCTGGGCAATAAAAGTAGGAACCTCCTCATAATTGCTTAGTTCGTAGCTGTATCGTCCGCGTCCCTGGGTGATGGACTTGAGATCTATGGCATACCGTAAAATTTCGGCCAGGGGCACTTCAGCCTCAATGGTATTTTTTCCGCCTTCGGGCATCATCCCCATAACACGCCCGCGCTTATTATTCAAATCGCTCATAATATCACCGGTATAGCTGTCTGGTACCACCACCTTCAGCTTGACAATGGGTTCAAGTAGTACGGGATTGGCCGAGTCCATGGCCTTTCTCAAAGCTCCGGCACCTGCGATCTTAAAACATATTTCGGATGAGTCCACCGGATGGAAGCTGCCGTCATAAACCCTGGCACGCACATCCACTACGGGGAAGCCGGCCACGACTCCTTCATGCACGGCATCTCTTACACCCTTTTCCACCGCAGGAATATAATTGCGAGGGATTGTACCTCCTACAATAGCATCTAAAAATTCAAGACCGGTGCCCCGGGGCAAAGGTTCAACTTCAAGCAATACATGACCGTACTGACCGTGCCCTCCGGTCTGTTTCTTATGTTTGTACTCTCCTTTAGCCGCAGAAGTAATGGTCTCCTTATAGGGTACCTTGGGTGTATCGAGGTTTACACCGACTCCGAATTTGCGCTGCATTCTTTCAACTATAACTTCGAGCTGGGTTTCTCCCAGGCCAGAAAGCACCATCTCCCCTGTATCGGTATCCCTGTGTACTTTGACAGTAGGATCTTCCTCGGACAGCCGTGCCAGTGATGTACCCAGCTTGTCCAGGTCCGCCTTGGTCTTGGGTGTGACTGCCCCGCTGTATACGGGAACAGGGAATACGATTGGATCAAGCTTCATTGGTTTTTCTTTAATGCAAAGTGTGTCTCCCGTGCTGGTAACATTCAGCTTGGTAACCACGCCGATATCTCCGGCGATAACCTGGGAAGCGGGTTCCTGGTTTTTTCCTCTGACAATAAAAAGCTGTCCTACTCTTTCCTGCTCGTTGCGCGTCGAATTCCAGATTTGAGAGTTGCTGCTTAAAGTTCCGGTATACACGCGGAAATAGGTCATCTTGCCCACATATGGATCGGCGCTGGTCTTGAAAACCAGGGCAGCCAGCGATTCAGAGGGAGAAGGATCGATTTTCTGCTTTTCCTCTTTGGATGGATCGGTGATCTCAACCTGAATTCCTGCGGGGGAGGGTAAATACTGCCTGATAGCATTCATCAGCAAAGTGATACTGCTGTTCTGCAAGGCTGAACCTGAATAAATGGGTACCAGCTTGCCGCTTGATACCGCTGTATTTAAAGCTTGCTCCAGTTCTTCCTGTGTTATAGTTTCATCATTAAGATATTTTTCGATCAGGTTCTCATCGGCGCCTGCTACTGCTTCTACCAGTTTATTACGGTATGTGTCAGCCTGTGCTTTAATTTCGACAGGAATGTTTTCTTCCTGAGCCGGATCCCCTTTGATAGCTTTCATTTTTACAAGGTCCACCACACCCGAGAAGCTGGAATATGAACCAATCGGTATCTGAACCGGAACACACTTGACCCCGAATTGTTTCTGGGCAGCTTCAGCTACTTTGAAGAAATCCGCGTTTTCACGGTCCATTTTATTGATAAAGATCAGGCGGGGTAATTCGGCTTCCTCACAATACTGCCAGACCAGCTCGGTTCCGACTTCAACCCCGGAGGCAGCACAGATAACGATTACAGCCCCTTCACTTACCCTCAGCCCCGATTTAACTTCACCTACAAAATCGGCATATCCAGGCGTATCAATAAGATTAACCTTGACATTCTGCCATACGTAAGGCAGCAAGCTGAGACTAATACTTATTTTACGTTTTATTTCATCGGGATCAAAGTCTGAGATGGTAGAGCCATCATCCACCTTACCCAGACGATTGATGATTTTTGAATTAAATAAAATCGCTTCAGCGATTGAGGTTTTTCCAGCGCCCGAATGCGAAAGTAAGGCCACGTTACGAATGTTTTCCTGTCCGAATTGTTCCATTACTCACCTACTTTTCCAGATTTTACAAAATTTGCCTAACGTTATTATAAACATAGACGAAATATCCGGCAAGTTTATCTTGTTTTGGAACAATTGACCGCTGATAAACATCTCCCGACTGATCCTGGTACATCCGCATCACAGCCAGCCGGCAAGCTTGTCTCTGCCTGTTTGCAGCTTATGCAGACTTCGCGCCGGATGTAAAGACCCGGGGGATAATTTGGATAATCGGGATGTTCTATGTTATTTCAGAGGACGCAGGATAGCACGGCAGGGCCCCGCGTCACCTTTCCACATATAAAGAGGCAGGCAAAGAAGCTCATATTCTCCCGCAGGAACATCCGCCAGCGCACAGTCTTCAAGTATATAGATTCCCGCAGCCAGCAGCGTGCGGTGAGTTCGGTTGAGGTTCTCCGGGTCGTTAAAGCGCCCGATGGTAATATTATCCAGTCCGAATAGTATGATTCCTTTGCCGGCAAGGTAATCGGCGGCGTCTCCGTCCAGATAAACATAGTCCTCAACAAACCGGTCACTAGTGTAGGTCACCGGTGAATTACGGGTTTTAAAAAGAAGCCGTTCACCTTTTTGTATGTTGTATGGCTCCAGTTCCGGGATCTTGATCTTTTCCTGGTCCTTGATTTCTATTACGCGGCAGGGTCCTATAGTAGCATCCAGCGGCATATCGCTAACGGTTGATCCGCCCGGAATAAAATGAAGCGGGGTATCAATATGGGTCCCGGTGTGCGATATAATCTCCAGCATTGACATGGTTACCTTGGCGCCCATCTCGACATCATGATAACGGTAAATCTTGGGCGGGACGGGATCACTGGGAAAATGGTTCATACCCTGCTTTAAAGGAACGGAAATATCATACCAGCCCGGCGGTACTTTAACAGCCATAATGACCTCCTTCTTTCTCCTTGAATAACTTAAGAATAGTGTATGTGAATATCCGGCGTCAAGGACGCACGTATAAGGCGGCTCAAATTCTACCGCGAGTTGTCCGTTTTCAGGGATGATTCAGACAGAGACCGGCAAATCAGTCTCTTTACACCGTGGAAGCCTCGAACTGGCTGTTGTACAACGAGGTATAAAATCCATTGGCCGCCATCAGTTCCCTGTGACTTCCCTGTTCGATGATTTCCCCGTCTTTCATAACCAAAATGATATCGGCATCACGTATGGTGGACAGGCGGTGAGCGATAATAAAGCTGGTCCGGTCCTGCATAAGCCTTACCATGGCCTTCTGGATCAAAACCTCCGTCCTGGTATCCACCGAGCTGGTAGCTTCATCCAGGATCAGAATTTTGGGGTCAGCCAATACGGCTCTGGCAATGGTCAACAACTGCTTTTGACCCTGGGAGATATTATTGGCCTCTTCGTTAAGCACCATGTTATAGCCGCCCGGAAGAGCATGAATGAAATGGTCGACATAAGCCGTTTTGGCTGCTGCGATTACTTCTTCATCCGTGGCATTCAGACGGCCGTAGCGTATATTCTCCATTATTGTTCCGTTAAACAGCCAGGTATCCTGCAAAACCATACCGAAGATGCTCCTGAGATCTTTTCGGCTGAATTCACGAATTTCAACCCCGTCTACCCGCACAGCTCCCTGCTTAACATCATAAAAACGCATGAGAAGCTTGACCATCGTCGTTTTTCCCGCACCTGTAGGTCCCACAATCGCCACTTTTTGACCTGGTTTGATAGATACCGAGAAATTGTTGATGATATTTTTCTTTGGCAGGTAACCGAAATAGATGCTCTCGAAACTGACTTCTCCTCTTATTGTCTCCAGTTTTACCGGTTGAGCAGTTTCCTGTATTTCTTCTTCTTCAGCTAAAAATTCAAACACGCGTTCTGCCGCGGCGGCTGTTGATTGGATGATATTTGCTATATTGGCGGTCTGCATTATGGGCTGTGTAAATGTCCGTACATATTGAATAAAGGCCAGGATATCTCCCACTTTTATTTGGCCGGTAATCGCCATATAGCCACCCATGATGGAAATGGCCACGTATCCCAGATTGCTGATAAAAGTCATCATGGGCATCATCATGCCGGCAAAGAAAAACGATTTCCAGGCAGAGCTATAAAGCTCGGAGTTAAGGGCATCGAACTCCCTGATTGATCTTTCTTCCCCGTTATAAGCCTTCATTACATTATGGCCGGAGTACATCTCTTCGACATGTCCGTTAACGTGCCCCAGATAGTCCTGCTGTCTGATAAAATATTTCTGCGATCTTTTTACTACCAGAGAAATTATTACCGCCGAGATCGGTAGTATTAAAAACGTTACCAGTGTCATAACCCAGCTTATGGAAAACATCATCACCAGTACGCCGATTATGGTTATCACGGACATCACTATCTGGGAAAGGCTCTGGTTAAGTGTGTTGCTGATTGTATCCACATCATTGGTTACCCGGCTCAGGACTTCTCCGTAAGTCCTGGTATCAAAATATTTCAACGGTAAATGATTTATTTTCTGAGATATCTGCTTTCTCAGATCATAGGTTATCTTCATGGAAATATTGGTAATAATGAATCCCTGAACGTAGTTGCATATTGCAGCGGCGACATAAAGACCGATCAGTAATAATACCGCGTTGCCGATGTAATCAAAATCAATGGCTGCTCCGGGGACATTGCTCAGTTTGGCGATCACGCCTTCATACAGCCGCGTGGTAGCATTTCCCATTATCTTGGGACCAATGATCATGAATACGGTGCTGGCGGCACACAGGATCACTACAAACAGGATCGAGATACGGTAGGGTTTCAGGTAACTTACCAGCTTTTTTATAGTGCCTTTAAAATCCCTGGCCCTTTCTCCGGGTATTCCCGGAGGTCCGCCAGGCGGTCCCATGCCGGGACGCCCGGTTGGCCTCATATCGCGCCTCTGATCAGACCTGTTATGCTCTTGCATCAGTTCAGTTCCTCCATGGACAACTGGGACAATGCAAGCTCCTGGTATACCTTGCAGCTACTCATCAGTTCCGTATGAGTACCTTTACCAACAATCCGCCCTTCATCCAGTACAATTATTTGATCGGCATTCATAATAGTGCCTATTCTCTGAGCAACGATGATGATCGTGGAATCAACAATTCTCTTTCTAAGAGCCTTTCTCAGCGTTGCATCGGTCTTGAAATCAATCGCCGAAAAACTATCGTCAAAAATAAATACCTCCGGTTTTCTGGCCAGTGCGCGGGCTATGGAAAGCCTCTGTTTTTGGCCTCCGGACAAATTAGCGCCGCTCTGGGAAACCGGACTCTCAAAACCGTTCTCGCTTTGATTTATGAACTCAATTGACTGTGAAATTTCTGCCGCATTCTCTATGTCTTGCTGGGAAGCGTTCTCATCTGCGTATCTTATGTTGCTGGCGATAGTGCCGGTAAACAGCACCGATCTCTGGGGTACATACCCGATCTTTTCCCTCAGAGCATGCTGTGTTACCTCCCGTACGTCCAGATTATCGAAAAGTATCTTGCCCTCCGTGACGTCATAGAACCTGGGAATCAGATTGACCAGTGTGGACTTCCCGCTTCCCGTTCCTCCACATATTGCGGTAGTTTTACCCGGAACGGACGTAAAAGAGATGTCATGCAGTACATAATCCTCCGCTCCTGGATATTTGAAACTGACGTTTTTAAATTCAACCAGCCCCTTTGTTTCACCGGAAAATATTCTCTCCTGCGGAGGGTTTTTTATTACAGGGTCTGTTTCAAGTACTTCACTGATACGCTGAGCGGAAACACTGGCACGCGGCACCATTATGAAAATCATGGATGCCATCAAAAAGGCCATGATTATCAAAATGGCATACTGCATAAAGGCCATCATGTTGCCGACCTGCATTGAACCCTGGTCCACCTGGTGGGCGCCGAACCAGATAACCATGAGCATTACACCGTTCATTATCAACATCATTGCCGGCATCATGAAGATCATTATCCGTTGAATAAACAGGTTGACTTTTGTCAGGTCAATATTGGCTTCGTCGAATTTCTTTTCTTCATGTTCCTGGTTATTGAAGGCCCTTACAACCATCAGACCAGTCAGCATTTCCCTCGTTACCAGGTTCAGTCGATCGGTCAGGATCTGTACCTTGCGGAATTTCGAGATAGCTATCGCAAAGACTATGATAATCATTGAAAGCACTACCAGAACGGCCGCTCCAATGATCCAGGACATTGACATATCCTGTCCCATCGCTTTTATTGCTCCGCCGACGCCTATTATCGGGGCATAGAAGATTATCCTCAGCAGTATTACCAGCACCATCTGGATTTGCTGTATGTCATTGGTGGTACGGGTAATCAACGAGGCCGGGGAAAACTTGTCAAACTCGCTGTTGGAAAAATATTCAACCTTGTGAAATAATTGCCTGCGCGTATTGCGGGCAAAACCGGCTGCAACCCTGGCGGAATAATATCCGACGGTTATAGAGGCCAGTGTTCCGGCCAGAGTCAGAAGAAGCATGATACCGCCGACTTTCAATAAATACGCGTTCTGCTTGGCCGTGAGGTCCAGACCGATAGTCCTGTATTCCACGGAAAGGTAGCTGATCGCCGACTGGTTGATAATGCTTTCGGGTATGTCGGTCATCTGCTTGTCTATCGTCTGCCTCATCCCCTCCATTTGCGATTCCGGTAAAAGATACAATAAGGCAAACGGATCGGCATCAGCCGGCATGTCCTGGAACATCTCTGACATTCCGGGTACATTTCTGCTCTCAAACATGTATACAATCATGATCGGTCTTCCCATCAGGGTGTTAAGACCGTCATACTCGGAGCTGTCTATTTTTTTCAGTACGTATACCGGTTCGGAGGATAATACAGGATAAGACTTCTGGTATTTCTGATATTCTTCCGGGGAAAGCTCCTGCTTATCAAGCAACTGGTATTTATCGAGCACTGTATTTTTTGTATCCCTGCCCATAAAGAGGGTCAGTTTGTTCATTTCGGAAGAGCGGATAACGTCAGGTACAGTACTCTCCAGACCGTTTTGCTGAATACCGATGTTAACGATCTTGGACATGTAATCCGGCAGCGCCAGATCACACATAGCCTGTCCGAAAAGCAAGCTGAATATAAGTATCACCAGCCAGTAATAGGGTTTGAGGAATTTTATCAGTTTCCACATGTGCTTATTGTAACGATGGCTCCGATAGAAATCCGAAAGGGCTTATCGTTATTCCGCTTGCTTCTTTCCAGGTAGTTTAGTGATGTATATACACCGGACTGCCGGTAAAATGTATGGCTTTTTCTATCCCTCAACATAGTCCGATTCTTCTTCAATATTCTGTTGAGAGGCAGAAAGCAGGGCAGACATGCCGTTATGGAGATCTTCCAGGTCTTTTGTTTCCATCTTTGTCAGCGTTGCGTGAAAGAGAGTCTCCTCTCGATCCATAAGGTCCTTTATCAGTTCCTTGCCTTTCTCAGTAGCTTTCAGGATCTGCATGCGCCGGTTCTGCGGATTATCTTCCCTGCTAACCAGCTCCTGGACCACCAACCGGTCAACTATACCGGTGACATTGGGGGGTGAAACTTTCAATGCCTCTGCCAGCATTTTGAAATTTGTACTTCCTTCAAACCGGATAAACAACAGACTCTTCAACTGGGCTATAGTCAGATTTAAAGCCAGCCAGGCATCCGGACCTTTACTGGAAAGATATCGTCTAACTTCTTTTTCAGTCTTTATTATTTCCTTAATCAGTTCTTCTCTGCCATCAGTCATCAGCCACCTCGCGGAAAGCCGTGGTAAGATGCGGTAATCCTCCGTAAACCGCGGATTACCGATGTATCATTAAATTAACTCTTATAAAAATATAAATAGTTTATAATATATTGATTTTATAATTAAGTCTCTATAATTGTCAAGGTGTATTTTCTTTTTTTGATTTTATCATTATCCACAATATTACTATAAGTTTTGCCATGGAGTCTATGTTCCTGTTTCCCCCTGCATTTGATATTCATACCCCATTACGCAGATGTCAGGCTGTCTGCCGATTGCTTAGCAAATAGCCCTTATGGTATATTTTAATGTATAAATGAGCACGCAATTCGAAATAATTAGCGATGGGGGAGTGACGACCCCGGAAGGATTTTCAGCCGGCGCTACCTTCGCCGGGATAAAAAAGCAGTCTAAAGACGTTCTGGACTTGAGCCTTCTGTACTCCGAAGTTCCCTGCGTATCCACCGGGATTTTCACCCGCAACCTGATAAAAGCCGCGCCCGTGCTGCTTGACCAGGAAAAACTGGCCGGCAACGGGAAAATGAGGGCAATCCTTGTTAACAGCGGATGTGCTAACGCCTGTACGGGCAAACAGGGCATGGAATCAGCTATTGCCTGCGCTGGTCTGGCAGCCGCGAGATTGGGTATAACGTCCGCTGAGGTTCTGGTCGCCAGCACCGGTGTTATCGGCGTGCAGCTTCCCATGGATAAAATCCGTGAAGGAATAGGGCGCATTGTTTTATCCCATGGAGGCGGAAGCGATCTGAGCAAGGCTATAATGACTACTGACACACGGCCGAAAAAGATCGCTGTCAGGGTCAGCGACGGAAAATCTGTTTTTACTATAGGCGGTACCGCCAAAGGCGCCGGTATGATACACCCGGATATGGCTACTCTGCTTGCATTTATTACCACCGATGCCTCCGTAGAAGCCGGATTTCTGGCCGAAGCCCTGACATTATCCGCGGACAGCACCTTCAATATGTTAACGGTTGACGGAGATACCAGCACCAATGACTCGCTGATAATTATGGCTAACGGCCTGGCCGGAAACGAGACCATAAAAGCCGGAAGCAAATTAGCCGCCGTATTCAATCAGGCGCTTGATGAAGTCTGTCAGTTTCTGGCAAAAAGCATTGCCAGGGATGGTGAAGGCGCTACACGGCTTATTGAAGTACTGGTCACAGGGGCAGTCAGCCTGGACGACGCCAGGAAAGCTGCCAGGACCATTGCCGGTTCGCCGCTGGTGAAAACGGCTGTTCACGGCTGTGATCCCAACTGGGGCAGAATCATCGCCGCAGCCGGACGAAGTGGTGCGAAGATTGTACAGGACAGGACGGATGTATATATCGGGCGTACCTGTCTTTTTAAAGCTGGAACGCCTCTGGCTTTTGATAAAAAAAGTGCGTCCGTAGAGATGGGCCGCGATGAGGTGCTGCTGCGCCTGGACTTGAATCTGGGTGAAGATAGCGCTCGTGCCTGGGGTTGTGATTTGACCGGCGAATATGTGGTTATCAACAGTGATTATACCACCTGACATTCGGGAAAAATCCCCAACAGGGATTCCGGGATATCCTGCCTGACGGGAAAAGGCGCTTACGCATGCTTTTTTACCGTAAGTAATTGATGGACTGTAATACCCTTTATCTTTGTCGCCGGGACATTTTATCCCGGCAATTGTAAACGGGCGGCTCTGGTATTATAATTGACATAAATAGGTTATCAGGAAAAACATGAGTAAATCGATCGTAGTAAAAATTGGCGGATCAACTCTGGGACAACATGATACCACGCTTGAAGACCTGGTCCATCTTCAGAGAAAAGGCATTGATGTTGTAGTAGTGCATGGCGGAGGTAAAACCATTACCAGTTGGCTAACCAGGCAGGGAGCTTCAACACGCTTTGTCGGAGGCGAGCGTGTTACGGACAGGGCCGGCCTTGATGTTGCCTCTGCGGTGCTCTGCGGTCTGGTCAACAAAGAACTGGTCGCCGGCATTAACAACCTGGGCGGCAAGGCCCTCGGTCTGAGCGGAGCGGATGGTCTTCTGCTCAAGGGAGATATTAAAAAACCGGAGCTGGGATACGTGGGCATCGTTTCGCAGGTAAACAGCGAACTGATAGGGTTCATTCTGGGTGCAAAGTATATCCCCGTGATTGCTCCTGTCAGCTTCAACTGCCATCCTTCTTCAGCCGGTGAACCGCTGCTGATGAATGTTAATGCCGACGCTGCGGCAGGTGAAATAGCCGCCAGTTTGGGAGCCGCAAAATTGATATTTCTGACTGACATTGCCGGTGTTTGTGATAAATCGGGTGAGGTATTGACCTCACTGACAGCCAGAGAAGCTGAGGAGGCTATTGTCTCCGGCATAGCTTCAGGAGGGATGGTTCCGAAAATCCGGGCAGGCATCAGGGCGCTGGAGGGCTCAGCAGAAACCCGGATTATCGATGGCAGGCAGCCCCATGCTTTACTCAATGAAATATATAAAAGCCTGGGGGGTACCACCATTCACGCTGAAGATATAGTAAGGAGCTTGTAATAATGCAAAATAAAGAATTAAGCAGTTCTCAAGAACTGGCACAAAAATATATGATGAATTTCATTACCCGTATTCCTCTGACCTTTGTTAAAGGCCAGGGATTGAAACTATGGGATGAAGACGGAAAGGAATACCTTGACTTCGTGGGAGGCTGGGCGGTTGACAGCCTGGGACATTGCCATCCGGTTTTAACGCAAGCCCTGTGTGAACAGGCGCAGTCGCTGATACAGGTATCAAACCACTACTACACGATTCCACTGGGAAAGCTGGCCGAACTTCTGGTAAAGAACAGTTGTCTGGACCGGGTCTTCTTCTCAAACAGCGGAGCCGAGGCTAATGAAGGGGCCATAAAACTTGCCAGACGCTACGGCGCGCTGAAGCTGAACGGTGCTTTTGAAGTAATCACCACATTCAACTCATTTCATGGCAGAACGCTGGCAATGCTGGCAGCTACCGGTCAGGACAAATTTCAGAAACCCTTCATACCGCTTCCGGCAGGTTTTGTTAACGTGGAGTACAACAATATCGAAGCTATTAAAAGTGCCACCACCAAAAAGACATGCGCCATAATGCTGGAGCCTGTACAGGGTGAAGGAGGAGTTATTATTCCTTCTGACGGCTATCTCAAAGAAGTACGCCAATGGTGTGACCGGAAGGGAATACTCCTGATCCTGGATGAAATTCAGACCGGCATGGGAAGGCTGGGTAAGCTCTTCGGTTACCAGGTTTTCGATGTAAAGCCGGATATCATAACACTGGCTAAGGGAATAGGCAGCGGGGTCGCCATAGGGGTGGTTATGGCTACCGAACAATGCTCCGTTTTCGTCCCCGGTGATCATGGTTCGACCTTTGGTGGTAATCCCCTTGCCTGCGCAGCCGGATATGCGGTCACTAAATATATTATCGAACAATCCGTACCTGACAATGCTGCCCAACAGGGGGACTATATCATGTCCGAACTGCTTAAACTGAAGGCCAGACACGGAGTTATCAGCGACGTCCGCGGCCGCGGCCTGCTGATCGCCATCGAGTTTAACAGCAATATCGCGGAAAAAATAACCTACGCTTGCCTGGATAAAGGACTGATAATCAATTTCCTGAAATCCAATATGTTGCGCGTTATCCCGCCCCTGGTTATCAGCCGCAGCGAGGCTGAACAGGGGATCAGGATCCTGGACGAGGTTTTATCCGGCCTGAAATAATAAACGTCTCGATAATCAGGTCAGGCAAATTATGACGTTTATATTTTTTAAAACCGAACGCTACTTTCAAAAACTAATCGGAGATGCATTCCGGGCACGCAGAAAACAGCGTACCAGGCGTTTGATGTTGACATCTTTAATCTGCGCGTTCCTGGTCCTGGCTGTTCTGGCACTGACATTTTCCGGTATCGGAGTAGTTTCAAGGGTTGAAGCGCGTATAAGCCGGCAAACAGCCTGTGACATTTCATCCATACCGGGTGAAGTACGCAGTGATGCCAGGACTATTGCCGATCTGCGTTATACCGATAAGTCCAAGGCGGAGGCGTACTATAGCCAAAGTTTGATCGCATATAACGAGTCCCGTGATAAGGATGTCATTCTTCTGTTCAACCCGGGAGGATGGGGGACCAAAACGGTATCCGCTTCATACGGCTGGTCATCGATTGTTGACGGCATCCTGCATGATGTTTCAGCGGCCGGATACAGGATTTCCATGCTGAACTATCTGCGTACCGTCAACAACCTTCAGGGCCAGTTGAACGAACTTAAAGAGATGACCGGGCATTATGAGAATAAGGCCGAAGACCTGGCTTCGCTGGTCAATTTCCTTACCAGGCATAATCCCGGACTCAAGGTAATACTGGCGGGAGAAAGCACCGGTACCATTATCTGCGACGATGCAATGGTCCTTCTTGACGATAATCCCCGGGTATTCAGCATTCAGACCGGGTCCCCGTTCTGGCATACGCACAGGACCCAGACCAGGACTATACTGCTGAAAAGCAACGGTATAGTGGAGGACTCTTTTAGTTCAGGTGATCTGGGTTTGATTCTCAAATCCAGTTTCAAAGCGTTGATCGAGCTGGACAAACCGGAAATGGAAGGCGATATCCTGGGATTTCTGGCAGCTCCCGGACATGAATACCGCTGGCAATATCCCGGTGTATGTGAACCGATAGGTGCCTTTTTAAGCAACGATTGCATGTTAGAGGCTATTCAACTAACGAAATATTAAGGGGGATAATCAAGTGTCTGACAAAGTCATTCTCGCTTATAGCGGCGGGGTTGATACCTCGGTGGCTATCAAATGGGTTCCTGAAAATTATAAAATGGACGTAATAACTCTGACTGTCGATATCGGTAACGTTCCCGACCTGGAGGCTATTCGTCGTAAGGCGGAAGACCTGGGAGCAAAAAAAGCCGTAGTAATCGATGCACGTGAAGAGTTTGTAAAAGACTATTGCTGGCCTGCTTTGCAGGCTGATGCCCTCTATGAAGGAGCATATCCGCTGGCCACCGCCCTGGGCCGGCCGCTGATCGCAAAAATACTGGCCGAAACCGCACTGGAGAACCAGGCAGTCGCGGTTTCTCACGGCTGTACGGGAAAGGGCAACGACCAGGTAAGGTTTGATGTGGGAATTAATACGCTTGCTCCCGGAGTCAGGATCATTGCCCCCGCCAGAGAGTGGGGAATGAACCGTGAAGAGACAATTCAATATGCCCAGAAATACAATATTCCCATTCCGGTCACCCAAAAGAGTCCTTACTCCATTGACGAAAATCTCTGGGGAAGAGCTATTGAATGCGGTATTCTTGAGGACCCCTGGAACGAAGCGCCGGAGGACGCTTTCATCTGGACAAAATCCATCGAAAATACCCCGGATAAACCCACCTATGTTGAAATCGAGTTTGAAGAGGGTATACCCGTCGCTCTCGACGGTCAGAAAATGGACGGCCTCGAGCTGCTGGACAAACTCAATAAAATCGCCGGGGATAACGGCGTCGGACGCATCGACCATATTGAAAACCGCCTCGTGGGTATCAAGTCCAGGGAGATGTACGAAGCACCTGCTCCGGTGGTCCTTTTCCAGGCGCACCTGGCGCTTGAAGACATGGTCTTAACCAAGCAGCAGCTTCGTTTCAAGCAGCAGGTAGCCGTGGAATACGCCGACTTGATATATAACGGTCTGTGGTTCAGCGCCATGCACCAGGATTTGGCAGCTTACGTAAAAAGCACGCAGCGTTTTGTCAGCGGCACCGTGCGGGTAAAACTGCACAAAGGCTCCTCAATGGTGGTTGGCCGCAAATCTCTCTATTCCCTCTACAGCTACAAACTGGCTACCTACGATAAAGAGGATGAGTTCGACCAGAGTAACTCTGTTGGTTTTATCCAGTTGTGGGGACTTCCCACCAGGACTCAGGCGCTGTTACAGCCATTCATGGAGACCGGCAGCTCGTTGAAAAGCACACAAATAAAGAAAAAGGCGGAATAATGGGTCTTATTCGCGGACGCTTTAGTAAAGAGGCTGACGAGGCGGTAAACCGCTATACCGCCTCGCTGCCGTTTGACTGGAAACTGTACCATTACGATATCGCCGGCTCGATCGCACATGCCTCCATGCTGGCCAGGCAGGGAATTATTTCTCTGGAGGATTCCAGGAAGATTATCCGCGGACTGAAAGATATCGAAAAAGAGATAGAGCAGGGTAATTTTAAATTTAAAGCGGAGCTGGAAGATATTCATATGAATATTGAGGCGCGTTTGATCGAGAAGATCGGTCCGGCCGGGACCCGCCTGCATACCGCCCGTTCACGCAACGATCAGGTAGCCCTGGATATACGCCTCTATACCAGGTCTTCCATCTGTGAAACGCTTCAGTCAATTGAGCAGCTCCAGAATGCCCTGCTGGACCTGGCACAGGCCCATCAACAGGTCATGCTGCCTGGATATACCCATCTTCAAAGAGCACAGCCGGTGCTCTTAGCTCATCATCTGCTGGCCTATTTCGAAATGTTCCGCAGAGATACCGATAGATTCAAGGACTGCCTTGAAAGAAGCGATGTTATGCCGCTGGGCAGCGGAGCACTGGCCGGTGTGGCCTATGATATCGATCGCAATTATGTAGCCAGGAAGTTAAAGTTCGGGACTATCAGTTGCAACAGCCTGGACGCGGTCTCCGACAGGGATTTCATCCTCGAATATGAAGCAGGAGCCAGTATTTTGATGATGCATATCTCCCGCCTGGCTGAAGAGATGATCATCTGGTCTTCCGCCGAGTTTGGCTTCATTGAGATGGATGACGCCTACGCCACCGGCAGCAGCATTATGCCTCAGAAAAAGAACCCGGATGTTGCAGAACTGGCCCGGGGTAAAACGGGCCGGGTCTATGGCAGGCTGATGGCCCTTTTGACCACCATGAAGGGCCTCCCGCTGGCCTACAATAAGGACCTCCAGGAAGATAAAGAGGGCTTTTTTGATACTGTTGACACCGTCCTGGATACACTGAATATATTTACAGGCATGATTGCCACCCTGAGCGTAAGACCGGAAAAAATGGCCCTTGCCCTGGACAAAGGTTATTTGCTGGCCACGGATATCGCCGATTATCTTGTTAAAAAGGGGGAAACGTTTCGTAATGCCCATACCATCGTGGGCAAACTTGTCAGTTGGGCGGCTCAAAGGGACAGGACTTTTCCTGAAATCAGCCTGGAGGAATACAGGTCCTTCTCCACGCTGTTTGAAGATGATGTATACTTGATAACTGCCGTCGCCTCGATATCCGCCAGGAATAATCCCGGAGGTACTGCCCCCGAACAGGTAAGAGCGGCGATTGAAGCGGCCAGAAAGCTCATGCCGCCATCTGGCAGAGCGAATAAAAAAGAAAACAGCGGTTGAGATGTTTTCACCTGACCGCTGTTTTTCTGGCGTGGATTATAGAATTATTTGTTTTTAACTTTATTCTGCGTGCGGATGCACCGGGTACACAGGTGCACTTGCTTCGGTTTTCCATCAACAATGATGGTAGCGGGATGAATATTAGGTTTAAAGCTGCGGTTGGTATGTCTTTTGGAATGGCTCACGTTTGAACCGAACATGGGTGTTTTTCCGCAAATATCACATTTCAAGATATATGCTCCTTTGTCTTATTGCCTGTTACTTTACAAACTTCCGTGCAATAATATACCATATTTTAGTATATTATTCAAAAATAATAATTGTTACCGGACATAATATTATATTGGATACCACTAATCAACTGGTAAAATTAGTGTTAACTGAATGAGGTTGCATTACAAATGAGAAAAATTGAAACCGCTGACGGTCAGGCTTACAGGGAAATGTTTTCTGCCGCAACGCTCTGGCTGGAGAAAAGTGTAGCTGATATTGACGCATTGAACGTTTTCCCTGTACCTGACGGAGACACCGGGACTAATATGCTGCTGACCATGCGATCTGCCATTGAAGAATCTTACCGCGCTGCCGATCATAATGCCTCGTCCGTGGCCCAGGCTATGGCAAAAGGTGCATTGATGGGCGCCAGGGGTAACAGTGGTGTAATACTGTCCCAGATCTGGAAAGGGATGGGAGAGGGTCTGTCCAGGAAGGAGACTTTTACCGGGAGAGACTTTGCCCAGGCCTACGCCCAGGCTGCTAAAACAGCCTATAAGGGGCTTAACAATCCCGTTGAGGGGACCATATTAACCGTAATCCGTGAGTCCTCCGATGCCGGTATGGAATACGTGGAACATAATGGCGAGGACCTGGTGACGGTAATCGAGACAATCGTGGATGCCGCCGGAAAATCCCTCTCCAATACCCCCAACCTCCTGCCTGTTTTAAAGGAAGCCGGCGTAGTAGACGCGGGCGGTCAGGGACTGTTCACAATTATGGAAGGGGCTTTGCGCTACCTGCGGGGTGAAGGCGAACAGATGCAATTCCGTAAACCCCAGATTGTAACTTCCTCCGTGACCACCACGCCCAGGATTCAGCCTGTGAACGTTAAGGAAGTGCCCTTCGGATACTGCACTGAATTCCTGATAAAAGGAGATAACATTAATCCCGACAAGCTGCGGGAAAAGCTTAAAAAGAATGGAGAGTCGCTCATTGTTGTAGGCGACAAGTCCAATGTCCGGGTCCATATTCATACGCTGGATCCCGGCACAGTCCTGCATTACGTTACTTCACTGGGCACTATTCACCAGGTAAGTATTCGCAACATGGACGAGCAGCATGAAGATTATTTGGAGATGCAGAAGCAAAGAATGCCTGCTTCTGATGTAGCCATGATCGCCGTCGCTCCGGGGGAAGGAATAACCGATGTATTGAACAGCCTGGGCGCATTTGTCGTCCCGGGAGGGCAGACTATGAATCCGTCTACCAAAGATCTGCTTCAGGCGGTGGAATCGATCGGCGCTGACAAAATCATAATCCTTCCCAATAACAAGAATATTATATTGACCGCCAACCAGGTACATTCATTGACCCAAAAGACAGTTAAAATCATACCAACCAAGACCATACCCCAGGGTGTAGCCGCCCTTCTGGCCTTTGATTATGAAGCGGATTTCGAGACCAATACCAAAGCCATGGAAAAAGCCAGAAACAACGTGCGTACCGTGGAGATAACCAGAGCCATACGTACCACCAAGATCGGGGATATGAAGATCCGTAAAAACCAGGCCATCGGTCTTCTGGATACGGACCTGGTGTCTGTGGGCAATACAGCCATGGAAGTGCTGGATAAGGTAATGGAAGAAATAGACCTGGTTGAAGCAGAAGTAGTGACTATCTATTACGGACAGGATATTGAAAAGAGCGACGCTGAAAAAATTTCCGGCATCATCCGGGAGAATTATCCTGAACTCCAGATAGAAGTTGTCAAAGGGGGCCAGCCCCACTACGAATATATAATATCTATTGAATAACTCAAGGAGACTTCTGAGATGACTGTTAAAATTATTACGGATAGTATGGCTGATTTACCAGTTGATTTGATAAAAAAGCATAATATCACAGTCATCCCCGTTAATGTTCTATTTGGAATGGACTGCTACCGGGATGGGGTCGATATGACTACCGAGCAGTTTTACGATAAACTGGTAGCCAGTAAAACCATTCCTACAACGGCGGTCCCCTCCCTTGGAACATTCGTAGATATTTTCAAAAAGGTGCTGGAAGAGGCCGATGAGTTGCTGGTTTTAACCATCTCACATAAGCTCAGCGGCACATATGATACTGCCTGCCGGGCGGCGGAAATGGTAAAAAGCAGCAAGCCGATCAAGGTCATCGATACACTGCATGTTATCATGGGCGAAGGTCTTGTTACCATAACCGCGGCCATAGCCGCACAGACCGGGGCAAAACTGGACGACCTGGTCAAACTGGTTAATAATTCTATTCCCAGAATTGAAGAGAGAATGGCTTTCGATACGCTGGACTACCTCAAGAAAGGCGGTCGTATCGGTTCGGCCCAGGCATTCCTGGGATCCATCCTGAAACTGAATCCGGTTCTCAGACTCAGAAATGGTGAAGTATTCCCTATTTCACGGGAACGCTCCCGGGCCAAGGCCATTGAATCACTGTATAATTTCGTCCTTGAATTTTCAAATGTGGAAGCCATTGCGGTGGAAGATGCCACCACACCCGAAGAGGCTGATAAACTTGCCCGCCGACTGAAGCTGATGTATCCTGATGCCCCGATCTATCGCTCAAAAGTCGGAGCCGTCATGGGAACGCACGTCGGGCCGCGTATTATAGCCGTCTCTGTTTTGGGAGATAAAAAATAGCATCCCGCTGTTTTTTCTCCTCTACGGGCCGGGATTTCAGTATATTATCCGGTCGACCCCGGCTTGAATCGATTTACCTGACGGAGAGTTGTTTTGGCTGTTGACGCCGGAGCTTTACATAAAATACTCGAACAGGAAGTAAAAAGGGGCTATACGGATTCAACTGTTATAGGCGGACTGGATAAATTCCTGCAATTATGGCTTTCCATCCTGACCGCTTCCGCTGGTAATACCACCTTAAACCGGGATCAATTACGCCATTTCTCTGCAAGCTACTCCTCGATGAGCGCCAATCAGCGCCGCAGATGGGTCAAATCAACGCTCGAATTCTTGAGTAAGCTGGGTGGCGACGCCTCCGGCAAAAAATCCTCTGAAGAAAAAACCGTCACAGGGCCTTCCGGACCGGTCTCAACGCCGGTTACTGCCGCAGTGCCCCGTACCGGGAATCACCCGGAGAGGCCGGTACCGGCCTCTCCGTCCTTGGACTCCCCGGTTACAATGATCAAAGGCATCAGCGAAGTCCTGAAAAAAAAATTCGAAAAGCTGGGGATCTCGACCATACACGACCTCCTGTACTATTTCCCTCACCGCCATATCGACTACAGCATGAGGGTTTTTATAAACAGCCTGGTTATCGGCAAGGAAAATACCGTTATCGCCAATGTCTGGGAAGCCAGGGAAGTAATGCTCGGCAGCATGCGCAGTACCGAGGCTACAGTGGGAGATGAAACAGGTAATATCAGGATTATCTGGTTCAATCAACCTTACCTGGCAAAAACCATTAAAACCGGTCAGAGACTGGTTATCAGCGGCAAGGTTTCCATTTTCAACGGAATATTACAGTTCGAATCACCTGAATGGGAACCTTTTGAAGAGAAAGACCTGGTGCATACGGGGAGATTAATCCCCGTCTATCCGCTGACCCAGGGACTGAGCCAGCGGCAGGTCAGACGGGTTATCAAACCGGCCATTGACCGCTGGGCGCCTCAACTGGAGGATTTCCTGCCTCGCCAGATGCGTGAGCGCTTGAAATTCCCGGAGCTCAGTGAAGCTATCCGCCAGGCCCATTACCCGCAGGATGAGGCTAAAAAAGATGAGTCCAGGCGGCGTCTGGCCTTTGACGAGCTGTTCCTGCTGCAACTTGGAGTATTGAATAAAAAGCGGTTCTGGCAGGAAAGCCAGCCGGGGACTCCCGTAAAAATCAGGCAGCCTGAACTGAATAATTTTCTAAGTGCTCTGCCTTTCAAGTTAACCCCGGCCCAGGATAGGGTATTGAAAGAGATACTGGCGGATCTGCAAAAGTCCAGGCCCATGTCACGACTGCTCCAGGGAGAGGTGGGCAGCGGAAAAACGGTCGTGGCGGCCGCCGCCATGATCGAGGTAGTCGCGGACGATCGCCAGAGCGTTTTGATGGCCCCCACGGAAATCCTGGCTGAACAGCACTTTAAAACCATCCGGCACTTGCTTTCAAGGGTAGCTACCGAGGAAGGAGAAGACTTTATTTACAGCTACAGCGGCTTGCTGGAACGTCCCCTTAAACTGGCCCTGCTGCTGGGCGAACAAAAAAAGATCAATAAAAAAAAGATCCACCAGCTTATCAACTCCGGTGAGATAGATATCGTTATAGGCACTCACGCCTTGATACAGAAAGGCGTGGAATTCGCCGGCCTCGGTCTTATAGTAGTCGACGAACAGCACCGCTTCGGCGTCGAACAGCGCTCCGCCCTGCGTAAAAAAGGCCTTAATCCCCATATGCTGGCAATGACAGCCACGCCCATTCCACGGTCACTGGCATTGACTCTCTACGGCGACCTGGACCTGTCGGTCATAGATGTGCTGCCTCCGGGAAGACAGGTTATCAAGACCAGGTGGCTGGCTCCCGAACGCCGTGCCGATGCTTATCGGTTTTTAAGCAACCAGGTCAAGCTGGGCCGCCAGGCCTTTATTATTTGCCCACTGGTTGAAGAATCCGAGGCAATACAGGCCAGAGCGGCAGTGGCTGAATACGAGCGGCTTTCAGTGGAGGTATTCCCGGAATTACGCCTGGGACTTCTTCACGGACGAATGTCACAGCCCGGGAAAGACGGGACCATGCAGCAGTTCAGCCGTGGAGAGGTGGACATACTGGTATCTACCCCGGTGATCGAAGTCGGCATAGACGTACCCAATGCCACCGTCATGCTGATAGAAAGCGCCGACCGCTTCGGACTGTCCCAGTTGCATCAGTTCAGAGGCAGGGTAGGACGGGGAACGGAACAGAGCTATTGCCTTCTTCTGGCAGAAAGACCCTCGGAAATCGGTAAAGAAAGACTGGACCTCATAGAAAAAATCCACAACGGTTTTATGCTGGCCGAGGAAGACCTTAAATTACGCGGACCGGGAGAATTTTTCGGTACGCGTCAAAGCGGCCTGCCTGACCTCAAAATGGCCAGGCTTTCGGATTCGAACATACTTGAGCTGGCCAGAAACGAAGCCTCCCGGCTGTTCGGCAAAGACCCCCACCTTTCTCAGCCCGAACACCGGTGCCTGGCTGAAGAGATGAAAAAAGTCTGGAAGAACAACAAACTCAATGACTGGAGTTGATTCACCTGAATACACATACACGATTCACCTTCATATATAATAAAATAGACGGAGGTGTTTCATGGCTGTAAAACAGGTTAGGGTATATTCAACCACAACATGTCCCTGGTGCAAAAAAACCAGGCAGTTCCTGGACCAAAACGGTATCCTGTATGAGGACTTTAATGTCACGGAAAACAAGGCGGCCATGGAGGAAATGGTAAAAATCTCTCATCAGATGGCTGTACCTACTATTTCCATCGACGGAGAGTTTATTATAGGTTACAACGAAACTGCCCTGAAAGAAAAACTGGGGCTGTAGTAGCATTCTACTTATTCAGGTTTATCCGCGGAATTTTCGCTGTCCTTTTGTTCGCTTTCTTCCGGCTCGGCCTCTTCCTGTGGATGAGCCTCTTTCGGTGGAGCAGCCTCTTTCGGTTTGGCCTCGTTATCTCTTAACCAGCGTTTAAGCTCGTCCAGTGCGGGGGGAGAAATATAAAATACCCGCATATCGGATGGAAATGTAACCTTGTGACCTTCTCCCATAATCAGGATAGCTGACTGGTTTTCTTTCACTGTTTGATCGATCTTTTTGGTGATTGACTCGTTTCTCTTATTGCTGGCTTCGATGTAAGAAGTGTAAATGGTGGAATATACCGCTGGACTTTGCAGACCCAGTGCCAGACAACGGCTCCAGTCCATCAGTTCAGCCAGGATCTCTTCATCTTCCGCCGGATCAAGCGCCGACCCTCCGGCCAAACGACTTTCAATGATCTTCAGGCTGTCGACTTTAAGCTGTTTGAGAGTCTTCAATCCTTCTTCCCCACTCTCAGGTACCAGCTCATGGAAGATATGCTCCGTTTTACCAAGTTTGGCTTCCAGCCCGGCCAACTGTGATTCAACCTGTTCCCAGTAGCGATCGTTTATTTCGTTATATTCCTGGCTGAGTTCACGGCTGGAAAAAACCAGGGGAATGAAATAGAGCTTCCTGCCCTGTTTATAGTCGTCCACATTGGGTTTTTTTATTCTTCCCAGCTCTTCTGCCATATTTCGTTACCTCTGCTGTTAGAATTTACGGTTCTTCAGGTGTGGATGGTTCGTGATTGACCACACCGCGCGCGCAAGCCTTGCAGGCTGACAAATGAGGATAGTAATTTTTTATTACTATCAGTTCGCTCAGAGGCCTTAACTCACCGCAAAGCTTGCATTTGAAGAATATTTCAGCTTTGTTTTTTGACGATTCGCCGGATTCTGCGCTGGTTTTCGCAGTTGATTCTGACATATAACCACATCTCCTTCATGGCGAAACTTATCACCCCATGCCGTACTATTTTACAATAACTTGTCCCTCCGGTAAAATACCCGCTTTCTCCCATCTGCATCCGGACTGACTCGATCCACCACTTGACAGGGCTAATCAAGCCGAGTAGTACCAGCCAAATAGGGTGCAACCTCTACCGGGACAATTTTATTTATGATCAAGAGCTGCATCCCGCTTGTAAATTTCCGGCGGATTGGGTTAAAATAGGAATGTTCACGGGGGGCGGTTGGCTCAGTGGTTAGAGCACCTGCTTCACACGCAGGGGGTCAGAGGTTCAAGTCCTCTACTGCCCACCATAACTCAAGGTAAATAATTACCTTAAATTAGCCTCAGATAACCCTCTTATCCCCAAAAACCCCGACACAATTTGAATTCACCAGCAGGTAATAACATTACCTTAATGCTCAGGCCTGAGTTTGGGATCTGTCTTCTAAGGATGTCATCTTTGTGCCAGTCATTTAAGGTCACAATATGTGACCTCATAATTTAACTCAAAAATGAATTTACAAGGATAGGGATGCTTTTATTCCTAAGATTGCCCACGCCTTATTACTCCGCCGCCGGCATTCACCGAAATAGTTCTTCGATTCCCCGGTAGGTCTTCTCGCTTCTCCGGCGAATTCCTCCGACTTCGATACGCCGGTTTTCTTCATCGATAAGATAGATGATACGGAAGCCTCCGACTCTCATCCGGAATATGGAATCATATAGCTTCTCACATCCCTGAGGCCTTGGGTCACTAGCCAGAGCCCTGAGCTTGGCTACGATACGCTCGTGGTCAACTTCCTGCAAACCATCGAGTTCTCGCTGCACCCTTTTGCTGCGAAGTCTAACCTCGAACACGGGCAGCCCGTTTGCTTTCATAATCTTCTAAGCTGACGGCTTCCTCTTCCGGTGCCGAGAGGGATTCCTTCATGGATAGCAGGTCCTCCATATCCTCCACCTTCTGCAGCAAAGCCTCATATTCATCATAGCGGGTGAGTACCGCCTTGGGCTTCCCATGTTGTGTTACAAACAAAGGTACTCCCTGTTCTTCGAGTTCAGCCATCAGGGTTCCCAGTTTAACCTTGAGTTCGCTGACTGTCACAATACGAGTGGCCATTAGAATAAAACCTCCTCCCCACTTTCACTCATGCCAAGATTATACCAAAATTAGTACTAAACTTCAATCAACTAAACTATTTTCTTTTCTTTACCTGGGGCAGCTCAAAAATTCAGGGCGTTGAATACTAAGCATCTTTATTTTATATCAGAAACTGCTAAACATATAAGATTACCAGGTAAACTGTATACTGATTGACTGATTCAGCCATATATACGATTGCTATGTGTCTACACCGGTCTGAGAGAGCCGCAGTTCCGGTTAGTATAGAGCCAATGTTCCGGAACTGCGGGAACCATCCTTCCGGAGGTG
>JAFGOB010000155.1 GCA_016926695.1 Dehalococcoidales bacterium | reverse complement strand
TTGTTATGGGGATCTTCCCCATGCCCCTGCCAGAAAGTATTCTGGACTTCTTGTCATGTTTTCAAGAAAATAATTTGGACAGCAGTGAATTGAAGTTTAAATTGCCGGTTGACGCTGTATAATGCAGATGGAAGGCAAAAATGCTGCAATACCGTGATACCCGGTTATGATGTTCAGGGTTTATGTTATCAGCCGGTTTTGTTAGAATCATAGATATCCAGTTAGCAATTCACTTTTTAAGGGAAGTGGCGATATGGCTGAAAAAATGAAGCATCTATCTGCTGCTGTGCTTCTGGCGGTTCTAGCCTTAAACTTCATGACAGTCATTCCGGCGTCTGCCGGGGGCAGCAGCACCTGGGCTTCAATGAACGGCGGCACGACAGCAGACCTTTATTGTATCTGGGGCACTGACAGCAATAATATTTATGCGGTGGGACAGTCCGGTGTAATAGTACACTACAACGGCTCTTCCTGGCGTCCGATGGACAGCGGTACTAATACCGATCTTTACTGTGTCTGGGGCACTCAGAGCGGTGATGTCTTCGCAGTTGGGAAGGGAGGCGTTATTCTGTATAATGACGGTTCAGGCTGGGATCAAATGATCAGCGGAACCACTGCCGATCTTCATGGTGTCTGGGGATCTGACTTTGACAACGTCTACGCCGTGGGTAAAGCAGGCACTATCCTGAATTTCAAAGGCTCGGACTGGGTTTCGGAGAGCGATGTGACGGCCTGGGATCTATATTCAGTCTGGGGGGCCGGAGGTAATGTATTTGCTGCCGGACAGTCCGGCACAATTATTTACCACGATGGTTCTGCCTGGAGCACTATGATCAGCGGTACTGCCAGTGATCTTTACTGTGTCTGGGGTACCAGCAGGCGAAATGTCTATGCGGTGGGGAGTTCCGGCACTTTCCTGAACTACAACGGCTCTGTTTGGGACACGGAAGCCGGGGGCATTACCGGCAACCTGCTGGGTATACAGGGAGCAGACAGAAGAAGTATTTTTATTGTGGGTGAATCAGGAGCAATAGCCTGGTATGACGGCTCCACCCTGAGCTCGATGAACAGGAACACCATCAGCAGGATGCAATCGGTCCTGGGCTTTTCCTCTGCCGATGCCTTTGCGGTGGGAGCGGAGGGCACAATCCTGCGGTATTTGCCGCCTGCTATCACTTCAATCTCACTGGCAGAGGCGGACCAGGGTGAAAACCTGGAAGTGACAATTTCCGGATTGAACCTCACCGGCGCCAGCGAGGTCCGTTTTGGGGCGGGCATAGCTGTAAACAGCTTCACAGTCATCAGTGATGAACAGATAAAGGCCAACATTTACGTTGCAGGCGGGGCTCCAGTGGGAGCAAGGGACGTGTCGGTTGACACCCCGGGCGGCAGCTCCACCTTATCCGGCGGTCTGACGGTAAGAGAGGTGCTGCCGACCATCAATTCAATAAGCCCTGGCCATGAGAGGCAAAACACCACCCTCAATGTAACCATCGGCGGTACCGACCTGACCGGGTCAATTGACGTCTGGTTGGGAGAGGGCATCGCCGTCAACAGCTTCAAGGTACTCAGCCCCACCCAGATAACGGCCAATATTACCATCGCCGCTGACGCCAATACCGGTACCAGGGATGTGGTCGTAACAACCCCGGTTGGCAGCCTATCCCTACCCGGCAGTTTCACCGTTAAACAGACACTTCCCACTATTAGTTCGATCAGTCCCACTCAGGGCAACCGGGAAACTTCGTTAACTGTGACGATTGAAGGAACGAGCCTGACCGGTACAGGCGAAGTGCATTTTGGTGATGGCATCCGGGTGGACAGCTTTTCCGTGCTCAGCCCCAATCAGATTGCCGCCAGCATTTATATCGATGCCGGCGCTGCAACCGGGGAAAGAGATGTGTCGCTTTCCACTCCAGGAGGCACTTTTATACTTCCCAACAGCTTTACTGTGAAACAGGCGCTGCCTTCGATTGTTACTATCATTCCTGACAGCGGAAGCCAGGGAGCAACCATCAGCGTCGCTATCACGGGCACCAACCTGAACAAAACAAGCCAGTTGCGGATGGGGACAGGGATAGCCGTCAACAGCTTTACGGTACTTGACTCGAACCGGATGACAGCCTCAATCACCATCGTAGCCGGGACTGAAACGGGGGTGAGAGATGTATCGGTTACCACGCCAGGTGGTGGTTTTATTCTGCCAAATAGCTTTACTGTACAACAGGGGCTGCCGGTAATCACTTCGATCAGCCCTGAAAGCGGGGCCCAGGGGGAAACGGTAACGGTGATCATTAGCGGCAGCAACCTGGGAGGAGCAACATCTGTCAATTTCGGCACAGGGGTAGAGGTCAAGGGCTTCACCAACGTAAGCCTGACACAGTTGCGTGCCAGCATACTGATTGATGAAGAGGCTGTAACGGGACTGCGGGACGTTTCTGTAACTACGCCAGGAGGGATTTCAACGCTGAGCAACAGGTTCAATATAAAAGAAAAACCAATGGGCGTTCTGTTCATAGCGCTGATCTGGGCAGGCATAGCCGCCGTTATCGGACTTTTTATCTTCATTATTGCCATGCTGAGAAAACAAAGAGCCCTGGCAAAGTAATAGCGGGCGGTTTTCAGTTTTTGATATGCGGTATAAGTTCATGAGATAATTACCTTATTCAACAGTCCGCCAAACGGCCGGAAAATCCAGTACCTCAACCTGTATTTTTCAGTAAAAGTGTTATCGATATTATCAATAAAAAAGGGGGAAGAATGGAAGCCATTGAAGCCATCAAAAACAGACGCAGTATCCGTAAATACAAGCCCGATCCTGTAGACGACAGCACGCTGGAGACAGTCCTGGAGGCTGCCAGGCAGGCCCCATCCTGGGCCAATACGCAGTGCTGTAGATACGTTGTCATACGAAACAGCGCCGCCAGGGCCGAACTGGCGGATACGCTGGCTGCCAATCCGACATTGGGCGCTAATCCCGCCGCCAATGCCATCAGAACAGCGCCGGTAGTCATAGTGGCCTGTGCGGAGAAAAACGTCTCAGGTTTCTTCAACGGACAGGCAGCAACGGATAAAGGCGAATACTGGTTCATGTACGATGTAGCGGTGGCCATGGAAAATTTGATGATTGCCGCCGCGGCTATGGGCCTGGGTACAGTCCATGTGGGGCTTTTCGATAACTTGAAGGTTGCCCGGTTGCTGGGCATCCCGGACACTCACCATGTTGTGGCGATGACTCCCCTGGGTTATGCGGAATTTCAACCTGGCGCCCGACCGCGTAAAGATATGGCTGAAATCGTCTTTTACGAAAAATTCGGCCAGAAGTAAACTGGCGTGATAAAGAAGTCCGCTCCTTAACTTTCTCCCGATTTAACATCAAGGAAGTAAGTGGAGCGGACTTTTTCTTTTCAGAACGGACCAATATTTATTTAAAAACTCTCAATATACGGTCAAAGAAACCCTGGAATCCGCGGCGTTTGCCGAACCATGTGGAAGCGCCTTTGTTGTTTGCGCTCCAGTATACCAGTCCCACGCTGGTGGCATAGGCGGGATCGTTCAAAGCTGCAACCCTGATACCGCCGGGAGTCCTGGGAATACCTACGCGCACAGGAAGCCCGGTAAGTTTTTGAGTCAGCTCTACGATTCCCGGGATATTGGCGCATCCGCCTGTTAACACTACTCCGGCGGGAAGCAATGTATCATATTTGTCCGAGGGCAGGTCAAGCATAATCAACCGGATGATTTCTTCAACCCTGGCCTGAACAACTTCGCACAATACCTGAAAACTGACCCTGTGCCCGTTTCCGCCGACGGTTTTATCCGGGTCTTCACCCTCGTCCGGGGGTATCAAAGTGCCATATATCTTCTTTACTTCTTCAGCCATTTCGTAGGATAAACCCATACCGGCAACGATATCGGTGGTTATCTGGTGACCGGCAGCAGGCAGGACCGATGTGTGTAAAATACTGCCGTTCTTGATAACAACCATATCTGTTGTTCCGCCGCCGATATCGGCAATCATCACGCCGGCCATTTTTTCTTCTTCCGTCAGGACAGCCTCCGCACTGGCCAGAGGCTCAAGTACAAGGTCGCTGATATTTACTCCCAGGTTTTTAATTACCTTAATGAGATTCTGAACGGAGGATGTGGAGGCTGTAATGATGTGCACATCGATTTCCAGTTCATTGCCGTTCATACCGACGGGACTTTTCACCTCGAATCCGTCCAGTTTGCAGCTCCGGGGAATAACATAGAGCACCTTGTGTTCCGGGGGGATCTGGATATTGAGGGCGACATCAACGGCCCGTTTCATGTCCTCGTCACGCACCAGCAGGTCAGGCCGGGTAATAGATATGGTACCCTTGCTGTTGATGGAGTTTATATGCCTGCCGGTAACGCCGACGTATGCCGATTCCAGCCTGTAACCCGCCATCACCTGAGCTTTATGGATGGACTGCCGGATAGAGTCCCTGGCCTGGGAAAAATCCGTCACCAAGGCTTTTTCAATACCCCGTGACGGCGAAATACCTACTCCCAGAGTCCTGAAGCCCGATTCACTTTCCAGAATTCCCATGATGGTGCATATCTTTGTCGTGCCGACATCAATAGAAGCTATCTTTCTTTTCATTCTCAGTTAAGTCTTTTTAAAAAAAACCGTCTAGCCCCTTTCTTCTCTGTAATGGACGTTCCATTTAGCGCACAGGTTTTCAAACCATTTTTTCATAGCCGGATCCTGCATCTTATTCAGCTCGGCCAGGAAACCATGCAGCAGTTCTCCTCCACTCATCCCCGGGGTTGGTTCTATCGGCCCGGGAACATTAATGTAGACAGTTTCGGTCATCTGTTTTTTGAAATCAATAGCGGTTCCCATCATCTCTCCTTTATAAAAGAAAAAATTTATTATTCCAGGGCTGGCGTAGTGTATTACAAGTTATTATACCCCTTTTTTTATATCATGGTAATACTATTTTTCGCTACCAGGTCTCAATTTTCATCACGTCGCCGGGTTTAAAGTCCTTGTCTTTTTCAAAACAGGGATGAACGATTTTGCCCTTGTTGCCGATCATTATTTCGATCTGGATGATAGGCTTGCCCACACGCACAATTTCAAAGGGATGATGCGGCAGGTTGGGAGCGAGCGCCACAATTGTCGGACGGGTGAATACGTATTTTTCCTGCTCTTCGCCGAAATAGAACCATATTTCAGCATCGAAATCATCCGGGTCTTCAGGATTGCTGCCGTACCAGCACAGGAACTCCCAGAAATCGTGTGAGTGAGTAGGGTTATCTCCCTTGAACGGTTTCCTGACGAACTGGTGTCCCATCATGTAGTCACAGCCGCACAGGTTCTCATGGTTAACCATCAGTCCGTCGAAAACAACGCTGCCGTTGGCCTTCATTGTTAAACGTTTTTTAGGCGGCTTGATGACGTACTGATCATATTTTCCACTCATAATTTTCCTCCTATTTTCAATTCACTGGTATTTTTAAGCCTGTCATTTTTCATTGGATACTAGAATATAGCTGGACCTGTTTTTACCGGGACGGCAAAAGGAGACCTGACGCTGATAATATCCAAGTATAGCCTAAATGTTACACCCAAGACAAACCGGTATTCATTCCGCATCCCGTTTAGTGTTAATATAGAACTGCTGTATTATTCCCGGAGAGAAGAGAGATGATTCCGATCAAGCTTACTTTACGTAACTTTATGTGCTATAGCGGCAATGTACCTGCCATCAGCTTTGAAAGCATACATACGGCCTGTATCACCGGTAACAACGGTCACGGCAAATCCGCCCTGATCGACGCTATAACCTGGGCTTTGTGGGGACAGACAAGGGCCAACAGCGATGACGAACTGGTGCATGCCGGGCAAAACGAGGTGGAAGTGCAGTTCGAGTTCGCCTCGGGACAGCAGCGTTACCGCATCTTACGCAAGCACTCCCGCCCGAAGACCGCCAAAAGCTCGGGACAGACAATCCTGGAGTTGAACCTGTATACAGAAGAGGGATATAAGGTACTCAGTGGCGATACCGTAACCCAAACGCAGCAAAAGATCATCAATCTGCTGCACATGGACTACGGGACTTTTATCAACAGCGCTTTTCTCAGGCAGGGACACGCGGATGAATTTACGCGCAAACGTCCGGGGGAACGCAAACAGGTGCTTTCAAATATCCTCCAGCTTTCGAGGTATGACGAACTGGAGGACCGGGCCAGGCAGCTTTCCAGAGAGCAGGAAAATACCCTTGTCAAGGTTGAATCGGTCCTGAACGGCATCAAGGAGGAACTGACTCAGAAAGACCAGTGCCAGGTCGAGTTTGAGAAAGCACTTGAAGATCTGGCCGCTTCGTCCAAAAGTGCTGCCGGGCAGGAGAAGCTTCTGGGCTCATTGCGACGTCAGAAAGAAATACTGGAAAGCAAAAAAACTCAAGTGTCAGAGCTGGCTGAACATTTGCAGGCAGCCGAAAAGAACCGGCGGCTGTGGAGCGAACAGGAGCAGCAGCACCAGTCCAGGATAAAGGGTTACGAGGCCCTCATGGCGAGGCGTTCCGAGATAGAGAACGGGTTTAACCGCCTGGTGGAAAGCCGCAAACAGGGTCAGCAGCTTGACCAGAAGCTCAAACAGTACAACAGCCTTACACAGATCAAGCACCGCCTGGAGATGACTTTAGTGAAAGCGGGAGAGGAACTGAACCGGGAACATGCTGTTACGGAAAACAACATCCGCCAGATGGAGTCGGTATCAAGCAAGCTGAACCAATCCCAGGAGGAGTTGAAACAGGTGCAGGACCGCTTGAAGAAGCTGGATGAATTTGAAACCGGAATGAAAGAAAAGAAGGAGAAAAGCAAACTCCTGCGTGACGGGATACAAAACCTCATTTCTGAGAAAACAAGGCTGGAGCAGGAACTGGGCGAGATAGAGGAAAAACTGAAATTGCTTTCACATCCGGAAGGCGCGACCTGTCCCCTGTGCGAAACGGAGCTGGGGGTAGAGGGACAGAAACGCATTGAGGCCAAATACAGGGCTGAAAAGACTGCCAAAATGACGGCTTACCAGGATGATAAAACACAGATATCACAAAAAGGGGTGGAGCTGAAAGTCCTGGAAAAGGAAATAGAGGAAAACGAGGGCAAGCTGAAGCAGGCCAGGGAGATTTCACAGAGCAAGCTGGGGACCCTCAGCCAGGTGATAACTACCGCAACCGAGGCAGGAGAAAAAATACTGGCTGAAAAGAAACGGCTGGAAGAGATCGAACAAAGGCTGGCCAGGCGGGACTTCGCGCTGGAAGAGCAGGAAGCCCTTGTCAGGATAGAGAAAGAAATCGATGATACGGGTTACGATCCGCAGCAGCATGAACGGCTGCGTGCAGAGGTGGCTGAGCTTGAAAAATATGAATCACCGATGCGTAAGCTGGAAGAAGCCGAAAGGCAGATCGTGGTGGAAAGAGAAGCGGAGCAGAAAGCGATTGCAACCCTTCAGGACCTGAAAGAAAAGATTGAAGTCGATCAGCAAAGAAGGCTGGGTCTGATGGCCGATCTGGAGGGACTGGCCGCGGTCAATACGGAACTGGAGCGGGCGGAGAAGGAATACCAGAGGCTGCTGAGCGATCAGAGGAGGATCCAGGAGGTGCTGGGGGGTATCAAGGCCAGACTGGAGCGGCTGAGTGAACTGGAAGTGAAAAAAAAGGAAAAGGAAGGACAGAGAGCGGAAGCCCAGAAACTGGACAAGATTTATAAGGAACTTGTGCAGGCTTTCGGGAAAAAGGGCATACAGGCGATGTTGATCGAGACCTCTATACCTGATATCGAAAATGAGGCCAACAAGCTCCTGGCCCGGATGACCGACAACCGGATGAGCCTGAAAATGGAAACTCAGCGGGAGACCAGGAAAGGGGATGTGCTTGAAACGCTGGATATTAATATATCTGACGAGCTGGGGACAAGGAACTACGAGATGTTCAGCGGAGGGGAGGCTTTCCGCATCGATTTTGCCATCCGCATCGCGCTTTCCAAGCTGCTCGCCCGACGCGCGGGAGCGCCGCTGCCTACCCTGATAATTGATGAGGGTTTCGGCACCCAGGACAGCATGGGCATAGAGAAAATCAAGGAAGCCCTAACATCGATCCAGGACGACTTTGAGAAAATACTGGTGATAACTCATATCACGGACTTCAAAGAGGCGTTTCCCCTGAACATCGAGGTGGTCAAGACACCGGAAGGATCATCGGTCTACCTGAACTGAGGCGGAGAGTTGCAGATATTGTCAAATAATAATTCAAGCGCATGAATCAGAGAGCGCAGCCTCTTTTCTATATCCACGTTTTCCTCACGGTGCATGGTTACCAGGAAGTACTTTCCATCATCAACGATTATTGTATTATTTGTATTAATGTTGAAATCAGGCCAAGATTATTCATAAAAAAGCCCCGGTTTCCCGGGGCTTTCCTGGCAGTATAATTAGTTCTATGTGTTGTCTGTATGATTACCTGACTCTGATATATGCGATCTTATATACGGTCGCTGTGCCGTCGGTAACATAGAAGCGGATGACGTGGCTTGTCCCTGTCTGAGAAGCAGAAGGCGACCAGGAGAAAATCCGGGTAGCCGGATCAAACTCAGATCCATCGGGCAGACCGGATGCCCAACAGGTCAGAGCATCCCCGTTGGCATCACTGGCCTGGACCTCGAATGTCAGGGTTTCCCCGGCTTCGATTGTCTGTGGGAGAATTGTATTCATCACCGGCGCCTTGTTGGGTTCCGTGACCCTGATGGTAATGGTCTCGGAATCAGTCAAAGCCCCATCCGTTACTGTGAAAGTAACTTCATAGGTCCCTATCTGGCTGAGAGAGGGGGTAAAGACAAATCCACCGCTATTTTTATTAAGTGTTGCTCTCTGTGGCATATCAGTTGCGTTATAGGTCAGCCTGTCGCCGTCCGCGTCAGTAGCCGCTATTGAGAAGGTGAGTCTTCCCCCGATACCGACCGACTTGTCTCCTATTGGATCCATCACAGGTGCGTTATCCAGATTTGACGACCCGCCCATGACCGTGATTGTAGTAGTTGTCAAGTCGGATGATTCACCGTCTGTTACACCAAAACGTATATTGGTGTATCTGCCTGCCTGTGATTGGCCGGGCGTCCATGAGAAAACCCGGGTGGACGGATCGAATTCAGCTCCATCCGGCAGGTTGGATGCCGAATAGGTCAGCACATCCCCGTTGGCATCACTGGCCTGGACCTTGAACATCAGGGTATTTCCGGCTTCAACTGTCTTGGGGGTAATCGCATTCATTACCGGCGCCTTATTAGGTCCTGTGACCCAGATGGTAATGGTCTCGGAATCGGTCAAAGCACCATCCGTTACCGTGAAAGTAATTTTATAGGTCCCTGCCTGGCTGCTGGAGGGGATAAAGATAAATCTCCCGCTGGAATTGCTGAATATTGATCTCTGTGGTATATTCGAAGCGGAATAGGTCAGCCTGTCGCCGTCCGCATCGCTAGCTGATATGGAGAAGATAAGCCTTTCTCTGATACCAACTGACTTGTCTCCTATTGAATCCAGCACGGGTGCATTGTTCAGGTCAACCGTCTTTCCCATGACCGTTATTGTAGTAGTTGTCAAGTCGGATAATTCACCGTCTGTTACACCCAAACGTATATTGGTGTATCTGCCTGCCTGTGATTGGCCGGGCGTCCAGGAGAAAACCCGGGTGGCCGGATTGAACTCAGCTCCATCCGGCAGGTTGGATGCCGAATAGGTCAGGTCATCGCCATCCGGATCACTGCCGGTAACTGTAAATGCAAGAGTATCTCCGGTTTCAACAATTTTATTGCCGACGGCGTCGATCACAGGAGAGTGGTTTACCTTGTTCACGGTAATGGCGATTTCCTCCTCATCCGTCAGCCTGCCGTCCGATACCTGGAAGATTATGCCGAAATAGTTGCCTGTCTGTTCCGTGGATGGCGTCCAGGTGAATTCACCGGCCGATTCATCAAAAACGGCATCTTCCGGCAGATAATGGGACGTATAGGTCAGGTTATCACCATCCGGATCGCTTCCGGAGACATTAAAGCTCAAGGTCGTTCCTTCGTCCACCATCCTGTCGCCTATTGAGTCAAGTATCGGAGCCCGGTTGATGTCGTTGACCGTGATATTTACGGTCCCGGTTACAATATAGGTACCGTCTGTTGCCTGGAACTGGATATCATCGTAGTATCCTGCCTGTTCGTAAGAAGGAGTCCATGAAAACAACTGTATGATTTCGTCAAAGGCGGCCCCATCAGGCAGATTGTAAGCTGAGTAAACCAGGCCGTCCTCAACGTTTGCAGAGACTGTGAACAGGATCGATTGGCCTTCATCTACCAACTGATCTTCAATAGGGGCAAAGGGGCTTTCTATAATTGTTACGGAAGCTGTCCCGGTTACTCCATCATCTGTAGTTGCCTGTATCAGGTCTTCAAAATAACCTGTTTCCGTTCCGGCGGTAAAGAGACCGTTGGCATCTATCGATCCGGCCTCGGGGTTGTTCACGCTCCACCTGAAATCCAGCCCGCTGACCAGATTATTTTCGCTGTCATAGGCTTCTGCAACATAGCTCGTTTGTCCGGTCACAGGTACTATATGGCTGGATATATCGGCGGTATAGTCGTCTGTCAGTTCATCAAGGCTCATCATATTCATTATACCATCGGCTTCTGAACCGATCAGGCTGGCTGTAGCCCTGGCGGTAGAAGGCTTGATCTTAACATGATTTACCGGGGAAGAATTGGTTTTAACGTATTCATATGCGCCGATATCTATCCCTGTATCCTCAGGCCTGGCATTTCCCGCATAGTCCGTGGCTATTGTATCCACTGCCAATCCGGCGTCGATAGCGGGAGACTTTTTTTGAAGGGTGAAATCTCCATTTTCAGGGTCCGTAAACAATGGGTCCTGGTCAAGAATATAATCTAAACCGTAAACATTGTCTTTTTGATAACCTGAGATATCGTAAAAAAGATTATTATTAATGAGTACATCAGCTCCGTCATAATTACGAAAACGTATTAAATAAGCTGATTTATAGTTATTGACAATAATATTATTACTGACAATACAATCATTATAAGCTGAGGAAGAGCCATCCAGAACTATTTCTCTGATATCTCCATTATTATAAAAAGTATTATTAATTAACGAAAAAGTTCGATAAAATCCGTTATAATCGAAGGCTGCAAAACCACCCTTGACATTGTTACAAATAACATTGTTATAGATATTGATACCTGCTAAATCCGGATGTCCTGTCATTTCGGAACCCAAGGCTATACCAAAATCGTAACAATCATGTATCAGGTTGTTATAGACAAAAATATTATTTGGGGCGTTAGAATGAGAATTTATATAAATACCCTGCTCTGCAAGAAATATTTCATTATCATGAATTGAACCGCTATCGCCAAATGCGCCAATACCTATCCCTTCTTTGTGAGGGTGATCGGAATTACCAAGTATACTGTAAACAAGACAGTTTTTAATCTCAAAGTCAGTAGTTTTTGATAAGGATAACGCCTCGTCATCAGCCGTGGAATTTGTATTATATATAATACAACCATCAATGGTAATATTTTCAATCCATGCCGGATCTCCCCAACCGGATTTTACTACAATGCCGCAAATGGCAGTATCATGAATAATCAAGTTATTTAGAGTTATATCGTTAGAAGATTCCCCCCAGATTCTGACTCCATGCATTCCATATTTTTTTTGAGCATCATAACCATATAATGTACCGGATTCGGCATTTTGAATTTCAAAACCCTGTACAACAATATTCGATTTATTATTAATGTCGAACAAACCATGCCAATTTAAAAATTGAGTGCCGGTACCATCTATTATTACTGTACTTCCGGGGTAAGTCGAATAAGTAATAGGATAATCTTTTGTTCCTGAATTAGCAGGTATTACTTGTTCATTATATATACCTTCTTTAATATAGACGATATCGCCTGGAACTAAAGTCTCTGCGGCTTTTTGAATAGTAAGCCAGGGTTTGGATTCAGTTCCGGGATTGCTATCTGATCCACTTTTAGACACGTAGTAAACCGTTCCTTCAGCAAAAACAGGCTGAACCGGGATTAGCATCGATGCGATCGCGGCTACCAAAGCAAAAACAAAATAGGTTAAAATAAATCTCTTATATCTTCTAAAATTAGTCTTCATCGCATTCCCACCACCTGATTATTTGCTTATTTTCTATTTTTAGTTATTCTCAACGATCTTAGTACGTTACTTACGTCCGTTTTTTCTGTTTTGAATAGTCCGGAGTACTTTAGTTCCTTTAAACCTGTCGCAATTACAATTCCATATCTTCATGTACACATAGTAAGGCCTGTGAATTACGACGAGGTCAATAAACAAACTGTAGTTGTCACAATCAAATCACAAAAATATAACTGATATTGGAGATCGTCGACGGTAAAAAGAAAGAAATTAATTGAATATGTAGCTTATTCGCTTTTGCAATCAGGATTTCAGTAATATTCCTGAAGTCATCATTCAGAATATTCTGGATAGATGACATCTCGATTGCGAATTAGTATTAATTAGTTAGGTGTTGACGCTCGCACTCTATGACCGTATCCAGTTTGGGGTTAGTGACCGTGTAGGCAGTTCAAAAAGATGACTTGATCGGATGG
>JAFGOB010000154.1 GCA_016926695.1 Dehalococcoidales bacterium | reverse complement strand
TTTCCATGCACTAACATTACCACATCGCCGCCTATTCATTCACCCACGGGCTCGGCCCGTGGAACTCTGCCCTTCGGGTTATTAGACTGTTCTACCAGGGTTGAATAGCGAGACTCGCTCTCACGCAAGGTCTGTTCCATCACCCGGCGACCGGTAATATTTCTCATCACAACCAGACGTCCGTTGTTCTTGTTTTTGCTGTCTCGTATAGCAGTCACACTGATATCAAGGTAAATAGTTGGACCTGAATTCTCAAGGAATATCTCTGTATTTATAGCCGGCATACCGGATGGGTCTATCATATCCAGTTTGGGACAAACCGCATCCAGCCGTTTCCCTTCCACCTGCTGCTTGTCCACCCCCAGAATCCCTGCTGCGGCCGGGTTGATGTAAACGACGTGGTCATCATTGTCAATCACAAGTATTCCGTCCGGCATACTTTCAACCAGGGTCACCCGGGCAACCGGTATAATATCCATGAAGCGGAGACGGAAAATCGTAACGGCATAAAACGCACCGGTAATAAGCAGGGCAAACGGAGTTAAATCCAGTCCTTTAACCGGACTTAACCCGCATATATAAACAATATTACCCGCTACGGGAATAATAAATCCTGCCAGAACCGTTATCAGTTGTCTACGTAGAATTCCACGGGATTTTACAGCCGCTCTGCATAGAATAAAAATCCCCGCTATTATTACGATGTAGGCATACGTATCATATATCCAGAATCCTATATTATGTTCCCACACAAGCACCAGGGGTGAATCCGGTGAGAAATATATATCACTCCATATCAGACCATGCCATTGATTGGTCCAGGCGGCTACCAGAGTGATGACGGGAATAATAAATAATAAAACCAGGTTGCGGGGACGTTTCCACCACTCCGAACCGGTGAAATCAAGGGCAAAAGCCAGCCACATGACGCCGGTATTTACAATCCCGAAGTATTCCATTTTGCCCCAGAATATCTTGGTGGCTATATCCACGCCGCCAGCCTCAAAAGAACGGCAAATCGCCCACCAGGCGCCTGCGATCAATAAAAATACAAAGGGTATCTTACCGGGGCCGGCCGGTCGAAACAAGAAAACAATGGCATATATCAGCCCCAGTATGCCGGTAATAATAAATATGATCGAAAAGGGAGGAAAATCAAACAGCATTATTTTTTAGTTCCCGGTTTTCTATAGAACACAATCCACAACAACCCGATTTTATATGTGATCTCATAATAACATTTTATTCGTATTCTGGTAACTTGGAAATTCCGTTTACGAGACAAACGTTTTTCACCGTTTTTGCCTTACCAGCCTTAAATATCCGGCATCTTTGCTAATCATTGTCCGCATGTTATAATCCAAAAAGACAGGGTGTTCCGATTTCTCCTGCATCATTTCAAGTCCTTTTCAATAAACACATACCGATGATTCCTTTGAAGCCGGTCAATCGGAAAATTGAGGCACACGGATAATGGGACCGGCAAAAACAAACCGGAGGATAGAAGTGTCGACGATAAAGACTGTACGGGCCAGAGAAATTCTTGATTCGAGAGGCAATCCCACGCTTGAGGCAGAAGTAGAGTTGTGCGACGGGACACACGGTATTGCTGCCGTACCCTCCGGGGCGAGTACCGGTAAACATGAAGCAGTCGAACTGAGAGATAAAGACCAGGCCAGGTACAACGGACTGGGCGTACTTACTGCGGTTTGTAACGTCAATCAGTATATTGCTCCGGTAGTTGTCGGACTGGAGTCTACGGACCAGATAGACGTAGACCGGCACATGATCCAACTGGACGGCAGCCCCAATAAATCCAACCTGGGCGCCAACGCTATCCTGGGAGTATCCTTAGCCGTAGCCAGGGCCGCCGCCATATCCAAAGGAGTCCCCCTCTACCGCTACCTGGGGGGCGCGGGAGCATGCACACTGCCCATACCCATGATGAATATTCTCAACGGAGGCAAACATGCCTCCAACTCAACCGATCTTCAGGAATTCATGATCGTTCCTGCCGGAGCAGACAGTTTTGCCCATGCCCTTCAGATGTGTGCAGAAATATACCAATCACTCAAGAAGGTGCTTAAGGACAAAGGACTTAATACCAACGTGGGTGATGAAGGCGGTTTTGCTCCTTCGCTTGAATCCAACCACGATGCCCTGGAAGCAATTTTAAGTGCTATCGAGCAGGCGCATTATCTTCCCGCCAAAGACTGTTTTATCGCTCTCGATCCCGCTTCCAGCGAGTTTTACCGGGATGGCTGGTATGTACTTGAGCGGGAAGGAAAAACCCTGAACAGCCAGGAAATGGCCGATTTCTATACCAGGTGGTGTTCCATATATCCCATAATCAGTATTGAAGACGGCATGGCGGAGGATGACTGGGAAGGATGGCGTATACTCAATCAGAAAGTTGGGGACAAGGTACAACTTGTGGGAGACGACCTCTATGTTACCAATGTTAAACGCCTGGAAACAGGCATCCAGAATGAAGCCTCCAACTCGGTGCTGATCAAGCTTAACCAGATAGGGACATTAACCGAAACACTGGATGCCATCAGTATAGCCCAGAGGCATAACTGGACAGCCGTAATCAGCCATCGCTCAGGTGAAACTGAGGATACAACCATAGCCGATCTGGCGGTTGGTCTGAATACCGGTTTCATAAAAGCGGGCGCTCCTTGCCGCTCAGAGCGCCTGGCTAAATACAACCGACTTCTACGCATTGAGCAGGAGCTGGGCCGTGTCTCTCAATACGCCGGAATGAAGGCATTTTACAATTTGAAAAGGTAGACCTATGAAAGAAATACTCCCCGGTATTTATCAGCTTGTCCTGCCGTTGCCCGGTTTCAACCCTGATACCATGAACATGTATCTTTTGCGTGACAAGGACGGCTATACGATCATAGATACAGGCTGGGATACCCAGGTACTGGTCAGGTCTGTACATGACCAGCTTTCAGAATTCGATATGAGCTTTTCCGATATTAAACGGATCCTTATTACTCACTGCCACCGGGACCATCTTGGAATGATCGGAAGATATAAAAAAGAGAACAATGCTTGTATTTATTTACATCAGAACGAAATTGAACTGATGAAAATCAGGTTTTCCCAGGGCGACAAGTACTGGCCGATGACTGAAGCGTTTCTACAGACCAACGGCATGCCGTCATCAGAGCTGACTCCCACAGGGCTCCAGTTGCCGGCAGTTTTCTACCTGCCTGACCCCGATATAGTACTACACGGAGGAGAAGTAATCTCTGTCGGTGACTACCGGCTAAAAGTAATCAATACTCCGGGTCATACTCCCGGTCATTGTTCGTACTATGAACAGGAAAAAAAGCTGTTGTTCAGCGGCGATGTACTCCTGCCCACTATCGATACCAATGCAGCACTGCATGTCCAGCACATTCAAAATCCTATCCGGCAATACCTGGACTCCATCCTGGCACTGAAGGAAATTGAGGTCGATCTGGTCTTACCCGGTCACGAAGATGTTTTTTCCGGTCATTGCCAGCGGATAGATGCGATCGTTCAGCATAATATCAAGAAAAGCCAGGATGTTTTCAAACTGTTCCGGGACTCCACCCCGAAAACCTCTTACGAGATTTCCAAACTGATTGCTTTATCGGCGGATAAAAAGACCGATAACTGGATCAGGCTCTCCGGGTGGGACAAACGTTTTGCCGTTCTTCAGACCACCGCCCACCTGGATGAACTGGCCTATGCCGGCAGGCTGACCAAATCAGTTCGTGATGGTACGATATATTATCAAAAACCTGGATAAGATCTTTTTCTCTATTTGATATTTTGAACTGTTAAGGAGGTAAAACAGATGACAACCAGAGTAGGAATTAACGGCTTCGGACGCGTGGGCAGACTTACCCTCAGAGCTATCAACCGCTATCATCAGGGTGAACTGGAAGTCGCGGCCGTTAACGATCTCACCGATACAAAAACGAACGCACATTTATTCAAATGGGACTCCAGTTACGGACAGTATCCCGGCGAGGTTGCCGCCGGTGAAAATTCTCTCTCGGTAGACGGGAAGGAAATCCGGGTCTATGCCGAACGCGATCCACAGAATATCCCCTGGCGGGAGCTTGGCATACAGGTAGTAATTGAGTCCACCGGTCTGTTTACCGATGCTTCCAAAGCAGCCGCTCATATCAAGGGCGGGGCAAAAAAAGTACTGATCTCCGCACCCGCCAAGGGGGAAGATGTTACCATCGTACTGGGAGTCAATGATGATAGATACGATGCCGCCAGTCACAACATCATCTCAAATGCCTCCTGTACTACCAACTGTCTGGCGCCTGTAGCCAGGGTCCTCCAGCAGAACTTCGGCATCGTTAAAGGGTTGATGACAACCATCCATTCCTATACCAACGATCAAAGAATACTCGACCAGCAGCATAAAGACCTGCGCCGCGCCCGCTCAGCCGGAATGAGCCTTATTCCCACCTCTACAGGGGCAGCCAAGGCTATTTCACTGGTCATGCCAGAACTCAAGGGCAAGCTGCATGGATTCGCTATAAGGGTGCCCACACCAACCGTATCCATTGTTGACCTGGTAGCCGAACTGGCAAAAGAAGCTACGGCGGAACAGGTCAACGCGGCCCTCAAAGCCGCCGCCGAAGGATCCATGAAAGGCATACTGGTATACAGCGAAGAAGAGCTGGTAAGCATGGACTTCAAGGGCAATAGCGCCAGTTCCATCGTGGATGCCCCCAATACCATGGTGATAGGAGACAACCTGGTCAAAGTCATCTCCTGGTACGATAATGAGTGGGGATATAGCTGCCGGCTGGCCGACCTGGCTGCCTTTGTGGTAAAGAAAGGTCTGTAACAATAAACGGTATCACAACGATATAACCTATCTTTTAACGATGGAGGTAGAGATTTGTCAAATGATACCGTTATTGGGATCGGCATTACTATCATCGGCGATTGTATAGCAATTGGACTATCGTTAGCTGATATAGTTTATCCGCAAATTGGTTGGGGAATTATCGCCGTAAGTACAATGGCTAGCATATATTTCTTATATCTCGTTCTACAGAAAAAGGTAATAGTTTCATACTGTAGTAGGTCAGAAATATGGGAAACCTATGATGATTTAGCAGATTTGTTGGACAAATACTCTAGACTAACAACTCAATCACAGAGAGGAAATATTTTTACCAGGATTGATAGTGAAAAGAAGCGATTATCAAATTATAAACTAAGTAGACTCATTGACAAATATCTATATGAAGTGAGCAAAAACGAAAAAGTACTGTTAAAAATACATGATCAACAACTTCCAAGTATACTAAAAAATATGGAAAATATTATTAAGAAAGAATATGGAGGACGTCCTCAAAAAAATACAAGAAACACACACAAATAGTTAGCAAAAATAAATAAATTAAGACCCCTCATTCTTTTTAATGGGAGGAGGGGATATTATATTGAGAGGTCCGGGAGAGTAAGTCTCCGCTCTAATGCCTGATCTCCTGAAAAAATCCAGATACAAATGGTATATCCTGGTACTGGCTATGCTGGCCTACGGCATTGTCACCGGCATGGACAGGATGTGCCTGCCCGTTCTGTTTAAAGAGATATCTCTCGACCTCAACCTCAGCATGGTCTCCATCGGGACTATCTGGGGTATGGACCCGCTGGCAGGAGTATTCGTCAGCCTTCCCGGAGGCCTGCTGGCCGACCGTTTCGGGGTCAAACGGACACTCACCGTAGCCTGTCTTCTGGCCGGTGTTTTTTGTGCACTGCGGGGTTTTTCCGCTAATTTTCTTACCATGGCCGCTACCAGCTTCATTTTCGGTCTTATGGCCACGGTCGTCTTCACCGTCGCTCCCAAAACCACCGTGGTCTGGTTCAGCCGGAGCCAGCTTGGCATGGCCAATGTCTTCCTCCAGATTTTTATGACTATCGGCTCCATGTCCGGTACAATGCTCAGCGCGACCGTACTCTCTCCCCTGCTGGGAGGCTGGAGAAATGTTTTATTCCTCCTGGGTGCTCCATCGGTACTGGTCGGCTTTCTGTGGCTGTTTACCGGCAGGGAACCCCAAAAAAGCGAATCGTCCGGACTATCCGCCTCATCGATACCCCTTGGGCAGGCCCTGTCCAGGGTTATCAGGATCAAAGAGGTATGGGTATGGGGTTTTCTCCAGCTCACCTTTATGGGTTCCATGACGGGTTTCGGCGGATACCTGGCGCTTTATCTGCGCAACATGGGCTGGACCGATGTTGCCTCAGATACGGCGGTTACAGTTGTAACGGCTATGGGACTGATAGGCATGATTCCGATGGTATTGCTGGCTAACCGACTGCATGCACAAAAGCCTTTTTTCGTTTTTTCCATGCTGGCCCTATCGCTCGGATTGATTGTTTTACCCTTTATCCGGGGAAACTGGATTTTTGTCCTGCTGATTCTCAGCGGTTTTCTGCGGAGCGGAGCCCCGGCGCTTTCCAATACCCTGGTCATGCAGATCAAGGGTGTCGGCGGGACCTATGGAGGCACCGCTATGGGTCTGACAACCACTATCGGCATGCTGGGCGCCTTTGCTGCGCCTCCCCTGGGCAACAGCCTGGAATCCATCGATCCCGGTCTGCCAATTATTTTCTGGGGACTCCTGGCCCTGGCTTCCCTTCCCCTAAGCTTGATGATCCGGGATAAAAAACTAAAAAGTTCTACCGATACTTCCCGGTAATATAGCGCCGGACGACTTCATACCAGCGAGCCGACCAATCTTCTTTTTCTGTGAAAGCTCTTCTTTCTTCCATGTATAACCTCTGTATTCAGCGCCTTCTCATAGCCGCATTGAAGGCATTTCAGGTAGCTGGCATCCACATCTTCTTCTATAAAAATATCTCCGTGACAGCGCGGACATCCTTTATATCTCCACATCGTACCCACCTCCGTCATCCCCTGGATAATACAGGGGCTGTTGTTTCTTTTTTCCCGTTAATATATTCCGTACCTTTTTCTCTATACCGTTATGTTCCAATCTTAAAGGTAAATAATTAAGAACCAGTTAATATCCCTTTTTCTCCGTCAGCATTTCTTTTAGTATTTCTTAATTTATTTACTTAAGCTTAGCTCCTGAAACAACGGGCCGACAGTGTACGGAGTCACGCTGAATTCGCGCCGTATGTGATCCGGCTAATGTTCCACCATGACAATTGTCAGGGCATATATATCCAGGGCATGACCGGAGTCACGTAGATAAAGCCGTTCTCATGCAACCTTTTGCTCTTAAAGTAAAATATAACCAGGCAGGTTTCTTTACTACCGGCTTCCGAACAGGCTATAATTATCCCATCCATCCGGTCCTGGAGGACCGGGTCGAATACGCTTGAAAGCAATGAGGAAAACGTACTATTATGGCGCCAACAATAGATGACATAACACAGCAAAAGCTCAACAAACTGGCATCTCTGCGCGAGGCCGGGATTGAACCCTACCCTTACGGCTACCACCGTACTCATACCACCCGGCAGGCACTGGACATGATCGAGCAATATAAAGAGACACTGCTATCACAGGAACAAACGGTCAACGTGGCCGGTCGCATACTTTCTAAAAGGGGCATGGGCAAGACCACGTTTATGGACCTGCGAGACGGCAGCGGCAGAATACAGCTCTTTTTCCGCATCAATAACCTGGGTGATCAATATGATCATGTCAGGGAAATAGATATCGGCGATATTCTGGGCGCAGAGGGCAAACTGTTTTTAACCCGCTCAGGCGAACCTACCATAGAAGTCCGCGGTTTTACCCTTTTGGCAAAATCTCTTCAGCCCCTGCCTGAGAAATGGCACGGTCTCAGCGATGTGGAAAAACGCTACCGGCAGCGTTATCTCGATCTGATTGCCAATCCCGACGCTAAAAAGGTGTTCGAAACACGCAGCAAGATCATCACCGCCGTGCGCGATTTTTTAAACCAGAGGGGGTTTTTAGAGGTCGAGACACCGGTCCTTCAAGCCGAGGCGGGGGGAGCTACCGCGCGCCCCTTTATAACTCACCATAATACCCTGGACCGTGACTTCAATCTGCGCATCGCCCTGGAGCTGCATCTGAAAAGATTGATCATCGGAGGTTTCGACAAGGTCTATGAAATCGGCAGAGTTTTCCGTAACGAGGGCATCGATTTCAAGCACAACCCGGAATACACCCTGCTGGAGACCTACGAGGCCTATGCGGATTACCGGGATGTTATGAAAATGGTCGAGGAGATGTTTTCAGCCGTCTGCCGGCAGGTGCTGGGAACCATGCAGGTGGAATACGACGGCCAGATAATCGATTTTACCCCACCATGGAAACGGATCGAAATGCGTCAGGCTATTATTGAATACGCCGGCCTGGATATTGAAGATTTTCCCGATACCGAATCCCTGAAGGCGGTAATGCTGCGCAGGGGCATGCAGTTCGACGTGACCAGGACAAGAGGCAAACTGATAGATGAGCTCGTCTCTACATATGTCGATCCGCAGTTGATACAACCCGTTTTTCTCTATGATTACCCCGTAGAGCTGTCACCCCTGGCTAAAAAGAAGCCCGGCAGCGAGCACCTGGTAGAGCGTTTCGAGGGATATTGCGGAGGGATGGAGATATCCAATGCTTTCACGGAGCTGAACGATCCTGTAGACCAGCGGCAGCGCTTCATACAGCAGATGAAAGAACGGGAAGCGGGTGATGAAGAGACACCCATCATGGATGAAGACTTTGTTCAGGCCATGGAACATGGCATGCCGCCTACCGGCGGCCTGGGCGTAGGCATTGACCGACTGGTTATGCTCTTGACCAACCAGCAGTCGATTCGTGAAGTCATTCTTTTCCCTGCTTTGAGAGAAAAGTCTGAATAAATGAAAGCGGGTCTTGAATTAATGCTTTTCAGGAGTTCGTAATGATTGACATAAAAACCATACGTGAAAATCCGGACCTGGTCCGCCAGGCAGTCGAGCATCGCAGAGATACCGCTCCCGTGGATGAGATACTGAAAATCGACCAGGAACGCAGGCAAAAAATGTCCGAACTGGAGAATCTCCGTCATACACGCAAAGGCGGTAAAATGTCCCCGGAGGAAGGCCGCAAACTGAGAGACATGATAAGTGAGCTTGAGACGGAAACCGGTTTGATGGAAGCGACATTGAAAGAGCTGCTTCTGGGCATTCCCAACATACCCGATCAGTCCGTACCGGTGGGCGTCAGTGAAGATGATAACGTTGTGCTGCGCAACGAAGGCGAACTCCCTCAATTTGACTTCAAACCTCTTCCTCACTGGGAGCTTGGCGAGAAGCTGGGTATTATCGATTTCGAACGCGGGGTCAAACTTTCCGGTACGCGTTTCTATGTTTTAAACGGGCCGGGTGCCAGATTGCAAAGAGCCCTTATCAGCTTTTTCCTGGATATACACACCCGGGAACACGGTTATAAAGAGGTATATTTGCCCTTCATGGTAAAAAGAGATACCATGCAGGCCTCCGGCAATCTTCCCAAGTTCGCCGACAATCTCTACCGGGACGTCGAGGATGACCTCTGGTTTGTCCCGACTGCTGAAGTACCCATCACCAGCCTGCACAGTGACGAGGTCCTGCCGGCTGAAATGCTGCCCCTTTACTACGTGGCTTATACAGCCTGTTTCAGAAGGGAAAAAATGTCCGCCGGAAAGGATACGCGGGGTATTAAACGCGGCCATCAGTTCGACAAAGTAGAAATGTATAAACTAGTGGAACCTTCCACTTCAATGAACGAACTTGAAAAACTGGTGGCTGACGCAGAAGACATCTGCCGCAAACTCAAAATGCCTTACCGTATTAAACTGCTCAATACCTCGGATATCGGCTTCTCCTCCATGAAGACCTATGATGTCGAGATGTGGGCCGCGGGGCAGAACGAGTGGCTGGAAATCAGCTCCTGTTCCAACTGCGGTGATTTCCAGGCCAGAAGGGCCAATATCCGCTTCCGTCCGTCCCCGGATGAAAAACCGAGATTTGTCCACACCCTTAACGGTTCCGGTCTGGCCTTGCCCAGAGTCCTTATCTCTATACTGGAAAATTATCAGCAGGCTGACGGCAGCATCCGCGTTCCCGACATACTTCAGCCCTTTATGGGCTGCGAAGTAATCAGAAACTCCTGATCCGGGACATGGCCGGTTTAAAGCCGTCTTACGTTGTGTGTGAGATAGCCTTTCAGTTCCTGGTCAATTTTTTATAAAGCTCAATCAGGAAAACGTTGATAAACAGTGAGGATATAGGTGGAATTGCCAGCAACCATAAATTTCGCACGATTTCCACACGATAATACGCACAAATGCAGAGTATCAGGAAGGTGATCCCCGTCCCCAAGAAGAATACTCCCGCAGCCAGGTAAATATACAACAACACCAGGCGACGATCATCCGTTCCTTTCATGATTTCTCATCCGTACTTATATTTTAGTTCCGGGAGTAAAATTTTACCCGTATTTTTTGTTAACCGTACCGCGGGAATGCTAAAATTAAATCTATTGACATAAATCACCTTTTATCCGTACACTTATATTAAGAGGATTGAAAGGATAAAACTATGCGTTGCCCCGTAGACAAGAGTGATATGATCATCGTAGAGCATAATCGCATCGAATTGGACTTCTGTCTGGAATGTTCCGGAGTCTGGTTTGACAGCGGCGAAATAGACCTTCTGGTAAGCGCCCTGAAAGCACAGGGTGCAGAGCTGGCAGGGAACGAATTGCTGGAGACCCGCAAAGCCCGGGTGAGTGAAGCAGGGCGCAAATGTCCCATCTGCCGTAAAACTATGGACAAGGTCTGGATCGGTAAGGAGGATAAGGTATTAATCGATAGCTGTCCTTCAGGTGACGGACTCTGGTTCGACGGGGGTGAACTGCACCAGGTGCTGGAACAAGTGGCAAAACCCGGGTCAATAGATGTAATTTCATTTCTTGGCGAAGCTTTTAAAGCTACTCATAAATAAGCCTGACCGGAATATTATGCCGGCCAGTAAATTCCCCGAATAGTATTAAGGAGGTTATTAATGGCTGCAGGTGCAATTATCGGCATCATAATAGGCGTAATCATTGTCCTTCTTCTCATCATTTACATCGCTATGTACAATGGTCTGATCGGCCTGCGCAATCAGGTCAAAAATGCCTGGGCACAGATTGATGTCCAGCTTAAAAGACGGCATGACCTGATACCAAACCTGGTTGAGACAGTAAAAGGTTACATGGAACATGAACGCGGCACGCTTGAGGCCGTTACCAACGCCCGTAATCTGGCGCAGTCGCTTTCTTCAGGGGCCAATGTGGCAGAAATATCCAAGGCTGAGGGTGCTCTCAGCAGCGCTTTGTCCCGCCTTTTGGCCGTGGTCGAAAACTATCCTAATCTGAAAGCCAATGAAAATTTCCTGGCGTTGCAGGAAGAGCTGACATCCACTGAAAACAAGATCAGTTTTTCGCGGCAATACTACAATGATTCTGTGCTGCGCTACAACAATAAAATCCAGATGTTTCCTTCCAATATCGTGGCTGGAATGGGCAATTTTAAACTGAGCGATTTCTTTGAAGTGACTGCAGCCGCAGAACGGGAAGCGCCAAAAGTCAGTTTTTCAAAAGGTACCAAATAAAACCGAAGAATAAATATCATGTGGGAACAGATTAAATCCAATCAGATACGGTCCATGCTGATGATTATAGCTATGGGAGCCCTGCTGCTGGCCATCGGTTATGTCATAGGTGTGTTTTTAATCGGCAGTGCTGTTGCCGGGCTCATCATCGCACTTGCCGTTTGGGGAATCATGTGGCTGGTTGCCCTTTTCCAGGGTGACAGCATCATACTCACCATGTCAGGGGCCAAAAAGATCGGCCCCAAGGACCACCCCCGGCTTTATAACGTGGTCGAGGAGATGAAAATAGCATCAGGCCTGGAGAAGATGCCGGATGTTTATATTATCGACGACCCGGCACTGAATGCTTTCGCCACAGGGCGGAGCCCGGAACACGCCTCTGTGGCTATTACATCAGGTCTGCTAAACAAGCTCAACCGGGATGAACTTCAGGGAGTCATCGCCCATGAAATCGGTCACATAAAAAACCGGGACATCCGTCTCATGCTGATAGCCAGCATAATGCTGGGAGCAATAGTAATCCTGGCCTTTTACGCTTCACGGGTAATGATCTTCAGTGGTATGTACGGAGGTAATCGGAGAAGCTCCTCCTCTTCGGGAGGCGGGGGCGGCGCCCAGATCATAATCGTATTAGTCGGAATAGTATTGATGATAGTAGCGCCGCTTGTCGCCCAGATGATCTATTTCACCATATCGCGAAAACGGGAATACCTGGCTGATGCATCCTCCGCACTCTATACACGTTATCCCGAAGGTCTGGCCTCGGCACTGGAAAAGCTGAGGACCAACAGCACCCAGGTCAAGTCCGCCAATAAAGCCACTGCGCCCATGTATATCAGCAATCCCTTTTACAAAAAGGGAATGGCGGTAAACGACCTCTTCGCCACCCATCCCCCGCTGGAGGAAAGGATCCGGATTTTACGTTCCATGTCGGGAAGCTCCTTCAGGGACTACGAAAAGTCCTATCAGAAGGTGTCGGGTTCCAGGGTCATGCCCGCTTCAGCCCTTGCCGCACAGAGCGAGGCGCCTATCAGACAGGCCTCACCCGGAGCACTTGCCGGAGAAATAGAGGACCAGATCGATCGCACGCGTGAAACATCAAACCTGATGTGGCGTATGAACAAGTACAGGACTATCAACTGTGAAGACTGCGGGACAACCCTGAGACTACCCCCCAGCTATAATAAGCCCCAGGTACGCTGTCCACATTGCGGTCATGTCAACAACGTTAGATAAAGCATTGCGTTTATCCTGAAGGAGCGCCGGGCCGGCGCTCCTTTTTTATCTGTTATAGCTTCGATCTGAATTCCTTTTCTCTTCAGCAGGCCCTTCGATACGGCAAAAACAGGCCCAGGTTCCGCGCCCAGCCCAAGTAATATCACAGCAAGATTCATTCCAATAGCATACAATGTATTTAATAAGGATTGAATAAGGGGGTGAATTGTCAATGTATACCAGGATATTGGTACCTCTGGATGGTTCTAAACTGGCTGAATGTGTGCTTCCTCATGTAGAAGCCGTTGCTTCGGGATGCGCTGCTCAGGAAGTAATACTGGTAAGCGTCACAGAGAAAATAAGGGTGAAAGAAAACCTGAACCTGTCGGGAAATCTGGGACTGGCGGGTAAGAGTACAGCGGACTACCAGGTCTTGAGTCAGTCGGCTATTTTATCCGGCCAGATGGTTGTATCCACAGCCGACCAGCCCTCTGACAAGACCACCTGGATTAGAGATGTTGGGAAGAAATACAGCCAGGCGGATAAATACCTTCACAGGATCCAGCGCGGACTGACTAAAAAAGGTCTTAACATACGTATTTCAGTACTGCTGGGCAATCCGGCTGAGGCGATTGTCAGCTTTGCCGAACAAAATGAGATAAATCTAATTATTATGGCCAGCCATGGACGGTCCGGCATCAGCCGCTGGGCAAGCGGGAGTGTAACGGAAAGGGTCTTCAGAAGAACCTGCGTACCGATATTAATGGTACGGGCTCCGGGTTGCGTTCCCGGATTCTGACCTGATTGCTAATTGTTCCTGGCCAGCATATATCCTATTCCGGCTTTGGTCAATATATATACAGGATTGCGGGCGCTATCACCCAGCTTTTGCCTGAGCCTGCCGATGTTAACCTGAAGAAGATGGTCGGCGCCGGAATATTCTTCACCCCAAACATGGTCAAGCAGTTGGGTCGCCGTTATAACCCGGCCCGCATTCATCGCCAGATAAGACAGCATTTTATATTCGGTAGCCGTGAGGTTAACGTTCTTGCCGTTTAAAGTAACCAGGTGTTTGGAAAAGTCAACTATCAGACCGGAGTAACTATAGACCGGTACGCTGGTATTTTCACGGGAAGACTTAACACGACGCATGACAGCTTTAACCCGGGCCATGAGCTCATCTACTCCGAATGGCTTGGTAATATAGTCATCCGCCCCCATTTCCAGGCATTTAACCTTGTCTATCTCCCCGCTCCTGGCGCTGAGCATGATTATCGGAATCTGCGACCATTCACGGATTCTGTGACAAACCTGGAATCCGTCCAGCTTGGGCATCATGATATCCAGAATAACCAGGTCCGGAAGTTCTTTTTCAACTGTGGCAATAGCCTCGCTCCCATCCGTTACGGTGATAGTCTCATAATCCCGGGCTTCGAGATTAGCCCTAACAAACTTCCGTATCGCCACTTCATCATCTGCGACAAGTATACGTGGCTTTCGCATTAAATACTCCTGCCTTTTCTCTATACCATGCCCATTTTAGTTCCCGCTCCGGCGGTTAACAATAAAGTTATAGCACATTTTTCATAGTCCATTACTGCCATTTAGCCTTAATTCAAAGGGCATTCGTATCAAAATACCCTTCCCCGGTTGGCGTTTACCTGAATACAATTTATTCCGTTTACAGGTAATATGGTTTTCTGCTGCTGAAAAACCAGTATGGACAGATTAATGTATAATTTATTATAATTAATTGTGGAAATGATCCGCTTATCTTTAGGCTTCAGGTATCCGCACTATTTCTCAGCTCAGATGACCATCGTAAAAGAATCTAGCATAATAATCCTATTGTGGTATAATAATACCTGCTATTATAATATAAGTTTTTAACCTCGTTCCTGTCTCCACGACATTTTGAAACTAATAGGCAAGGAGGAGAGCCAGAAATGAGTCAGTCGAACAGGGCTATTGTATGGTTTGCCGAGGTCGACAAAAAAGACATAGCCTCGGTAGGCGGAAAAGGGGCCAACCTGGGTGAGTTGACCCAGGCACGAATTCCGGTACCCCAGGGCTTTATTGTTACAGCAGATGCTTACTACCAGTTTATCGAACAGACTCACATCGCTGAACAAATCCGCCATAAGCTGGAACCGCTTGACCCCCACAATAGCAAACTGCTCCAAAAGGTTGCAGAGGAGATACAGAAAATAATATTGGACTGTACCGTTCCTTCCGACCTGGCAGGAGAGATCAGGGAAGCATACAAAAAGATGGGTGAAGGACTGGTAGCTGTCCGCTCATCAGCTACGGCAGAAGACCTTCCGGATGCGTCCTTTGCCGGACAACAGAGTACTTACCTTAATGTTCAAGGCGAAGAGGGCGTTGTCGATGCTGTCAAAAGCTGCTGGGCGTCTCTTTTCAATGCCAGGGCAATTTTCTACAGGGCAGAACGGAATTTCGACCATTTCAAGGTAGGAATAGCCGTACCTGTACAGCGTATGGTCCAATCTCAAGCCTCCGGTGTGATGTTTACGTTAGAACCGGTTACCTCCGATAAAGGCAAGATAGTAATAGAGGCCGTGTTGGGTCTGGGTGAAGCTATTGTCTCAGGGGAGGTAACTCCCGACCTTTTTATCGTGGACAAGGAAGATTTACGTATTATCAGAAAAAAGGTCAATAAACAGGAATGGCAGTTGATCAAGAATCCCGTCAGTCAAAGCGGGCATCTGAATATTAAGTCTCCCATACCTGATTCGCTTCAGAGCAGCCAGAAAATAACTGATGAAGACGTAATCAAGCTGGCAATGATAGGGAAGAATATTGAAGAACATTATGCTTTCCCGCAGGATATAGAATGGGCCAAGGAAGAAGGACAATTGTACATTACCCAGGCTAGGCCGGTTACCACCATCAAAGATAACGCAGGCGAAGACCACTCAGAGCTGGGAGCGGCACCTGTACTGCTGTCAGGTTCACCAGCCAGCCCCGGAATGGGCAGCGGACCGGTTAAGATACTTAAAGACGCCAGTTATATCGATAAAATATTAAAGGGCGACGTGCTGGTCGCCGAAATGACGACACCGGACTTTGTTCCGGCCATGAAAAGAGCGGTAGCCATTGTAACCGACCAGGGCGGGAGAACTTCCCACGCCGCTATCGTCAGCCGTGAGCTGGGTATACCCTGCATAGTGGGTTGCACCAAAGCCACATCCACACTTAAAGAAGGACAGACGGTCACGGTAGATGGTTCTTCAGGGAAGATTTACGAAGGCAACGTAGTCCCTATTAACCTTCAACAAGCACCCTCAATTACTTTAAGGCAAAATCTGAAGACAAAGACCAGGGTTTACGTCAACCTGGCCCAACCTGATCTGGCGGAAACGGTTGCCTCCCGGAACGTGGATGGTGTCGGCCTGCTCAGGGCTGAATTTATCATGAGCCAGATCGGTGAGCACCCACGCTATATGCTGAGTCAGAAAAGGGGCAGCGAGTACATCGACAAGCTGTACGCGGGAGTCAATACCATCGCAAAAGCCTTCTATCCCAGGCCGGTAGTCTACCGCACATCTGATTTCAAAACCAACGAATACCGCAATCTAAAAGGCGGTCAGGAATATGAATCCGTAGAGGAAAACCCTATGCTGGGTTACCGGGGTTGTTCCAGGTACCTGAAAGAACCTGATGTATTCCAGCTTGAAATCGAAGCTATTAAAAGAGTACGAGAAAAATACAACAATCTCTATGTTATGATACCCTTCGTCCGTACGGTATCCGGACTGGCTGACTGCCGGGAAATAATCGAATCAGAGGGACTATTGCGCTCTAAAGATTTCAAACTCTGGATGATGGTTGAGGTACCTTCCACCATCTTCCTGATCGAGAAATTTATCGAGGTAGGACTAGATGGAATTTCCATCGGTTCCAACGATTTGACCCAGCTTATACTGGGTACGGATAGAGACAGCCAGAAATTGTCCAATATCTTCGATGAACGCAACGAAGCCGTACTCATAGCGGTTGAGAAAGCCGTTACCGCAGCTAAAAAAGCCGGGATTACCTGTTCGATCTGCGGCCAGGCTCCTTCCGTATATCCCGAGTTAACCGAAAAACTGGTGCAATGGGGTATTACTTCCGTTTCAGTAAGTCCGGATATGATCGATGTAACTCGTGAGATTATCGCCAGGATTGAAGAAAAACAGAAATCAGATGCCTAGCCATCTGGACAGCGTCCGGAATTTTCTGGAGGGGAGAGAGGAATATCTCTCTCCCTTTGCCTCAAGAAGCGTGCTCTCCCGGGGAAGACTGTTAGTTGAATCCCCCAGTCCGGTACGCCTGGAGTATCAGCGTGACAGGGACCGTATTATCCACTGTAATTCATTCCGCCGGTTGAAGCATAAGACCCAGGTCTTTGTAGCGCCTATCGGCGATCATTATGTTACACGTTTGACACATACCCTGGAAGTATCTCAAATAGCCCGTACGATCAGCCGGGCGCTGAACCTGAACGAGGACCTGACGGAAGCCATTGCCCTGGGACACGACCTGGGACACACCCCTTTCGGGCATATCGGGGAGGAGGTCTTGAACGAGCTGCATCCCTCAGGATTCAGGCATAACGAACAGAGCCTGCGGATTGTCGATTGCCTGGAAAACAACGGCAAAGGACTGAATTTAACCTGGGAAGTGCGCGACGGCATACTCAACCACTCCAAAACCAGGGTCATTGAGATTATGGGCGACAACTGGGGAAAGGTCGGCACGCTGGAAGGTGAAATCTGCAAGATATCCGATATCGTGGCCTATATAAATCATGACATCGATGACGCCGTCCGCTCAGGTCTTCTCCGTGAAGAAGATCTGCCCAGGGACTCGACCCGGCTGCTGGGTAATTCCCGGTCGGAAAGGATTAATACCCTGATCTGCGATATCGTCGAAAACTCGTGGAATGCCAGGGGTGAGGACGTCACTCATACTCCAGCCATCAATATGAGTGATGATATACGCCAGGCCACATTCCTGATGCTCCGGTTTCTGCACGAGCGGGTATATACTGTTACTTCACAGCAGAAAGAAGCTGAGGATGCCCGCAAAATAGTCCGTTTCCTTTACGATTTTTTCAACCTGCATCCCGGGCTATTACCGCCTGAATACAACTCGTTTCAATCCGAACCGGCGCAGAATGTAACGGACTATATCGCCGGGATGACCGATCAATATGCTCAAAGAAAAGCCCGGGAATTAGGATCAGGATAAATACCGGGCTTATTGCGTTATATATACCTTTTTTATCTTCCGGTCTGGAAGTATAATGTTATTGCTACCATTTTTTCAAAAATAATTCAATTTCATCGATAATGAAGAATCGGGATCCTTTTTCCTTTCCTCTATTATATAACAGCAGAAGGGCAGGGAGGTGAGACCGGAGGAGAGGAGTTTCCGATATTAAACTGTAATGATTACGGGTTGTCAGTGCATTTTTATCAAGCCGGACGTGATCGCGTAATGGGAATAATTGACGAAATAAAACAAAAAACAGATATTGTGGAAATCATCGGGCAATACGTTCAGCTTACCAGATCAGGTAGAGCTTTGCGTGCTCCCTGTCCCTTCCACAGTGAAAAGAAACCATCCTTCTTTGTTTACCCGGAGCAGCAGACCTGGCACTGTTTCGGGGCCTGCAACACCGGGGGAGATGTTTTCTCCTTTATCATGAAAAAAGAAGGTCTGGATTTCGGTGATGCCCTGCGTTTTCTGGCGGAAAAAAGCGGAGTCGTCATTCCTTCTCCTGCCAAGGCTGAAGCTGAAGACAAAGCCCGTGAAAATGTTATTTCAACCAACCTGGCGGCTTCGCAATATTTTCATCATCTGCTTATCAATACCAGGGCCGGACAGCGCGCTCTTGATTACCTTAGAGGCCGTGGACTGACGGATAATAGTATAGCCTCTTTCCAACTCGGTTACAGCCTGCCGGGCTGGGAATCATTGAAATCATACCTGAGTGAAAAGGGATTAGGAGAAAACGACTTACTGGAGGCCGGTCTGATTATCCGGAGTGAGGATGCAGAAAGGACTTACGACCGCTTCAGGGACCATGTCATGTTTCCTATCATGGACGATAGAGGCCGTGTGGTTGGTTTCGGGGCGCGTGTGCTGGAGCCGGCTTCCGACAAACAACCTAAGTACATCAATTCTCCGCAGACCAAAGTTTTTGATAAAAGCGGATGTCTCTATGGCATCCACCTGGCCAAATCCGCTATACGGCAGGAAAACCAGGCAGTGCTGGTAGAAGGATATATGGATGTAATTGCAGCCCACCAGTACGGAATATCCAATGTTATCGCACCCATGGGAGTAGCTATCACCGAAAGGCAGATCAATCAAATCAAAAAATTAACTCGAAACATCGCCCTGGCGCTTGACCCGGATACAGCCGGAGAGGAAGCCGCCATGCGCTGCGTCGAATATGAAAACAGCCTGGATACCGAGGTAAAAGTAATCAGCCTGCCGGATGGAAAAGACCCGGATGAGGTCATCAAGGCCGATCCTGAATCATGGAAATCGCTGGTAGGGAAGGCAGTACCTGTAATTGACTACACTATCTCTTTTGTTACGTCTAAACTGGATATGAAGAGTACCCGGGGAAAAACGGAGGCTGTCAACCGGCTTTTACCGCTTGTTGCCGGGGTGAAAGCAGGTATGCGGCAGGAACATTACTTAACCAAACTGGCACTGGCAATAGCAATCGATGTCCAAAAACTGGAAGCCATGCTGGGCCGTGTAAGGCCTGACCGCAAAGCCAGAGAAACAAAATCCCAGGCCGTACAAAAGGCCACGCGATCACTGAGCTCAAATCCGCTTGAAGAATACGCGCTGGCAATATTGATTCAACGCCCGGAAATCAAGACCGGATCAGTCGATTTACTGGCTGAATATTTTGAAAATAGTGAAAACCGGATAATATTTGAAAAGTGGCAGAAGACGGATGACCCAGCAGGAATAAAAGAATCACTGGACCCTTTGATAAGGGAACACGTGGATAACCTATCTTGCAGGAACCTGCCCGGGGATGATATCGAATCAAGATACACCGATTGCGTACTACGTTTAAGAGAGAGGTTCCTGCGCGGACTAAAACGCCGGCAGGAGGAAACACTGGCGCTTGAGGCCGAATCCGGCAACCGGGACTCAGTCCTTGCCCGGCTGCAGGAAGATGGCACCCACGTGGAGGAAGAACTGAAAAAAATTTTTGATATGCGAGCCAAAGCAGGGAAAGAGGAAAAAAATGAAAGACCCTAAAAATAATGCGGATTGGGATCTCGACGCAGATCTGGAAAAAGAGGAGGACGTGGATGAGGAGGTAGACAGGGTTCCTCCTCATGAAGCTCTTGATGTTGATACCAACGAACCTGACCTGAGCGACGAACATCCGCCGGAAGATGAACCGGAAGATGAAGATGAAGATGAGAAAGAAACGGGTATGGATGATTTATCAGAGCCGCTTCCGGCCTGGGGAGAACCGGATAGTCTGGAGCTTGAAAAGCCCGATGTATCAGCCGAACTCGAACCTGAAATTCCTCTTGAACGTTTGGAAGAACAGGAAGTTATTGACGACTCGGTACGCATGTATCTGCACGAGATCGGCAGGGTACCGCTGCTGACCGCAGACGATGAAAAAATACTGGCCAAGCGTATGGAAGAGGGACGCCGTATCGGTGAAATCCAGGCTGATTGGTTAAAGAAACACGGACGCTTGCCCTCCTACGCTGAGATTATTTTAAACATTCTGGAAGAACTCGCCCGGCAAGAAGAGATTATCCATGTCATTCAAAAAGAGTTGGGATTAACAACCAACAACAGCTTCATCGGGACCATTACGAATAAAGAATACAGGGAAAGCATCGACGCCGAAATTATGCCTGAACTGATCCAGAAGGTAGCCACTCAAATCAACAGGAGTGTCCTGGACACAGAACAAATCATCATCAACGCTTCGATCAATATCAATATCCTGCCTCCGCAGGTGCTGGATATTATTGATGAAGACATCCCTTTCTCACGTATGACAGAGATACTGAAAGAGGACCACTTTGTCGCCGCCATTCACAATTTCGAGAGCCAGCTTGAGCAGTATTTTGCCAATACCGATCAGGAATCTCAGAAAGCCAAAAAACACCTTATTGAAGCCAACCTGCGACTGGTCGTCAGCGTAGCCAAGAAACATATCGGCCGGGGTATGTCGCTGCTCGATCTGATTCAGGAAGGTAATATCGGGCTTACACGCGCTGTAGAAAAATTCGACCATCACAAAGGGTATAAGTTCAGTACCTATGCCACCTGGTGGATCCGCCAGGCCATTACCCGCGCGATCGCTGACCAGGCACGTACCATCCGAATACCCGTACACATGGTAGAAACCATTAACAAGCTGCTGCGCGTCAGCCGACGTCTCGCCCAGGAACAGGGCAAGCAGCCCAGCTCCAAGGAAATCGGCCAGGAAATGGAGATAGCGCCCGAAAAGGTCGAGGAAATTATCAAAGTATCACAGTTGCCTATTTCTCTGGAATCACCCATCGGCGATGAGGAAGACAGCCACCTGGGAGATTTCATCGAAGACCGTAATACCCTTCCCCCGGCTGACGTGGCTTCCCGCCAGCTCCTCAAGGAACAGATCGAGGAGGTATTGAATACCCTGACTCCGAGAGAACAGCGGGTGCTGCAACTGCGTTTCGGTCTGGAAGACGGGCGCAGCCGTACGCTGGAAGAAGTAGGCAAGGAATTCAACGTCACCCGCGAGCGTATTCGCCAGATTGAAGCCAAAGCCCTGCGCAAGCTGCGTCATCCCAGCCGCAGCCGCAAACTAAAAGACTATTTGGAGTGATCATCTCCGGGTTACTAATAAAAACGCAAAAACAATTGAAGCATATAGCACCAAGCCTTAAAATTGTTGTCATGATGAATACCGACGCCGCCTTATCTTAAGGTCGGAAACGGCAACCAGAGGTTGCCACAGCATCATCAGGGTAGTAGGGGTTTGTATCATGATCTGGTGCGTCTGTATTAGATCAGGTAAAAAATAAATAATCGAGGGAAATATGCAAGCTCTTATTCTGGTAGGAGGTGAGGCCACACGTCTCAGGCCCCTGACCTGCAATACACCCAAGGCCATGGTTCCGGTACTTAATACGCCTTTCCTGGAGCATGTAATACGATACCTGGGCAATCATGGAACAAAACAGGTTGTTCTGGCCCAGGGTTTTTTACCTGAATCCATGGAAGATTATTTCCAGGATGGAAGCCGCTTCGGAGCTAAACTTGTTTATGCTCTCGAGACAAAGCGGATGGGCACGGCGGGCGCCGTAAAAAACGCTGAAAGGCATTTAAATGATACTTTCCTGGTATTGAATGGTGATATTTTCACCGATCTGGACATAACGGCAATGCTACAATTCCACCGTCAAAGAAGAGCAATAGCCACCATTGCATTGACCCCGGTAGAGGATCCTACTGCCTATGGACTGATCGAGACCACCTCCGAAGGCAGGGTAACCCGCTTTCTGGAAAAACCGGGCTGGGACCAGATTACCACCAACATGATCAATGCCGGTACCTATATTCTGGAGCCGGAAGTGCTGAAACGGATCCCTCCCGGGACGAATTATAGTTTTGAACGCCAGCTTTTTCCCAACCTGCTTGACCAGGGCGAGGCTGTATACGGCTATGCCTCTCTATCGTACTGGATAGATATCGGCACTCCTGAAAAATATCTTCAACTGCATCGCGATATTCTGCAAGGAGAGGTCAAGGGTTACAGCCCGTTGCGGGGTAAGACCGCAAATATCGGCCAGAGCTGCAATATCGATCCCGATACCCAGATTATCGGGCCGGTCATCATCGGGAATGATTGCACCATCAGCCGGGGAGCCAAAATCGTCGGGCCCTCGGTTATCGGCCGGGGTAATACCATTGCTGAAGATGTCCTGATAGATTCTTCAATAACCTGGCAAAATAACCGCTTCGATCAGAAGGCCAGCATCAGGGAGAGTATTCTTTCCAATGACTGTGTGATCGAGGCCAATAGTTTCGCCGAAAAATCCGTCCTCGGCGATCATGTTATTGTTAACCGCAATACACGCCTGGGCCCCGGCAGCCGTATCTGGCCGTCTTCAGTCTGAAAACAATTTATTACTGACGGACGCCCTTTAGTCCTCAGGTAAAGTCCTCATCCGGTGAATGTTTTGAGCCTACTATCGTTCTGGATCATCCTAGTATTCTGCTAAATTACATGCCCAAAATAGGTTTTAGCACCCATGATTTTGTAAAAACATACCACTTATTTTAAAAGTTGCTATCGTTGTTGCCCCATTTTCAAATCAACTATCATTACCTTGTAACAAACCTGAACAAAGCTGATTCTGTGTTGAAATGATCCTGTATTTCATGGCTCTTCGTAACAAAAAAATAAAATGCTGGAAGGGGGGAAGAACAAAAGGGGTAAAATATGAAAATAAATAAATCCATCGGATTCATGCATCGAAAGAAAACAGAAAAATCAAAACCCGGGAGGGGATAATGAAGTTAACCATCAAGACAAAAATAATAGCGGGGTTCATGTTTATCATTGTGCTGCTGCTGAGTATTTTCGGCATCGGGTATAATGCTCTGAATACATCGGACCAGGCAGCCAGGCAAATATTTCAGGACTCTGATGAAAACTATCTCTGGCAGCAATGGAAAGCATTTGCTGAAAAACAGACTATAAGCTACCTGGCCTACATTGCCAATCCTTCACAGGAATACCTGGATGACGCTCAGCAACAAATAGACAGCGCCGCTGTGGTACAGGCCAAACTGGCTGAAGTGATTCCACCGGAACGAAAATCTCTGTATGACCGCATAATCGCGGAAGCCACTGAGGTGGCTAAATGGGGCAGGGCTACCATGGAAGCCTATGCAGCCCAGGACATGGAAGCCTTCACATCCAACATCGGCTCATGGAAAGAGAACGATGGTAAAATCATCAGCGATATCGATACAGCTATCGCAGAATCCAAGAATGCGACCGATATGGCGCTGATAAACCTGGAAACAACCAGGGAGTTCTCCCTGACATTAATGATAGCAATATGTGCCTTTTCATTGATTGCCGCCGTTTTTACCGCAATAGTACTTTCAACCAGTATTGCCGGGCGTACCAATATCATCAAAAAAGCCCTGCAAAGGATGGCCGAATGGGACCTGACGGAGAAGGTCAAGATCAAGTCCAGTGATGAAATCGGGGACATGGCTAAATCATACAACGAAATGCGAAACAGGTTAAACGACCTGATATCGCAGCTAAAGGAGAATGCCGTACAATTGACCACGGCCAGCGAGCAGCTTTCCATAGCTTCCCAGCAGACCAGCCAGGCAACCCAGCAGGTATCCGTATCCAGCCAGCAGATGGCAAGGGGAGCACAGGACCAGTCCAACAACGCCCAGGATACAGCCAAATCCATCGTCCAACTGACCGAGGTTATCACTCAACTGGCCAATGGCGCCAGGGAGCAATCATCCAATGTGAAGAAAGCCGTGAAATCAATTGGCGAAGTTGCCAATACCATTTCAGAAGTAGCCAGCAACGCCAATCATGCCGCGCAGGGAGCGAAACAGGCTTCCGACTTTGCCCAGGCAGGAGCGGAAAATTCAAGATACACATTAACAGGCATGGAAAATATCCGCAAGTCAACCGGAGAAGTCGCCTGTAAAATAGAAGATCTGGGTGTACGTTCAGCGGAGATCGGAAAAATCGTGGCGGTGATCGACGATATCGCCGCGCAGACCAATCTCCTGGCCCTGAACGCTGCTATTGAGGCCGCCCGTGCGGGAGAACAGGGAAGAGGTTTCGCGGTCGTCTCGGACGAAGTAAGGAAGCTGGCTGAACGCACCGCGACCGCAACCAAGGAGATCGCGGAACTGATCGGAAGCGTTCAGAAAGGAGTCAAAGAAGCTACCGAGGTTATGGCCAGTGGAAACGAGGCGGTAACTGAAGGTTACGATCTTGCTGTCAAGTCCGGCCAGTCCCTGGAACAAATACTGCAAACAGCCAGGGATGTAAATTCCGAGATCGACCAGATTTCCGCTAAAACCCAGCAGATCGACCAGTCTACCAGTGAACTGGTCAAGGTCATCGACAGTGTTGGAAATGTTACCGATGAAAACCTGGCGGCAACCGAAAACATGGCCAACAGCGCCGACCAGGTTTCCAGGGCTATAGATACCGTAGCCGGCATCGCTGAAGAGAACAGCGCTGCCACTGAAGAGGTTTCGGCTTCAGCAGAAGAAATGAGTGCTCAAGCCGCAGAAATCGTAGCTTCATCACAGACTTTAAAAGAGATGGCGGTTGCCATGGAAAAAACCGTGGCGACGTTCAAGGTCGAAAAAGAGACCATCTAGTCCAGTAGTTCGTACCCCGGATGCCTGTCATAATACCTGCATCCGGGGTATATTTTTGCCTTAAACCCTGATTAGCCCTATAATTATAGTGGTGGAAATGGCATGATTGAACAGCTTGAAAAAATACAAAAACGGTTTGAAGAGCTTACCCGGCAGATGGCTTCATCCGAAGTACTGGCCGATCCCAGGCAATTGCAGGCCCTGGCCAAGGAAAGGTCCGGTATAGAAGAAATAGTAACCAAATACGCCGATTACATGGCCGTCTGTAAATCGCTGGAGGATACCCAGGCTATGCTGAATGACGGCCTGGACGAGGAAATGTCCGCGCTGGTCAGGGAAGAGATAAAAGAGCTCCAGGAAAAGAAAAACAATCTGCTGGAGGAACTCAAACTGGAACTCATACCCAAAGACCCCAATGATGAAAAAGACGTAATCATGGAAATCCGGGCGGGAACGGGGGGAGATGAGGCTGCACTCTTTGCCGCCGACCTTTTCCGCATGTATTCACGTTATGCCCAGGAACGGCGATGGTCTATAGATATCATCGACGTCAGCGAAGGGGCGGGGGGCGGCTACAAGGAAATCATCTACGAGGTCAAAGGCAAGGACGCCTTCAGCCGCATGAAATATGAACGTGGAGTCCACCGTGTACAGCGCATCCCCGTTACCGAATCCTCAGGCAGGATACATACCTCAACTGCTACCGTAGCGGTGCTGCCCGAAGCAGACGAAGTGGATATTGACATCAGTCCGGACGACCTCAGAATAGACATTTTTCACAGCAGCGGCGCCGGCGGGCAGAATGTCAACAAGGTTGCATCGGCGGTACGCATCACCTATATCCCCACCGGGACGGTGGTTGTCTGCCAGGATGAACGCTCGCAGCTCAGGAACCGCCAGAAGGCCATGATCGTCCTGCGTTCACGCCTGCTGGATGTCAAGCAGCGCGAGCAGGAGGAATCTATAGTCGAGGAACGCCGCTCCCAGGTCGGCAGTGGTGAAAGGTCGGAAAAGATCAGGACCTACAACTACCCCCAGGACCGCATCACCGACCACCGCATCGGCGCTAATTTCCATAACCTGCCCAGGATAATGGAAGGGCAAATCGATGAAATTATCGATGCCCTGGCAGCCCAGGACCGCCTCCAGCACATGGCGGCGCAGCCGGCGTGACAATCAGTCAGGCGCTGACCCGCGCCAGGCAAATGCTGGCTGCCGGGAAGTCCGATAATCCCTCTCTCGAAAGCGAGGCCCTCCTCAGGCATTATCTGGGAAAGGACAGGGCCTATATCCACCGGGAACCGCATACGGAACTGGATGAAAAGACCGGGGCTGACTTTTTCCGGGGAATAGAACGCCTGCTCCAGGGCGAACCCCTGGCCTATATCACTCATTCCCGTGAATTCTTCGGACTCGATTTCAATGTCGATTCACGGGCACTGGTCCCCCGCCCCGAGACGGAGCTGCTGGTTGAAGAAGCTATTATTCTGTCCCGAGGCCGCCGCTTTTCCTTAATAGCCGACATTGGTACCGGCTCCGGGGCAATCGCCGTCAGCCTGGCAAAATCCCTATTAGAGGACCAAAACGCTGGTTCAAAGGGCACAGGGGCCGGCCCGCCGGAAATAAAACACCCGGCTGATTTGAAAATCTATGCCACGGATATCTCCACCCAGGCCCTGGAAGTTGCCCGCACCAACTGTCTAAAACACAACGTACAAGGACCGGTGACACTTTTGCAGGGCGATTTGCTGGAACCGCTGCCTGAGGCAGTCGACCTGATTCTCGCCAACCTGCCCTACGTCAGAACGGAAGACCTGGAGAAGATGCCCTTCGCCCTCTACGAGCCGCGTAACGCCCTGGACGGGGGTGAAAGCGGACTGGAGACCATCGACAGGTTTTTCCAGGGGCTTCCCGCTAAACTGCGGGCGGGAGGTTGTATATTGATGGAAATCGGTCTCGGGCAGGCGCAGTACGTGACCTCCCTGCTGCACAAACGCTTACCCTCCGCCGTAATAGAGGTCATCCCGGACCTGGCCGGTATCCAGCGGGTAGTAAAGGCGGAGCAGCCGGTCTGAAAAATAGCGCCGGCTATAAAGCCATTCGCCTTCCACTCCTTTCATTCCCGCTCTTGACATCGCAGGCTCATCACATATAGGATATATCCTGTGTTTAATTCTGATAGGATGCGGTATCCGGACAACGGGATAAAGGCCTTCCTGACCGTGGAAAAGGGGAAGTTGCAGGCAAACTCGTTTTCACTCGGCCCCAGGAGTTACGTGATAGGCCGCCCGTCCCCCGGCAATACCCCGGATATTGCTCTTGACGACGGCTATCTCTACACACTGGGCGGAAACTCAGATACGGTTGAGTCGGCACGTATCCGCGATGACGGACAACTGGAACAGTGGGCTATCCTGCCCGAACGGCTGCCAGAGAACATCGTCTGTCCTGATATAGCTGTTACCGAAAGCCACGTTTACGTCGCCTCTACAATAGCAATTGATGAAGAATCAGTGACCGTGATTTATCGTTCCAAACCGGGCAAAAACGGCGCTACAGGTAATTGGGAACAAAGCGGTGAGGCGTTAAATCCCAACCAGTATCTTTGTGGTGTGGCTGTTTTAAACGGGCGATTTTACGCAGCAGGCGGAAGTTCGGTAAACGGCTACCTGAAAACCGTCTACAGCGCGCCTATTGACTCCGGCGGAAACCTGGGAAGCTGGAGGCAGGAGCCTTCCATGACCGTCAACCGCCTTGACCCGGTGGTTATCGCCGCCGGTGATTATCTCTACGCCATGGGCGGCGAGAAGACCCGGACGGCGGCGGGTGAGGCGGCTGGAGAAGCGTAGAGAGAGTGGGGGGAGGCACCCATAGATATTAGCCTTGGTAACTCTTGCATAGTAGAAAATCAACCTCCAAACACACTGGTTGGGATTTTTAGCACATCTGATCCCGATGTGGGTAATACTTTCGTTTATGACCTGGTTATTGGAGATGGAAAGAAAAACCGAATTTTATCCATAGAGTACCGCTGAATACAAATCTCGGTTTATAGGTGCTTATTTGTGTAGTAGGTGCCTTAATGGTTATTATCCTAATACGCCGTTTTAGGAAATCAAGTTAACTGAGTTAGCAAATTCAGCGTTATTGGCCAATATCTTGAGCCGTTTAGGCAGGTGTGATACGATAGATGGCTCAAAGAAAATCTTAAAGGGATTTCTACCAGGATTCACCCTGAATATTTCGTAGTTAGATGGGGGGTTCCGGCAACCGGAAGGTATATATCCACTGGCAAGCTGATCGTAAATATTATTTGGTTTAACTAAATTCTCTGTCAGGGGGTAAATCTGGAACAGGAGCGGCCAATGATTTTAAACTCGCTCCCTGGACTCCCGTATCGCTTCCAGTATCTCTTTTTTGGTAATATTGGTCGGCAAACCCGGGACATCAAAGGGAGAACGTCGGCCAGGATTTCTAGGGACTATACAAAATAAATCCCCTTTTCTCCGCCGTATGACGACCTCTTCGTTTTTTGATTCTTCAAGCAGGTCTGCCAGCTTTTCTCTGGCCTGGGAATAGGTATATATTTTCATCTATTTACTCTTTCCCCCTTCAGTCCCACTTCCTGATGTCTTCCAGGGGCTTGTGGGGCTCGGGGATGGCACCGGGCGGGACTATCTGGATGGTGTCCAGCTTGACGCGGCAGGCATCCTGGAACTTGCGGTTGATCTGATCGATAATATCGCCCTTGTCGGCCTCGCTTTTCAGCTCCAGTTTCAGGTCCATCCGATCGCGGTTGTCCTCGCGGTCGATCACGATCCGGAACTTCACCACTGCCTCAAAGCCGTTGATCACCTGTTCGGCCTGTTTGGCCACGACAAACATGCCCCTGACTTTGACGGCATCGCCCGTCCTTCCCATTATCCCGTTCAAGCGGAAAGATGTCCGCCCGCAGGGACAATCATCGATAATCAGCGAAGAGATATCCCCGGTGCCGAAGCGCAGCAGGCCCCAGGCCCTGTCATGTATGGGAGTAACCACTATTTCACCGGCCTCTCCCGGTTTCAACTGCCGGCCGGTCTGAGGGTCTACAATTTCAACAATATACTCATCCATCAGGTGCAGGCCGTTCTTTTCCTGGCATTCATAGGCAATAGCCCCTCCCGGCTCGGTTACGGCATAGGCCTGCGATGTGGATAAATTATAGTCCTCTTCAAATACTTTACGCAGCGAGGGGGGCAGCATTTCACCCGTGAACCAGGTCTTTTTCAGCGCCAGACCCTCTCCGATCCTGTATCCCATCTCCTCCGCCCTTTTCAGTACCGTCATCAAAAAGGTGGGAGTGCCCACAAAAGCGTTGATTTTCAAATCGACCATGGCCCGGACCAGCATATCCGTATTACCCGTGCCCATTACCACCACGGTCGCGCCGCAGTGCCTGAGAGCTTCATGGAAGAGCATCCCCGCGGGAGACATGTGGTAGGTAAAGGTATTGACCGCTATATCCCCCCGTCGAAAACCGGCAGCATAAAAGGAGCGGGCAAACCATTTGATTGAGGAAGACTGGATCTCGTAAACAGGTCCGGGAGAGATGAAAATACGCTCTATGTCCTCCGCCGGCCGGCCGAGCAGCCCTCCGAAGGGAGGATGGGCCTTTTGCAGCTCTATCAGATCGTTTTTACGCGTTACGGGCAATAGCTCCAGGTCTTTTGCACACCTGATGGAAGACGGGCTCAGGCCGGCTTTATCCAGCAATTCACGGGCAAATACAGAATTCTGACAGGCGTATTCCACCGTCTTACTGAGATTGTCCGCCTGATATTTTTCTCTAGCTGCCGGACTCATGGTCTCCAGCTCATCAAAGTAATCGCCCTCTCCTACAGCCATCTCTTTCTTCTCCTGTAATGTTTGACTTCACGATAGCTCTTCTTGGTGCCCATGGCGGAAAGGCCGATGTAAAACTCCTTGACGTCCTCGTTGTTCTTCAGGAAATCAGCCGTACCGTCCAGCACCACCCGGCCGTTCTCCATAACATAGCCGTAATGGGCAATACTCAGCGCGATGCGCACATTCTGTTCCACCAGCAAAACGGAGGTCTTGCTTTCGGTGTTGAACCGCCGGATGATATCGTAGATCTCGTTCACCATCAGCGGCGCCAGCCCCAGCGAAGGCTCATCCAGCATCATCAGGTTGGGACGGGCCATCATGGCCCGTCCTATCACCAGCATCTGTTGCTCGCCGCCGGAAAGATAGCCTGCGATATTCCTGCGGAGCTGTTTAAGTCGCGGAAAGTAGTTGTAGACCATCTCCAGATCGGACCTCACCGCGCGGCGGTCTTTGCGGGCAAAAGCCCCCACCATCAGGTTTTCTTCGGTAGTAAGGTGTTCGAAAACCCGCCTGCCCTCCAGGGCCTGGATGATACCCAGCTTGCCGATGTCCTCGGCATTCTTTTTATCGATCCTTACTCCGTCCCATTCAATACTGCCGTCGGTGACCTCGCCCTCTTCTATATGGAGCAGTCCCGATATGGCCTTGAGCGTGGTGCTCTTACCCGCGCCGTTGGCTCCCAGGAGAGCGATAATCTGTCCGTCCTCCACGGATAGCGAGACGCCGTGCAGCACACGGATCACGTTCAGGTAGGTTACTTCGATATTATTCAGCTTTAACATCGGCTATTCCCGGACCATACTCTGTCAGGGGTCCCGGTATACCGGGACCCCCCTTAGACTATTATGTATTACTGTATCTAAAACCAATATGAGATTTTTAAGTTAACTGTATCTATAGCTGCCTGATTTAGCTTATAACGAGTATTACTTTCCCCCTCACCTTCTTATTCCTCTCCCACAAGGGGCGAGGAAAGTGGGAATTAGAGGGAAAACGGAGCCGAAAAACGAACCGGCCAACTTAGCTAATAACCAGACATCCCTACTTGGCCTCGATCCAGTCCGTAACGGCTTTAATAACGCCGCCCTCTATCCTGTATATTTTAACAGAATTCCCCAGTTTATTGCTTCCCGGGGTATACTTCACCGGACCCTGGATGCCGTCCACCTTGTAGCCGTTAAGCTTCCGGATACCCTTCTCCTCAACCGCTTTCAAGGCCTCGGCGTCACCCTTGGCCAGGACATCGTAGCCGACTTCTTTGACCGCATTTCTCAATACCTCGGCTACGATAAGGCTGGTGCTCCAGCAGGCCAGATAGTCCATGTTGCCGGCATCATCGGGGTTGTTTTTGTCCAGGTATTCCTTGGCCTTGACGATCCCCGGCAAAGAAGTATCATCCCAGGTAACCGTGGGATATACGCCGTAAACGCCTTCCGCGACATCAGCGCCGGCCAGCTTGACCAGGGCTGAAGACAGGCTGGCATGGGCCAGGCCGAAGGTCACTTTATCAGGGGTCAATCCCAGCTCTCCGGCGCTTTTCAGGACAATGGAGGTGGGCTGGGGAGTACTGGAGATAAAGATGACATCCGGATTCTTGGACTTGATGCGTGTCAGGCTTTCGGTTTCGTTAGTGGTTGTAGCGGTGTGTTCCTCAATCGCCACAATCTCCACGCCCATGGCCTCAGCTTTGGCTTCAGCAGCATCTTTTACACCGGAACCTGTTGTATTATTGAGCAGGTGAAGGGCCATCCTGGGTTTACCGCTGCCCTTCCAGACATCCTTCAGATAGTAGTTGACGAAAGAGACCCAGTCATCGCCATAATCAGGCATATGACAGTATATGTGGGCAGGTGGATTATAGTTGTTGGGAGCGGCGAACGTGACCAGACCCGGTATTCCATGGCGGTTGGCGATTTCCTGGGCTGCCGTCATTTCCTTTGACGACATTGTGGTGAATATCAGGTCTTTTTCATTGATGAACTCATTTATAATATTGGCTACCTTGGGAGCGTCGTAACCGCTGTCCCTCCATGAGATCTGTATCTTGTAGCCTTCGGCTCCGTTCAACTCATTGTTGACATATTCCATGGCATCTTTGACGGCATCACCACCCGGTTTGCCCTTTTCAGCAGCCGGACCGGTAGCGGGCAGTATCATGCCGATCTTTAAAACCTTATCTTCGTTGCCGGAGCCCCCTCCCGAGCAACCTGCCAGCAGCGCAACAACCAGCAGCACGCAAATAGTCAGCAACAACAGCGGGTATTTTACCTTCATCAATCTTCTCCTTTTATCCTTTTTTTATCTTTAATATGAGAAAGGCCATAGTCTATAAGATGCCTTGAACAGGTTCCAGCGGTGGGCCAGACCCCGCGGCTCAAAGATCAGGAACAGAATAATTACCAGCCCGAAAATCATGGGAGAGATACCGGTGGTAAAACCACTGGGCATGTCGGGAAAAGTGTTCTGCAACCAGGGTGTTATCTTGTCCACCAGCACTATCAGTAATTCGATCAGGGCGACACCCAGGATCGGACCCAGTGTGGTACCCAGTCCGCCAATAATGATCATGCCCACCAGCAGAATAGAGTTAATGTAACCCAGGTTCATGAAGTTGAAATATTCAGGGCTGATTGTCCCGATATAATGTGCCAGCAAAGAACCCGCGATGCCGGCCATAAAGCAGCCTATAAAGAAGGCCAGCAGCTTGTAATAGAACAGGTTGATTCCCATCACCTCAGCGGCCAAATCGTTATCTCTGATCGCAATGAAGGCCCTTCCCACCCTGGTCCGGGCCATGTTCTTGGCGAAAAAGATGCACAGCACGGCTATGATAGCTATCAGGAAAAATTGCTTGCCCTGTGTATCAAAAACCAGGCCGCCGATGGAGGCATAGGCCACACTGATGCCGTTGAATCCCCCGGTAAGACTCGTCCAGTGACCGATCACCCAGATAATAATAAACTGGGCGGCGATCGAAGTAATAGCCAGGTAGAAGCCCTTGACTCTGACCGAGGGAATGCCGAAAATCAGGCCGATAGCGCCGGCCACCAGTCCGGCAGCAATCAAGGCCAGGATAAAAGGCGCTTCCAGCTTGTTGCACAGTATAGCCGAGGTATAGGCCCCCACCGCCATAAACCCGACGTGCCCGATGGAAAGCTGACCGCAGTACCCCACCAGTATATTGAGGCCGGTAGCGGCGATAATGGTAATCCCTATCAGGTTGGTCACACCCAGCCAGTAGTTGTTCAGATACAGCGGGGCCGTAAAAAGCAGTATAAAGAACGCGATCAGAAGCCCCCACTGCGTTCTGGTACGGACAATCGCCATATCCTCGGCATAGCTGTAATTTCGGGTTCCGCAGGGCAAACCGCTCATCGATAGCCTCTATTTTCAGAATTCCAGGTCCGGATCATATAACCGGTTTTATCTCTCATTATTAAATTCTTTCTATGCGTTTTTCGCCGAAAAGACCGTAAGGTTTAATCAAGACCACAAAAATAATAATAACGAAAGGAATAATATCCTTTATTCCCGCCCAGAAATAGGGAGTGAGAAAACCTCCGCCCAGCGTCTCAGCCAGTCCGATTATGGGTCCGGCCACCATTGAACCGATGAAAGAGTCCAGTCCTCCCAGAATGGCTACAGAGAAGGTCTTGAGTCCGGTCTCTACCAGTCCGCCTGAAACATTGCCGATACTGGATATCAGAATACCGCCGATAGCCGCCACCACACAGGCAAACATCCAGGACATGGAAAAAATGCTGGTAACCGGTATACCGCAGGCCTGTACCGCCATCTGGTCATCCGCGGTAGCCCGCATGGCTATCCCCATACGGTGATACTTGTAAAACAGGGTCAACAGGGCGAAAACAATCAGGGAAATAACAGCCGACCAGATGTATTCCTGCGAGATTACCGCATCGCCTATATGCACAGCTTCCTGGGGAAATATCTCAGGCAGGGCATCGATACTCCAGGGCCAGACAAAATAGACCAGGCCTTCAACAAAATAGGCTATCCCCAGTGTAACGGCAATCAAGGATAGAATAGGCTGGGCGATAAGCGGCCGCAAAGTAAAACGTTCTATCGACCATCCCAGGACTACGGCAAAGACAATCACCACGGGGAAAGCCAGCCAGATCGCGAGCCTGGCCTGCACCATCATGGAATAGGTAAACCAAGAACACAGCAATACCAGTTGTCCCAGTGCCAGGTTGGCCACGCCCGTTGATTTCCAGATCAGGGCAAAACCCAGGGCAATCAGGGCATAGACCATACCCACGGCTACGCCGGTTATGAGGTATTGAGTCAACTCACTCATTTTATTACTCGGCCTTCCTGATAATAATTATTCAGATACCGCTATCAAACGGAATCCCTCACTTTTAATTCTCTCCCCCGGAGAAGAGAGACCGGTTTAAAGGCATTCAGTTCGTGCTCACCGTTCTAACCTTGATCATGGTGGAAACCGTTCCTTTACGCCCGTCCCTGTAGGTAACATTGGCCTGAATAGGGACCTCTTCCATGTTGCTATACATGGCCTTGATCAGGTCCTTGTATTTTTCCTCCATGAACTCGCGCCTTAGCTTGCGGGTACGGGTCAGCTCGGCCTCATCAGGGTCGAACTCCTTATGCATCAGGACAAACTTTTTCACCCTGGCCTCTTCCGGCAGAAAGCTGTTCACGCGGCTGAGGTCATTCAGGATCAAGTCGGCAACTCCTGCCTTCTGAGACAGATCGACAAAGGTTGTAAAGGGTACCCTGTGGCTTTCAGCCCACTTGCCCACCATGGAAAAATCAATATTTACGATGGCAGATACAAAGGATTTGTCCTTGCCGCCGACGACCATGGCGTCCTTGATATAGGGACTGAAGCGCAGACGTCCCTCAATATACTGGGGAGCATACTTTGCCCCGGAGCTCAGTACTCCCAGGTGTTCCAGGCGATCGAGAAAGACCAGGTGACCGTCATCATCGATATTGACAGCATCGTTAGTGTGACACCAGCCATCGACAAAGGTCTCCGCTGTCTTCTTTTCATTCTTCAGATACCCGCTGAACATACAATCACTGCGTACCAGGAGCTCCCCCTCATCCGTAATCCTGACCTCGGTCCCCAGGGCCGGACGGCCGACAGTCTCGAACTTCACCTCTCCGTTGCTGTGCGAGGAGATAAAACCGGCCTCGGTGCTGGCATATACCTGGCGCAGCTCGATGCCCATGGCATGTATCAAGCGGAAGGTATCCAGACTCAGGACGGAGCTGCCTGTTACGGCAAATCTGACGTGGCTTAAACCCAGCTTGTCTTTAAGCGGACGGAACAGGCAGAGGTAGGCTAAACGGTTGACTGTCCTCCACATCAGGTTGGGCGTCTTTCCCTGGAACTTGATATCGGCGATTTTATGCCCGACGGGCATGAACTGGAGATAGAAAAAGCGTTTCAGGGCACTGGTATCCAGGATTTTAACCTGTATATCGCTTACCAGGCTTTCCCATTGTCGGGGGCCGTAAATGACGAAATTGGGACCGACCTCGCGGGTATCGTCCGCGATAGTTTCGGGCTCCTCAGGGAAATTCAGTATCGCACCCGTCAGCAGATGGGGAATAGTGCCAAAATAGCTGTCGCCCACCCACGCGGCAGGGAAATTGGAAATAAGATTATCTTTACGTGTAAGGGGATATCTCATCACGAAGTCACCTGCGGTGGTGATCAGAGCGCGGTGAGTTGTGATAGCGCCCTTGGGCAGCCCTGTAGTCCCCGAGGTATAGTAGATGAAAGCCGTCTGGGAAGCCTGGCCCCTGTCCACGTTTTCTTCGAACAGGCCCGGATGATCTTTCTCATATTGCCTGCCCAGATTGACTACATCCGGATAACTGATCAGGCTGGGATCATCATAGTTGCGCATGCCCTTGGGGTCCCAGTATACGATTTTCTTTAAAAGGGGCAATTCGTCTTTTATCTCCAGGAATTTATCAGCCTGCTCCTGGTCGTTTACTATGGCAAACCTGGCATCTGAATGCGAAGCTAAATATTTTACCTCGGAGGGGATGCTGTCCACGTATGCAGCCGTCGGGATTCCACCGGCTGACTGAATGGCGAACTCACCCCAGAACCATTCCGGCTCATTATCACCGATAATAACCGCGACATCACCCGGCTGAAGCCCAAGGCTGATAAGACCCAGTGAAAAATATTTTACCTGGTCATAGTATTCATTCCAGGTAAATTTCTGCCATATCCCGAAACGCTTCATGCACATGGCAGTTTCATTACCCCACTGCCTGGCATTATACCTGATGACCTGAGGTATGGTTTCCTTCTTTTCAGCCGGCCCTGCGACGTTTTTTTCCATCACTGACATACTCTTCAACCATATAAAAATACCTCCCTGCCTGGGGAGGTATTCAGAACATTCCTTTACTCTATATTATTTATAAGTCATGTCTGACCCCAAGCGCACCGCGTGCGCCCGGTAAAGATGAATGTCATCTGCTCCAATCTTACGTTGCTTAATCTCGAACTCATACACTTCTCCTTAAGCTGCCAAGATAGATTACCATAATAAAAAAGGCGATGTCAAGAGAAAATTCCCACGTACCAGTCAAGAATAGGACCGCCCCAGATCAGGGTAATAACCGCAGCCAGTGACAGGAATGGTCCGAAAGGAATGGCCTCCTTTCTTTTTTTTATTCGAGCCGCCAGCAGGAAGATAGCCGCCAGCCCTCCCAGCACAATGCCGCCCAGTACGGCTACAAATACTTCAGGGAAACCGGTAGTGAACCCGATCAGAGCCGCCATTTTCACATCTCCGAAACCCATGCCGCCCCTGGAGATAATAGCCGGTACCAGCAGAAAAATGAAACCTACCGCGCCCGCGATGAGGGCATTGACTACACCGTGATCATATATGTTGCCATGGACTTCCCCTGCCTTGATAAAGAAAGGAGAGATAATAAGGGCAACGGCCAGCGAAGGGTATACTATCCTGTTCAATATTAACTGGTGCTTGAGATCGATCAGGGCGATCAGAAGGTAAATATAAGAATAGAAGGTGATAACAGCAAAATCAAAGGTTATTCCCCTGTACTGGAAAAGAAGGGCCGTGAAAAGACCGCAACCCAGTTCTACCAGCATTACCCTTACGGGGATTTTTACCCCGCAATGGCGGCAGCGGCCTCTCAAGAACAGATAGCTGAAAACAGGCACAAGCTCCAGCGCAGAGAGTCTTTTCAGGCATGAATCACAATGAGACGGCGGGCGAAGCAACGATTTTCCGGCGGGTAAACGGTCGGCACAGACGTTGATAAAACTGCCAAAGGCTGCCCCGATGAACCCCCAGATGACACACAAGAATAGCTCCATTATTTTTCCATTCTGATGTGTTTTTTCACGAGCGTCAAGGGTACTAACACCCATGTAAAAATAATGCGGGCGCTGTTTCAATACACCTGATAATAGTCTCATAATAATATGTTCATTATCATTGGTGTATTTTTGTGATGCATTTAACGGTTTTGTGACCTGGCTGTTAGTTGACCTGTCTAAAATAATAGTCGAACGTTAAAAACAGAATACTACAAGACTCTTATTACACCGGACTTCCCCCGGTGAAAAAGCCATGAAATACCATCATTGGAAACAGCTCAATCAGAGACGACCGGTCCGGGATACAGGACTTTTTTCTCATGTATCCGGAATGACCTATGTGTGATTGTAGCTTTTATTTGTTATGGTATGCTGTTACAGGTATTCAAACTAAACGCAACATTAATCAAGTTAAACGTAACATTAAAAACAAAAAATATTTTGGTAAATTCAGGAGGACTAAATGTTAAAGAAATTCTTCAAGCAGTTCCGTTACGGACAAAAAGGCTTCACCCTGATCGAGCTACTGGTCGTTGTAGCTATCCTGGGCGTTCTGGCAGCCGTGGCTGTCCCCAATGTAGGCAAATTTATCGGTAAGGGGAAATCCGAAGCCGGCGAGACCGAGCTTCATAACATCCAGACCGCGGTCATGGCCATGCTGGCAGATAGTACAACCGGTGAATTAGCAGCCGATTTGAATGACATGACAGACATGGACCTGGTAGTTACTACCGATTCCCCCACATTGAAACTCAGCGATTACATGACCGGTTTGGATGCGGACGGGGAAGTAAAAGGTGCTTACCAGTATGACTTCGCTACAGATGGAACTGTAACCCAGGAAGCGGCTTCATAGTCAAACAGGCATAGATATTAGGAAAGACCTGCTGTTAAACACATTAGCGGCAGGTCTTTTTTCAACATGAAAGCATCTAAGATTAAACCCAAAAAACAGCCCTGACCAATCTCCTAATACCTTACCTGACCAAAGATTGATTGAAACAAATGATCGTCATGTTATGCTCCGAATAGGTATGATTATTCTGGCTAGAGAGGTAATTCCGTATGATAAAAAAAATACTGGGACAATTCAGATACGGACGAAAGGGCTTCACACTTATTGAGCTGCTGGTAGTGGTAGCCATCCTGGGCGTCCTGGCGGCGGTGGCAGTGCCCAATGTGGGCAGGTTTATCGGCAAGGGTAAATCCGAAGCCTATGAAACAGAGTTGCATAATATCCAGACTGCCACTATGGCCATGCTGACCGAGAGCGACACCAAAGAGCTGGTGCCTATAGAAGACGTCAGCCTTTTAAGCACGGTGGTTACGACTGACGATCCGCCGCTGCAATTAAGCGACTACCTGATCCCGCTGAATGTCGATCTGTCTTCAAAGTCCGGCTGTACCTATGATTTCGAGGCGGACGGGACTATCACACAGAACCTTCCCTGAAAATGACGAATAAGTTTTGTGCCTGAATTTCCGGTCCGAGGTGTTTGTGCATTATACCGCTATACCGCAGTCTTGTAGTTGCATTCCGACCCGGTATGGTATACTCCACTCGTGACAATCTTGAAAGACCGGCTATACCTTTTTTTACAGTGGCAGTACAGCGGCATCATGGTGCTGGTCGTTATCATCGCCGCTCTGCATTTCTCCACCCTGCTGATGCCGCCCGAACAGGTGTTCGACGAGCAATACTATGTGCCCGCGGCTGATTCCATCATCCGGGGCAGCGGCACCGACCGTACGGAACATCCGCCTTTGGGACAAGTGCTGATAGCCTCGGGCATCCGCATATTCGGAGATAATCCCGCCGGCTGGAGGACATTTCCGGTACTTTTCGGACTGGCGGGGATTTCCCTGTTTTACTTGATTTGTCTGCGGTTGGATCTATCCCGAAAATACTCTTTTCTGGCTGCTTTTTTACTGGCCTTTGAAAACCTCTCATTCATACAGTCCAGCCTGGCAATGCTGGATGTCTTCTGCCTGACCTTCATGCTGGCCGCTTTCTGGTTTTTTCTGAAAGGCAACCGTTTCGTCCCGGGAATAATGATCGCACTGGCGGCTCTATCCAAACTGACCGGACTGCTGGCACTGCCGGTTATCCTGATGCACTGGCTGATCGACCGCAGGAAAGACCTGAAATATCCGCTTATTCATACAGCTGTCACGGCGGTCGCTTTTTTCCTTTTAATGCCTCTTTTCGATTTTATTATCTGGCACAGGTGGCTCAATCCCTTTTCCCAGCTTTCGACCATGCTGCAAATCAACTCCGGTTCAACCTTCGCCCGGTATCCATCGGAGATGCTCAGCCGTCCCTGGGACTGGATTATCCGGCCGGAAATTCTGACCTACTGGATAGACCCTCACTACCTGGCCATGGTCAGCCCCACCCTGTGGGTCATGATCATTCCGGCTGTGGCTTTCGTGGTCTACAGGGCAACAAAAAAAAGCAGAGCGGCTGTCTTCGCCCTGGCCTGGTTCACGTTCCTTTATGTCATCTGGATCCCCGCCAGCCTGGCAGGAGACAGGACAAGCTATATTTACTATTTTTATCCCGCCATAGGTTCGGTCTGCGTTGGACTGGTCCTGCTGGCCGGGGGTCTGACTGAGATGTCCGGCAAATGGCAGGAACGGCGGTGGAAGAAGGCCGCCGACCTGGTTATACCAATCTACCTTCTGCTCAGCCTGGGGGCTTTTGTCATCCTCTCCCCGGTGTCATACTGGTGGAAAGTCCCGCTGTGCATAGCGGCCTATCTTTTTACACGCTATTACATATCTGAAAAAGGCACACGGCAGCCATATATTTTTTATCCTGATGGCAAGGAGGTAAAACAGTAGTAATACATGCCTAAAATCATCAGTCTACTATACCGGAACCGGACGCTGCTGCTTTTCGGTATCCTGAATATCCTGATCTTCACAATATTTTTTAAAAGCGGCTGGATTTTCGGTAAATTCCTTCAGGACGATTTCGCACTGGCGTATTATTACTCTTCCAAAACCATGATGGGCCAGATGCCCTACCTGGATTTTCCGGTGGAGTATCCGCCCCTGGCAATGGTGTTCATGCTTATTCCCCGGCTGTTTTCTTCCGATCCCGGCATCTACGCCGATCTCTTTAATGTGGAGATGCTTGTCTTCGACCTGATCGGCCTTTTCCTGACAGCCTCTTTTGCCCGGCAATTCAATAAACCTCTTTTGATGTCACTCGCGGTATATTCCCTGACCACGATATGCATCGGACCGCTGCTTATCGTCCGCTTTGATATCATCCCGGCAGTATTGCTCCTGGCAGCCCTCTACCTTTTTATTTCCCAACATCATTCATTTGCCTGGGTTATACTGGCGCTGGGCACAATGACCAAGCTTTTCCCGGCAATAGCCATCCCGCTCTTTCTCATCTATTACTTCAGGCACAGGCAATATCCCCGGGCGCTCAAGGGCATTGTCGTATTCGTGGTTGTATGCCTGGTCATCGCGTTACCTCCTCTATTAGCCAGCCCCGAAGGATTCGTGAGCTCATTCACCTATCATACCGGCCGCAGCCTGCAATGCGAGACCACCTATGCATCCTTCCTCCTGCTGGCCCAGGCCTTCGGGCTCGGTTCGCTGGACATCGTCAACAGCTCCGGATCTACCAATGTCATCTCCCCGCTGGCTGACGCCCTGGCAGGCTGGTCAACGGTTATCACCGCGGTATTGCTTTTGTGGGTATACTGGCAATACTTCCGCCAGCAGGGAAAGGATAAAAGGGATGGCGTAGAACAGAGCGGCATGCTGGTCAATTTCACATTTCTGGCTGTGTTGCTCTTTATCCTGGCCGGCAAGGTCTTCTCGCCCCAGTTTATCATCTGGCTGTTCCCGCTTGTACCGCTCCTGACCACCCGCTGGCGGAATTTACCCTGGCTGATCTTCCTGATGGTCGGCCTGATGACGGCTTTTGTTTATCCCAAGGACTACGGGGGTCTTGAATACGGAGAACTGCTGGCAATAGGCATGCTGGTGCTGAGAAATACAGCTCTTATCGTACTGGCCGTACTGGTAGCAAAGGGAGAAAATCAAAGCTATCTAAGATGAAATAATCTGGTCCCGTCCATCTCAAATACAAGATCATATTTCCTTTTGAGACTATCCTCTACCGTATCCTCCCAGTAACCGCGAGCCTCTTTTTGCTTGTACCGGCTGTCAACAACCACATATTCAGTCTCCAGGTCCGGAAATCCCCATTTACCCTGCTCAATAGGTGTATAAGGATCATAGTAACAGGGTAAATATGAGTCCGTTCTCGTACAGATATGAGGGAAAATGTAGTTATTTGCGGTTACGGTTACCCCGTCAGGTATCCGGTCCAGTACGGAATCTATGGCCCTGTCGTGTTCTGTCGGCCATCCGGCTTCTTTTATGCGGCCGTTTGATATAAAAACCAGAGATATCAGGCACAATGAAATAAAAAAGTAAAGGTATATGTGCCTGTATTTTTTTAGTATATCAACCCTTACGCTGACTTTTTCTTTAATCCAAGCCAGAGAACTGATAAAACCCATGAACAGAAATGGGACCGCCGGGGTTGCGGTCTGGAATAACTGGCTGTGCTGAGACGGACAGGTAGAAAGCATGTTACTCAAGAGCACCAGCAGACCTGCAAATGACCATTGCCACGATAGCAGCGGTAAAAATAATAACGGAGAAAGAAAAGCAACCACCAGGAATAACGAGTCCACGCTGAAAAAGGTTAACAAACCACCTCTAATAGCCTCTGCCGGAGGCGATCCGAGATATTCAAACCTGACGGTGCTGTAAGTCATTATACGCGGGAAGTTGCTGTCGGAAGCAAAGGCGGAAGTGACGATTGCTACTCCATAGGCTATCACCGCCGCAGCTAAAATCAAAATGTATGGTCTGACGGCTCTTTTCTTATAGTAATGATATAACATCATGACAAATGCGAAGGCCGCAGTGGCGATGATAATATCCTCTTTGGTCGATATGGCAAAAATCAGACCGGTTATTGCCGCCCAGCCTTTGCCTGTTTTTAGTCCCCAGAACAAAAGCAGCAGGGAAGGTACCGCAAATACTACAGGGTGAAAATCAAAAAGGGCCACCCCCCATACCAGAGGATTAAGAAAAAAAAGGACTTCAACCATTATAGACCTGGCGTGATTTAGCTCGAATGTACGGCATAAACAGTAAACCAGGTAGCCGCCGGCACCGAATAAAAGCGCCTGTACAACTATCAGTGTTTCCACATAAGGGAAAATCCAGTAAACCGGGACGAGCACCAGCAACACAGGAGAAAAATGATAGGCAAGATGGGATAGACCTCCCATGCTGTGATATAATAGGTGACCTTCCAGAGTGGATTTCAGGCTTTGAGAAAACAGACCCAGATCAAAAGCATGACTGCTATAAGAATGATGCAGGAGAACTATACCTATGAATGAGGAGACGGCAATATAAACAAAGGCAATCAGTGATACCTGAAAGGCTGCTTTAGCGGGTCTGATTAGCAGCGAATCCGGAATACAATGAGGTCCCGATCCTGCGCTTGAGGTTTTCAATAAATTTTTCGCCCGTCATCAAAGGATTAACATCAGGCATTACCGGTTCGCTTTTGAACCTGGAATAACAGGGTCAATCCGAACACGCAATACCGTAAGTCAATTATATCAAAATCCTTTAATAATGGCCGAAATTCCTGTATTGTATAATTATTATGGAAGGGTTCTGTTATCGGGCACGACCTGCTTAAATATTTCCTGTATTTCCATATGAGGCTTTTAGTCGGCACAGAACCGATAAAACTGGCGCCGGGTTTTAACACCCGGCTTATCTCTCCCAAAGCCCTTTCCGGGTAAATCAGGTGTTCCAGTACTTCGGTACATATCACAATATCATAGGAAGCGGAAGGGAGAGGCAGGTTTTCTGCATCCCCGGGCACAAATGTCACGTTGTTATCGGTATGCAGTCTTGCCCGTTCCAGCGCCCATTGGTTCATATCAAGAGCGACTATATTGGAGGCTTTTATGCGGCGGGTAATCAGACCTGTCCCGCATCCAATATCAAGAACAGTTTTACTTGAATTCCGGCAGATGCTATTAACAATTGAGGCTACTTTTTCCGCCCGCATGTTATGAAACAGCTTTTCGGGATATTTTGTGTCTGTTACCCAGTCATAGCGTTCGATTTCAGTGTAATATTTCCTTACCTCACCCCTGAAAGCTTCCGCCGAAATACTATTGATACTGACATTCATTCCAATCCCTCGTAAATCTACTTTTTGCCAATCTCACGTATTACGATTAAGTCAATATAACAAAAGCTCTGATCAGGCACAATGAGAATTAGGTACTGATTATAATAGGCCATATACTTTTGCATGTTTACACCCATGGATATAGGGTTTTATCCGCCAAAGACCCCGTTTTTCCCTGTATTTTCTTAATCTGCTAAACTGGTACTGAGTGCATAATGAAGGGGGTAATGCGTGTCCGAGAAAACAAGCGGCATGATGAAACGCTATAAGCTGGCCAGGGTAGCCCTGGGAGAGGAAGAAGCCGACCTGGCTATCGTGAACGGAAAGATAGTCAACGTTTATACCGCCGAGGTACTCACCGGTCAGACTATTCTTATAAAGGGAGAGCGAATAGCCTATGCCGGTCCTTATGCCACACATCGAGGCGTCGGCAAAAACACCCGGGTCATAGATGCTGCCGGCAAGGTACTGATCCCCGGGCTGATCGACGGGCACACCCACTTCGACTACCTGGTCTCAACCGCCGAACTGGTACGATTTGCCATGCAGTCCGGCACAACTTCTATAATCACGGAAACGGTTGAAATAGCCTTCAGGCTGGGCTACTCCGGAATAAAGGAATACCTCAACTCACTGCGCCGCCAGCCGGTTAAATTCTGGTTTACGCTTCCTCCCATGACTACCATAAGTCCGGTTTCCGCCGGACACAATATGACGTCGCGAGAAATAAAGCAACTTCTGAAAAGGCCGGACTGCCTGGGGCTGGGCGAGATCTACTGGGGTCCGGTTAATGCCGGGTCCCGACGGGAACTGAGGCTGATCGAGGCCACTCTCGGGGCAGGTAAAAAAATTGAAGGGCACTCAGCCGGGGCAGCCAGAAATAAACTTCAGGCCTACTCTTCAATGGGCATCACCTCAGACCATGAACCCATCACCGCTGAGGAAGCACTAGAACGGCTCAGGCTTGGACTTTCGGTCATGATCCGCGAGGGAGAAGTACGCCAGGACCTGGAGGCAGTGAGCCCGGTTAAAGACTATTCGATAGACTTCCGCCGACTGGCACTCTCCTCGGACGGGGTCGGCCCCGTTCAGTTGACCCGCCTGGGTTTCATGGACCACCTGGTACAGAAAGCTATAGATCTTGGATTCCCGCCTGTACGGGCGATTCAAATGGGTTCACTCAACGTGGCGGAACATTTCAATCTACAGGACGTCATCGGAGGCATAGCACCCGGGCGTTATGCCGATATCCTCATGATACCGGAGATCGACATAATCAAGCCGGATATGGTGATCAGCAGCGGAAAGGTCGTAAAACAGGAAGGCAATGTTACCGGGGTTCCCCGCCGCCATGAATATCCCGCTTCCGTCCGGAATTGCGTCAGGCTGAGAAAGGAGTTCACGGCGGCTGATTTCAGCGTTCCCTGCGGTATATCCGCACCCGCAGTAAAAGTAAGGGTCATTGACCAGTTGACTGGTATACTTACCCGGGCATCCCTGCTGGAACTGGAGGTTAAAGACGGGCAGATCGAAATGGACCCCTCAAGGGATATACTTAAAGTGGCTGCGGTGGAATACGTTTACACCCCCGGCAAGACCTTCACCGGGTTTATCCACGGACTGGGGCTGAAAAAGGGAGCAGTGGCAACCAGTACCTGCTGGGACTCCGCGGACCTGGTAGCAGCCGGTGCAAATGAGTCGGACATGGCTCGGGCCGTGAACCGCATTCGAGAGCTTCAGGGAGGAGTGGCGGTCTGCCTGGATGGGGAAGTACTTGCTGAGGCAAGCTTCCCCATCGCCAGCGTGATTTCGGATGAACCCATGGAGATACTGGCAGACAAGCTCGAAAGCATCCAGAGGTCATTCAGGGACATGGGTGGCATTCTGGATGATATCCGCACGACCCTTTCAGTGCTGCCTACCCCCGCTATTCCTTATCTCCGTCTCTGCGAGTCCGGTTTATTCGACGTGCGGGCCAACCATCCGGTTGACCTGATAGCGGACGGGGTCTGAAAAAATGGTAAAGGATAAGCATTCCATAACCTGGGAAGAAAGAGAAAAAGCCAGGCGCCAGCTCTCAAGGGAAAGCGGCACCATTATCAAGGACTGGGGAGGCAAGCTGCCCTTTGCTTTGGTCTATCCCAACTCATATTATATCGGCATGTCCAACCTGGGACTCCAGGGCATTTACGGCTGGCTGAACCGGCATGACAGGGTGCTCTGCGAACGTGTATTCTGGGACAGGGAAATCAGGGGGACAGGTTCGGTACCGCTCTCCGTGGAGTCGCAGAGACCGCTGAGCGATTTCGCCGTAGCGGCCTTCTCTCTTAACTACGAGATCGATTATTTTAACATCGCCCCTTTGCTGAAGGCCAGCGGCATACCGCCGTTTTCCGTTGAACGGGATGAAAGGCAGCCGCTGGTTATCGCCGGAGGACCCTGCGTCATGGCTAATCCCATGCCCGTTGCCCCCTTTTTCGATTGCCTTTGCATCGGGGAGGCAGAGGCCATCCTGCCTTCTCTTTTACCCGTTCTCAGCCGGGACATTTCAGCAAGCCGTGAAGAGCTGATCGAAGAGCTTTCCGCTTTACCCGGAATATATATACCGGGCCACCATCACGGCCGGAGTGTGATACGCCAGTGGGTTAAAAACCTGGATGAATACCCGCTGCATTCCGTGGTAGTCACTCCCGACACCGAACTGCATGACCTTTATCTGATCGAGATCGAACGTGGCTGTGCCCACGGCTGCCGTTTTTGTATGGTAAGCCAATTTTTCAGTCCCATGCGTTTCCATGATCCTGATCGCATTGTTCAACTGGCGGCAGAAGGTCTGCAATCACACCGAAGGCTGGGGCTGATGGGGCCGGCTGTCACCGATCATCCTGAAATCGAGGGAATCCTGGAACGATTGCTAGGCCTGGGCGCCAACTTCTCTATCAGTTCCCTCAGGCTTGATTCACTGACTCCAGGCCTTCTGGAACAAATGAAAAGGGGAGGGCTACGCTCGATAGCACTGGCCCCTGAAGCTGGTTCAGAAGGTCTGCGCCATGCTATCAAGAAGGGCATCGATGAGTCACAGATACTGGAAGCTGTCCTGCGTGCAGCGGAAAAGGGCATGCAGCAGATCAAGCTCTATTTCATGAACGGTCTGCCCGGAGAAACCGGACAGGATATCGAGGCAATGGCCTGCCTGGTACTTGAAGCTAAAAAGATAATCGATCACAGCCGCGCCGGGACCCGGCTGACTGTCAACCTGTCGCCCTTTATTCCCAAGGCCGGAACGGAATTCCAGCGTATGCCCATGGCGCCCCTGGACACAATCAGACAGGGTACAGACTATTTGAAAACCCGGTTGGCAGGCCGGGGTATCCGTATCAAGCATGAAAGTCCACAGTGGAGTGAAGTGCAGGCTGTGCTTTCAAGAGGAGACAGCTCCCTGGCAGCGGTCCTGGCCGAAGTTGAGCGGGACTCATTTCCTGAATGGCAGAAAATGCTGGCGGAAAAGCAGATCGATGCGGATTACTTCGCTCACCGCCAGTGGGACAGCAACAATATTCTGCCCTGGAACATTATCGCAAGCCGTTCAGCAGCTCGCGAAGGTCCTGAATCGTACGGTCCGGGCGGACCCGGGAATAAGGAGCTAAACCCGCCTTTTTCCAGTCCATCCAGATAGTGCCGATGCCCAGTTTTTGCGCCCCGGCTATATCCCGTTCGAGATCGTCTCCAACCATCCACGATCTGGAAGGAGCGGCATGGAGATTCTCCAACGCAGCCCGGAAAATCCGCTCATCCGGCTTGCCCGTACCGAACTCTCCCTCGATCAGGATACACTCGAAGAAAGGGGCCAGCCTGAACCTTTCGATCTTCCCGCGCTGTACAGCGGAACCCCCATTGGTCAACAAAGCCAGGGGGCAGCCGCGTTCTTTAAAAGTGAGTAAAACCTCCATAGCACCGTCTACCAGGCTGATTGCCCGGTCTTTTCTATCAGAAAAAGAATCCGCTACCCGATCCGAAAGCGCAAAGTCCTCCAGCCCCAGGTCACGGAAAGCCTGTCCGACAACATGCCGCCGGGCAGCAGCCAGGTCGAGGCGGCCGGTACGATGATTCTCCGGATCTTGCCAGAAGCTGTCCGCCGCACGGCGGATAGCCTGGTACAGCTCTTCAGTGCCAGCTATGCCTATCAGCGGAGCAAACTCACGGCAGACATCCCGCCAGGCCTTTTCACTCAACCCCCCGTCGGTGATCAAAGTATCGTCCAGGTCGAATAGAAAGGTTTCCGGTACTTCCGCTATTTTCTCTTCTTTAAATTCCATTCCAGTCAGCCTTTTAGCCATTCGTTTCTGTTTTCCGCCCTTTGCGGCTGAGAAGCATGAATACCACCGGCCAGAGTATACAAACAATGATCAGCATGGCTATCAGCAGCCAGATGGTAAAATTGATATCTGATGAGCGCGGGCTGTTGGCTGCAATAAAGCCCAGGAGTATCAGCAGTCCGTCGTAAATCAGCGATGAGAGCGTAATGCCTATAGCAAAATGACCGTAATTCAAACGTATAGCACCCGAGCAAACAGATGTAATCTGGAGCAGTCCGGGTGTAAGCCTGGCTGTACAAACGGCCAGGGGAGTCCAGGCATTCAGGTGACATTTGAATGAATCCAGCTTATTGCCGACAGTGGGGATATGCCGTTGAAGCCAGTTGAGAAATACCTTCCCCATCACACGGGAAATAAGATATAGCAGACCCGATCCAATCTGACGTCCCACAAAGAGGGCCGCAACAATCAGAAAAACCGGAACCAGATCCGATGCAGACTGGTAATCGTGCAGAATATCATAAGCCCTTAACACCAGAATTGAGTCCAGGACAAAAGGGATAGGGATGCCGATATCCGCGATAACGGCCAGAAGGCATAATATTGCCAGCCCGGAAGGATTGCCGGTGCTGAAAGCCTGCTCCATTTGGGTTAGAAAGGCAAGAATCCAGTCAACCATATTGTCTTTCGGGCCTTAAAGATACTCTGAATTTCATTATGCTTATTCTAAAGGAAAAGAAGACAATGCACAATGGAAGAGATTTATAATTTCAGAACAATTTGAGCGGGAACGGTTTTATGAAGGACCGTTTTCCAGCATATCGTCCCTGATCAAGGGATGAAATACATACCACTGATCCAGGAATTCCATGGTCATCTCTTCCAGCGCTTTCACGGTATTCTGGGTTAGTTCCTTGACATCATCCGCCACTTTACCTGTTAATGTACATTCAACAGGTTTGCCGATGATTCCCTGGAAGGTGGTATTGGAGGTACGGACCAGCCCGCAGGGGACCAGGCGGGCGCCTGTCCTCAAGGCTAATGTAGCTGCTCCGGTGGGTAACAGAATCCATTTCTGCCCCAGTTTTACCCTGACGCCTTTCATACAGTTGGGACAGTCTATCATCAGGGCCAGTATCTCATTCCTCCGCAATACACTTAGCAGCTCCGCCGATGCATCCCTGACATTAATCAATCTTACGCCGCTGTGCGATCTGGGTTTCTGGAGAAAAATATCAAGCTGAAAAGAGGACAGACTATCCACAATCGCATTGACCGGATATCCCAGCTTGCTTAGCAGACGGACGCCCAGGTCCAGGTTTCCCAAGTGGAAGCTGACCAGTACGACTCCCTTGCCTTCATTTAGAGCAGCATCCAGGTTTTCCCTTCCCTGTAATTTAAAGTGTCTTTCAAAAAATTCTTTGCCCGAATAGGAATAACGTAAAAAATCAACGGCATATTTACAGTAGTTCCTCATACAGTGCCTGGCCGTAGTCTTTACGGAAGGATCGGTGGTCTTTTTATTAAGAAGGTTTGCCACGCTTTTCAGCATATTCCGCCGGCCGCGGGGCCACGCATAGTACATCACATCTCCACACAAGACCGCCAGAGAATAGGTAATAAAAGCAGGAGTCCTTCTGACCAGTTTCCTGCCCAGTTCCGCACTGTGGTAAATTAACATTAAACCCATATTATCTCCGGATACACCATACTAAAAAGTCATTTACCGGAATAATCCGGAACACGCGGTGAGCCGCAAACCAATTTAATCACGGTATTTCTGTCTATAAAGGTATCGGTAAGCCTGGAAAAACCGGCCCTTCCCTTACCAGGAAGTGCTATTATCTCTCCCTTCACGGTATCTCCCACACTGATAACGCCATAGGTTTTCCAGGGCGCCGGCCACAGGGCAAAGGCACTACCCGGATTAAAGAACAGTATATTCTGCTCAACTTCATTACGTATCACATGGGTATGCCCGTATAATATGGCATCAACTTTATCTTTTCTAAACCTGGCTGTGGAACGGTATTGCGTAAAAAAAGGGAACCAGTAGCCGTGAAGCAGGCCTATCCGTTTGCCCTTAACTTCAATTACATCCGCCCTGGGCAATATAGACTTGACCGTATGCGGGTCATGATTCCCTGCTATACCATAGAAATTGTTAAAGCTCCTGAAATATTCGACCAGTTCCAGGCAGACAAAATCGCCAAGGTGAATTACCAGGTCATAAGACTTAAAGATATTCAGGAAAGACAGCGGCATCTCTTTCATATGGTGAACATGAGTATCGGATAATACTCCGATCTTCACGATCTTGCTGCCCAAAGCAATCCTTCCTCCTTTAACGATCCTTCGCTCTATCTTATTCCTTCCGTCCGTAGACGGCAAGGGAACATCACTCCCGGCTCTCAGTTTACTATAGACCTGAGGCTGACGTAAAGAGCAAAAACACCTGATAAGCCTGCTTCCGGCGAAAGGCAGACCGGGGTAAACCTGTGTATTATTGAAATCACTTATCTATAATAATATTAAGCTGTCATTTAAAAAGAGAAATTCACTGAGCTCTATAAAGGCAAACTTCGAAATATCTCTCTATATCTCCCTGGCCCATTTCACGGCATTCTGGAAAATAGCCAGGCCATCTCCGAAATCGCAGGATTTTTTACGCGTCCATTGAGGATGCTGTGAAAAACGGACATGTCTCTCAGGATGGGGCATCAGGGCGAAGATACGCCCGGTAGGATCACAGATCCCGGCTATATTATTCATCGAGCCGTTAGGATTGTATGGATATCCCGCCTGAGTACTGCCGTTTTCATCCGTATAATACAGAACGGCATTGATCTCTCGCAGACCGCGCATGTCGGTAATAACCTTACCCTCACCATGCGCTACAGGAAGATATATGTTATGCATTCCCCGGGTAAAAACACAGGGGCTCTTCTTCTCCACCAGCATATGCACCCAGCGGCACTCAAACCTGGCGGAGTCATTTGCGGCTAGCGTCAACGGAGGAGCGTCCGGGTTGTTGATATCCGGTAATAAACCGGCCCTGGCCATTATCTGAAAACCGTTGCAAATGCCCAGGATCAGACCGCCCTTTTCCACGAACTGCCGAATATCGTCTCCCAGCTTGAGTTTTAATTCATTGGCCAGCACTTTGCCGCCGGCGATATCGTCTCCGTAGCTAAAACCGCCCGGGATAGCCATTATCTGATAGTCCTCCAGTCTTCTTTCGCGACGGATCAATTGATTGATATGACACAGGGACGCCGCAGCGCCGGCCATCTGAAAGGCATATGCCGTCTCCCCATCGCAATTCGTGCCGGGGCCACGTAATATGAGTATTTTTACTTCACTCATCAGTTTACCACCTCAATGGTTTCTGCCAGGCTTCTTTTAACTCAGTTAAAGGTTCACGCATTACAATGTCACCGGTCAGGCCGAACACTTCAAATACCTCTTCCTGGTTGATATGACCGATAGAGGCCATGGTTATTCCCGCCATGGCCTTCATGAACCGGGCTTCATGTGCCGGAGAGATTTCTACGATAAAGCGGCTGTTGGATTCGGAAAAGAGGAGATAGTCATTCCGGTAGATCGGACCTGTGCGAGGTACCAGTTTAAGGTAGATGGTTGCTCCCAGACCTCCTGAAAAGGCCATTTCAGAAACAGCTACAGCCAGGCCGCCCTCACTGCAATCATGGCAGGCCTTTACCAGTCCTTTATCCATAGCGGAGCTGAGCGCTTCCATGATTTTCCTTGACTGCTGGGGGTCCACCCGGGGCACATTATTTCCGGTGAAATTATGAGCTGCAAAATATTCAGACCCGCCAAGGTCATTCCCGGTAATACCAATTATATAAAGAGAATCTCCGATGCTCTTAAGGTCCATCGAGACCGTTTTTTTGACATCATCCGTAACGCCCACCGCCGAAACCAGCAGGGTATGGGGTATCGATATGATCTTGCCTTTATATTCGAACTCATTATTCAGGCTGTCTTTGCCGGAGATAAAAGGCACGCCAAAGGCGAGCGACATATCGTGACAGGCCTGCGCAGCCCTCACCAGAGCACCCAGCATATCCGGACGGCTGGCGCTGCCCCAGCAGAAGTTGTCCAGCAATGCCACCTTTTTCAGGTTACCGCCCACGGCTATTACCTGTCTCAATGCCTCATCAATAGCTGAAGCTGCCATCCAGTAAGGGTCGATATCTCCATAACGGGTATTGATGCCGTTGGCGATTATGGCTCCGGCATCGGAAGACAGCACCGGACGGATCACGGTGGCATCGCCGGGCCCGTCGTTGTTGGCCCCGACCAGCGGTTTCAGGACGCTTCCTCCCTGGACTTCATGATCATATTGGCGAATAACCCATTCTTTGCTACAAGTATTCCATGATCCGAGCAGGTTCTTCAGTTCTCCGGCCATATCGGCAGGCGGAAGAAAATCCGGTTCATCAAAACGTTCCGCATGCCATTCCGCCCTGGTCTGGATTTGGGGTATACCCTTATGTAAAAAATTCATATCCAGATCGCAGACCATCATGCCCTGGTATTCCAGTTGAAGTCTTTTGTTGGAGGTAAACTCGCCGATAACAGCAGCTTCTACGTCTTCATCGGCAAAAACCTTGAGGAGTATATCCACCGTTTCAGGCGGTACAGCCAGAATCATACGTTCCTGCGACTCGGATATCCATATTTCCGTATAAGAGAGACCGGCGTACTTAAGGGGGACCTTATCCAGGTTAATATGGACTCCGGTCTCTTCACCCATCTCACCTACTGCCGAGGAAAGCCCTCCCCCTCCGCAATCGGTGATCCTGGAATAAAGCCCCAGGTCCCTGGCCTGAAGTAGTACATCCAGCATTTTCTTTTCAACAATGGGATTACCGATCTGCACAGCGCTGAAGGAGACCTCGCTGGACTTGTCATCCAGTTGGACTGAAGCGAAGGTTACACCATGTATCCCGTCTCGACCGGTTTTTCCGCCAACCAGCACAACCAGGTCTCCGGGTTTCTGCTTACCTCTTTTTGCCAGTCTACCCGGCATCAGTCCCAGTGTACCGCAAAAAACAAGAGGATTACCCACGTATCTTTCATCAAAGAGGATGGCCCCGTTGGGGGTAGGTATACCCATACGGTTAGCGTAATCCGCCACGCCCGCCCTTACTCCCTTGAAAACACGGCGGGGGTGTAGTACACCCTTCGGTAACTTTTCATAGGGATAATCGGGAGGAGCAAAGCAGAAAACATCCGTATTGAGGATGGGTTTGGACCCCATACCCGTACCCATGGGATCGCGAATTACTCCGCCTATGCCTGTCGAGGCCCCGCCATATGGCTCTACCGCGGAAGGATGATTATGGGTCTCAACCTTAAAACACAGGGCCCACCTGTCATCGAACTCTATCACGCCGGCATTATCCTCAAAGACAGATAGACACCAGGGTTTATTAAGCTCCTGTGTAGCGCTGATAATGGTGCTTTTCAACAAATTATCAATTATTGACCCCTCGTATTCCAGCTTCCCCTTGAAGGTCTTGTGCACGCAATGCTCGGACCAGGTCTGGGCAAGGGTTTCAAGTTCAACATCAATCGGATCACGTCCGTTATTGCGAAAATATTCCAGCACGGCCTTGAACTCCACCTGGCTGAAACCGTATTTTTTACGGACGTTTTCCAGCCCCTCCGCGTTACGGTCCAGGAGAGGTACCTTCACATAAGTGAAATTATATTGCGGGTTTTCCGGAAAGCTCGTTATTTCCTTTGTGACCACATGCTGCACGATAGGATTAACCAGCAGGCGGCCGCATATGGTGTCCAGTTCCTCCTGGCTTATTTCACCCCTCAGGAGATAACGTTTGGCCGTGGCTACGGCATGGACATTGGGTATACCCAGGTCCAGTATAGCCTTCATTACGGAATCCTTGACCGGATCCGTGACACCGGGATTATAGGCTACTTCCACTACTTTATAACCATTTGATTGGTCATCAACCCGCTCGCATTGTCCGTACCAGTAGTCCTGGGTAACGGTGTCCGCCAGAAGACCGTTGCAGATAATCTCCAGCTTTTCAGGGGCGAGATGAGTATCCAGCCAGTATACCTCCACGATTCTGACGTCATCTATGGAATTAATGCCCAGATCCTGGATATCTTTAACCAGTCCTCTTCCCGCCGGGTCAGGCAAATGTGTTTTCAACCGAACTTCTACTCTGTGCATAAATCCACACCTTTAAAATTTTTACGGGGAATATAACTGGTTGTCCGGATAGAAAAAGGGGTATTCCGGTTTACTCCAACCGGGTATGCCAAAAGAAAATTGAGGAATGATAATCGCAACTTTTTGCTTGTTCCTTGCTCTTTTTTCGCCAAGGAATCTTAAATCCGAACCCGCCCGGATGAACCTGCCGGGCGGAAGTAAAAGAGCAAAACAGTCAAACTGCTACATGCCGTTTAACAGCTCGGTTACAACATTGTTAATGTCTTTGCCGTCGGCCCTGCCCTTAAGACTGGCCATAAGTTTGGGCATGACTTTTCCTTTATCGGACGGGCCTTTGGCCCCGGTTTCGGCTATCACCTGCTTGACTTCAACCAGTATTTCTTCACGGGAAAGCTGCTGAGGAAGGTAGGTCTTAAGTATAGCCATTTCAGCCGATTCTTTATCCACCAGGTCCTGACGGTTACCCTTAGTATAGGCCTCTATACTGTCTTCCCTTTGTTTCACCTCTTTGGCTATTACTCCGAGGATATCCGCATCAGTGAGGGTTATTTGCTTCAAATCTTTGTTTTCCGGATGTTTGTTAAATTCGTCATCCTGCTTTTTGAGTTCTGCATATTTAATTGCGGAGAGAAGCAGACGAAGGGTAGAAGTTTTTATTTCGTTTCGTTCCCTCATGGACTGTTTGAGGTCTTCATTTAGCTTGTTAACTAATTCTCCCATATTATCCAACCTTCACCTCTTAAAACAGTCTTCACCTTGTAAAAAGTCAAAAAATCAGAATAGCCCTCTCACTACATCCAACTGCGGGGTAGTGATACCCCGCAGTATACCTGTTATCTCCTGGATGTTCTGGCGCTTTTGCGCTTCTTTGCGGCCTCTTTGCGTTTTCGCTTTATACTGGGCTTCTCGAAGAATTCGCGGCGGCGAAGTTCTGAAAGGACACCTTCCTGCTGCACTCTCTTGTTGAACCGCCTCAATAAACTCTCGAAGCTTTCGTTCTCCTGAGAAACTACATCAGCCAATGAATATCAGCCTCCTTTGTACAACCACGCAATTAACCTTAATGCCGAAAAAAGCCAGATTATCAAGGTGAAGCATGTATTCGTATATATTGTACCTTAATATTCTAGTTATTTCATAAGACCCTGTCAATAAAGGCATTGATCCTTGATCCACCATCTGACGAGGCCGATCACGCCTGACTATTTTCACCAAATTGGTGTAGAAACCTCATGCCTATTGGAGGCT
>JAFGOB010000153.1 GCA_016926695.1 Dehalococcoidales bacterium | reverse complement strand
GTGACTCTTATGGACATATATGCTCATCCATCTATTTTACTATATTCGCCGCAAGCGGCGGGGAATTAAACCCTAAAAGAGATTAAGTAAATAGTGAGAATCAGGTGAAGTCGATTGTTCACCTGATTCTCTGATTATTCTTTTTTTAAAATTCCCCGTCTGTCTTTTTCCCGTTAATGGAGGGTGTTGACACTAGGAAAATATCGTTACCTCATGGATGATATTCGAGAAGAAAATAAACTGGAACGGCAAATGGGTGAATATCCATCCGCTGAAGATAATGCCAGAAAATACGCCAGGGCTATTCTGTCCGTATGTTGTGAATAGTGAAGAGAAAAGGATTGGACAGGATAACAGGATATAGCATTATTGTAAAGAAAAGCACAGGTTGAAATGAGGAAGCCCGTTCTATTCCCTGAACAAGAGTCCTGGCGCTTCCTCCCTTTGTATTAACCTGTTTTTACGGAAGCAATACCGGCAGAACCCGTTAATCAGTCCAGCGGTAGGTCTATTTTGTAGTTTTTCAGCGTATCCCTGATCACGGCGGCTGATTTCTCATCCGGTTCCACCAGCGGCAAGCGGGGTTTGCCCACGCGGAAACCAGCATGGTTAAGAGCATACTTCACCGGTACCGGGTTGGAGACCACGAAAAGCGCCTTGATCAGGGGCATGAGGTGAACATGAGCGGCTGCCGCTTCGGCTACCTTGCCAGCCAGATATTTATCGATCATGTCCTTCATCTGAAGGCCTACCAGATGTGCGGCCACGCTGATAACACCGTGCCCGCCAATGCTCAAAGCCAGCAGGGCATCGCTGTCGTTGCCACTCCAAACGGTAAAGCCCTTTTTAGCCCCGCCTATTATCCGGGCGGTATCATCCAGGCTGCCGCTATCCTTTATCCCGATGATGTTATCAATCTGGCTGAGCCTGATCACGGTCTCAGGGGCCAGAGCGGTGATTGTCCTGGAGGGTACATTATACAGGATGCAGGGCAGTCTGGTGCTCTCCGAGATCTTTTTAAAATGCTGGTAGAGACCTTCCTGTGTGGGTTTGTTATAGTAAGGGGTAACCAGCAGGCATGCATCGATATCCAGCTTTTCGGCCCTTACGGTAGCCTCCACGGCTTCAGCAGTGCTGTTACTGCCTGTCCCGGCGATGATCGAGCCCCGGTCGCCGACCACCTCCTTGACTTCCGAATACAGTCTGAGCTCTTCCTCGTGGGTCAGGGTGGGAGACTCGCCTGTAGTGCCGGAAAGGACCAGGCCGTCACTGCCCGACTTCAAACAGGCTAATGCCAGCTTCTGGGCCTGTTTATAGTCTACCTGCCCGTTGTCATCAAATGGGGTTACCATGGCTGTAATTAATCGTCCTAGCTCTTTCATTTCTCGACCCTTCTTTGGTTCAGCTTCAATATAAGTAATATTATGCCCGATTTCGGAGTTTTATGCCAGTGTCTCAGGCGAAATATAAACTCTCCGGGCGACCGTCAGGGGAGACCCAGCAGCTTTTCCAGTCCCTGGGTAAGTCCCGGCCGTTTTACTACTTCGCGTATGGCCATCAGGACTCCCGGAATATAGCATTCGCGATTGATGGTATCATGCCTGATACTCAAAGTCTGTCCCGGTGCGCCCAGTAGAACTTCCTGGTGGGCCATCAGACCCGGCAATCTCACGCTGTGTACCGGTATCCCCGCGGTCTTTTCTCCCCTGCTGGGGAAGTTATTACCCTCATCCGCGACTTTTATAAAGGGCTTTTCTCTGGCGGCTGCCATCGCCCTGGCAGTATTCAGAGCAGTGCCGGAAGGAGCGTCTATCTTCTGATTGTGATGCAGCTCTATTATTTCGGCACAGTCCATGTAGCGTGCGGCCAGCTTGGCAAAGTACATCATCAGTACCGCACCCAGGGCAAAGTTCGATGCCAGAATAATGCCTATTTTCCCGGATTGGGCCAGTTCATCCAGCTCGGTAATATCGGCCGCGCTCAAGCCGGTAGTGCCGATCACCAGGTTGACATGCCTGGAGGCTGCGATCCGTGCCGCCGGCATGGTGGCCGGCGCTAGGGTAAAGTCTACCATAACCTCCGGCTGTACCTGATCGATGATTTTTTCCAGGTCCGGCGAGTACGGTATGCTTACCCCGTCTCCCAGCACCATCTTTTCAGAGGAAGCCCTGGCGTCAACCGCACCCACCAGCTTTACCTCCGAATTGGAAACCAGTCCGTTAATCAGTACCTGTCCTACACGCCCCGCTGCCCCGAAGACAACCACTTTTACCGGTTCCATAATCGTACCCTCATTCTCTTTTTATTCGTTCCGGTTAATACAGAAACCGGATATTGAGACAACCCCCCAACATACTGATAATGCTGCGGCAACCAGTACTCGTCGCGCCCTGCGGAAGATAGCAGCATCGGTATTCTGCATGACACTTTTCATGTTTAGTGTTATTTTCTTCCTGACTATTGTGTCCCCTCACCTTGATCCTCTCCCACGTTGGGGAGAGGAAATGGGGAAAGAGGTAAAATATATATTATTTATATCTTAGCTGGACTGAAATCGCAAAATTCCGCAGACAAAAAAGCCGGCTACTTTCCACCCGGATGATAGCCGGCTTCCTGTATCTTATTAACGTCTTTCGTTGAACCGGCGGGGCCTTTCATTACCGGCGCCGCGCTGGGGAGGGAAATTCCGCCTGTTTTCCTGCCTGGCTCTTTCTTCACCGGGTTTTTCAAACATGGCCTTGCGTGAAAGATTGACCCTACCCATGTGGTCGATATCGATTACCTTCACAGTGATCTCTTCACCGATTTTGACCACATCTTCCACTTTTGCCACGCGGTGATCAGCCAGCTCGCTCACATGCACCAGGCCTTCTTTGCCCGGCAATATCTCAACCATCGCACCGAAATTAAGTATCCGGCTTACTTTTCCGGTATATATCGAACCGACCTCGATCTCCCTGGTCAGGCCCTCGATGATCTCAATAGCCCGCTGGGCTGATTTTTCATCGGCGGAGCCGATTACCACCGTACCGCTGTCATCGATATCTATGGTACTCTTGGTCTGGTCGATAATCGAGCGGATCATTTTTCCGCCGGGACCGATGACGGTACCGATCTTCTCGGGATTGATCTTGATCTTATACATGCGGGGCGCGTAGGGGCTCATGTTAGCCCTCGGAGCATTGATGGTCTTGTTCATTACATCCAGCACATACATCCTGGCCTCGCGGGCCTGGTTTACAGCCGCGTTCAGTATCTCCAGGCTGACGCCCTTTAGCTTTATGTCAAGCTGAATAGCCGTAATACCTTCGTCAGTGCCCGCCACCTTGAAGTCCATATCACCGTAGAAATCCTCTACTCCGGCTATATCGGTCAGAACGGCGTATTTGCCGTTATCATCGGTTATCAGCCCCATCGCAATACCGGCGACCTGTTTCTTGATGGGTACTCCCGCATCCATTAAAGCCAGGCTGCTGGCACAGGTGCTGGCCATGGAGGTGCTCCCGTTGGATCCCAGGACCTCCGATACCAGCCGGATGGTATATGGAAATTCGGTATCACTGGGCACCACGGGTAAAAGCGCCCGCTCTGCCAGCGCTCCGTGACCGATCTCCCTCCTGCCTACTGTCCCGATACGTCTTACTTCACCGGTGGAGTAGGGCGGAAAGTTGTAATGATGCAGATAGTGCTTGGTTTCCTCCAGGCCCAGGCCGTCAAGCTGTTGCCGCTCGCTCATTGAGCCCAGCGTGGCAATAGTCATAACCTGAGTCTCACCCCGGTTAAAGAGGCCCGAACCGTGAGTACGAGGCAACAGCCCTACCTCACAGGATAGGGGCCGGATTTGCGTCAGGCTGCGTCCATCGATACGCTGTGATTTCTCCAGCACCGTACTCCGGAGCTGCGCCTTCATCAGCGATTCAAAGGCACAACTGATATCCTCTTCAGCATACGTCTCCTTCAGCTTTTCTACGATCTCCGCTTTAAGCTGTGCCGTAGCGTTTTCGCGCACTTCCCTGTCAGGTTGTCCCATGACCTGGTAAGAGCTGGCATTGACCATCCCGGTCACAGCCGCCATGATCTCCGGCTTGTCCCAGACAGGCGGCGCATCGCACTTGGGCTTCCGGATCCCCTCTAAAAATTCTTCCTGAAGGTCCAGAATGGCCTGGTTGGCCTCGTGCCCGTACTTCATCGCATCGGCGATAACCTGCTCGGACATCTGATTGGCGCCGGCCTCGACCATGTTGACATTCTTACGAGTGCTGCAAATTACCAGATCGAGAGAGCTTTCGGCCAGTCTGGGTAAAACCGGATTCAACTCAAGCTTATCGTCCAGGTATCCTACGGTTACTCCCGAAACGGGACCGTCAAAGGGTATTTCAGACAGGCACAGGGCCGCAGATGCCCCGACTATACCCAGCAAATTGGGGTCGTTCTCCTGGTCCGTAGAAAGCACGGTGATAACGATCTGAATCTCCTTGCGCCAGGTCTTGGGCAAAAGCGGGCGGATGGTCCTGTCAACCAGACGGCTGGCCAGTGTGGCCTCCTGGCTGGGGCGTCCCTCCCTCCGAATAAAACCGCCGGGAATTTTCCCAGCGGCATAAAGTCTTTCCTCGTAATCAACCGTCAAGGGGAGGAAGTCCACTCCTTCTCTCGGTTCCGGACTCATTACGGCAGTCACCAAGACGACCGTTTCTCCGTACCGCACTATAACAGCGCCGTTGGCCTGTCTGGCTATTTTACCGGTTTCTATTGTCAGTGTTCTTCCTGCAATTTCGCGTGAAACAGATTTAGGTTCTATCAATAAATTTCTCCAATTTCTACTTACGTAAGCCGAGATTCGAGATCAGCTTATGATAGCGGTCAACATCTTCCTTGCTCAGGTAGTTCAGAAGTCTTCTTCTCTGCCCGACCAGCTTCAGCAGTCCCCGCTGAGTGGTAAAATCATGCTTGTTGGCCGCCATATGGCCTGTCAGCCGGTTGATCCTTGTTGTCAGCAGGGCAACCTGGATTTCAGTTGAGCCGGTATCTTTCTCTTTGGTCCTGTAAGCTTCAATAATGCCTGTTTTTTGAGCTTTAAACAATTTATTCCCCCGTTACTTTATCATCCGTTTTATTATTTTATTTTCCATAAATCATAAAATTATACCATATGTACGAATACGGTGTAAATTTTTCAGGATGGACTTCCTCAAGTATAAGCCCGTCAGGCGGTAACCCGACCGCTGCGGCCGTTTACACCCTTCTTGGCCTCTTCCCACAGCGCATTCTGCTCATGGAAAGACAATTTTCCGAGATCAAGGTCCCGCTCCCGGCAGAGTTTTTCCATGTAACTGAAGCGCAGGTAAAATTTTCGGTTTGACTGCCTCAGCGCAGCCTCCGGGTCTATTTCCATCCTCCTGGCGATATTGGCCAGCGTGAAAAAGATATCTCCGAACTCATCGGTCTTTTCTTCCTGGTTTGCGGAAGCCGCCAGCTCTTTCACCTCTTCAACCAGTTTCTCAATCACTCCTTCTATGTTTTCCCAATCGAACCCCACCTGGGCCACACGCCGCTGGATATCCTGGCTGTAGGCCAGGGCCGGCATGCTGCGGGGAACACTGGACAGCATCGATGCCTCGGGCTTGCGCTCGTTCCTTTTGATTGATTCCCATTTTCCCGATACCTCTTCCGCTGTCCGTGCCGTCTCACCGGCAAACACATGCGGATGACGCCTGATCAGCTTGTCGTTGATGTGACTGATGACATCCGCCAGATCGAACTCACCTTTCTCACCGGCTATGCGGGAATGCAGCATAATCTGAAGCAGAAGATCGCCCAGCTCCTGGCAAAGCTTTTTGTGATCGTTCTCATCCAGCGCCTCCAGAACCTCATAGCTTTCCTCAAGCAGGAACTCCTTCAATGAAGCGTGGGTCTGCTTTTTGTCCCAGGGACATCCGTCCGGCCCGCGTAGCCTGGCGACTATCTCCACCAGGCGGGTGAATTCTGTCTGGTACCTTTCATTCAAGCCCTGCTCCTCTCACACTTATTGATACCGTCCGGCCATTTCAGGATCATAGGCCGCCCTTCTGCCCATACACCTCTTCTGGGTGCACATCCGGCAACTGATAAAGGGGGTCTCCCTGGGAAAATAGATGCCCGATAGAGACTTGGTGGGAACCAGCGCACAGTTCTCCGTAAGCTCCACGCCTATCCTGCTTTTTACGTCACCCAGTATGGAAAAAATAAGCCTGTGCTGAGAGGAAGGGAAAGCCCTGATCTCTCCCGGATTCAGGCTGTATATCTCATCCAGCCCGTATTTCTCTTTTAAATGAATGCTGAGATATTTCGCGGCGTTGAACACCAGCGCCATCTTGACTATATCCAGGCTGTAGCGTTTCATGATGTCCCCGGAGGGAATTTCCACCCTTTCAACTTCTCTGCCGCAGGTCACGACACAGGCAAAGACCGTATCTACCCCCTCCATGACATCACGTATCAAACGCCCGTCAAATCTTACATCGCAGATCTCCAGTGAATCCTCGTTTCTGTTTCTCACACGGCAGACTTTATACATGGCCTTCGGCCGGGCCAGCAGGCTGACAACCTCTAAAAGATCGCGCACATGCCCTTCGTAGCGCCGGCTATCGCCGTGCAGATGCATCTCCTTGATTACAGAAGAGACATCCATCTCTACGGGAATTGCATCAACAACCACTGCGTCATCTGCGGATTTCAGCATAGCTTATCCTTTACCGTTCAGGGACCCGTTTGCATACCTTGTCGATATCCCCATTATAATGGATTATGCCTGATATGTCCCGTTTCTTCTCCGCAGACCATGCTCGTGGTTTTTATTGATTGCACACCGCGGCTGTAATTCAGCTTTTCGGGACCACTGGCAATATTATCCGCGACCGGTGCTCGCTGTCACGATATATTTTATGGACAGTCGTCCGGCTGATGGAGAGCACGTAGGAACTGGTATGAGCATCCTGGTCTTTGCCGGAACTCATACTGGATATCTCCAGTTTAATACGATGACCCGCCCTGAAGACATTGGCAATTTCAGGCAGCGTAAAAGCATATTCGTTGATCTCTCCCGGCGCCACAAGCTCCTGTTTCCCGCTCAACACCGGACGGTCGGGTTTGGAGGCTTTCTTGTCAAGATCCCGGAAAGACGCCCTCAGCCACGATTCTGTCAGCGAGTGCGGCGAGGTGGTCTCCACACCGGCCTCATTCACATCGGTCACCTTCACCCTGAAATTGGTATCGTCCTGGTCGATGGCGGCATATAGGTAGACCACGATATTTCCTGTCACCTCCAGGTCTTCCGGCAGAGGATCAGACAGGTATTTCAGTCCTCCTCTCCGGGCCGATACGAAAATGGGTTCCTGGAGGTAGCTGTCCGGGAATTGATTATCAACTTCCGGCTCCGTTGACAAACGTTCCCAGGTGCGCAGGTATAATTCCGTATTTTTCGTTCGCGGCAGAGGCCACTCATATTCATCGCGCCAGCGGTTGGCCCCCATCAGGAAGAGCTTGATCGGGGCTTCATCCATAATCCCGTTTTGTATTCCCTTCAGCCAGTAGTCATACCACCTGAGGACCATATCGATGCCCGTGCGCCAGGGACGAGGCTCATATTCCTGGGGCGACCACATTACCAGTTTTTTGGGCGATTTCAACTGGGTATACACATTAAAAGCCGTGTGCATACCGAACGACCCGAAAAGGACGGGTATTTTGATCCCGTTACGGTAATCAGGCGGGTCCTGCTTCCCGAAGTATTCGGTATTGAATTGATAGATAAGGTCATCAAAACAAAGGGGGTTTTTATTGGGATATATCAATATTTTCCACAGGCGTGCATCATACTTGAGGTCGGGATTCCTTTCCAGTGTATTCTGCACCAGCTTGTCCAGGGTAGCTTTGGGTAAAGTCCTGACCAGTTTGGAATAGACGTTTTTGGGGGCATAGCCGCTGGTGCCGTCGCGGCCCTCGTAGAGCCAGAAATGTATGGGGGAGATAATACCGTTGCGGGCAATTACCCTGCTGTGCAGGAAAAACGGGGCGATAGCCTTCAGATGGGGCGGTTGTTCCAGTGCTGCCGCCATCTGTGTTAAGGCAAAGTATGACATACCTATACCGCCGATATTACCGTCACACCAGGGTTGTTTGGCCAGCCATTCCACTACATCGGCATAATCCCTGGCTTCTTCTGCGCCATCCGAGGTACCCTCTCCCTCCGAGTCACCCATTCCCCGCAGGTCGCCGATCACGTGGGCGTAACCCCGCGCCACGATTTCTTCGGTAGGTCCTGCCTCGATATTGCCGTCCCAGAGGGCTGTTTTGAACTCGCTGGTATAGTCCGGCGCAGGCTGAGGGAAGGGATAAGGAAGGGTCTGGATGGCCTTGCCGTAGGGACTCATGCCAAGAAGGGCGGGGAACTTGCCCGGCTTATCCGGACGAAAGATATCCACCGCCATGCAAGTACCGTCACGCGTAGGCACCATGACATTCTTTTCGATTTTCATCTTGACCTTTGGTTCAGGTCCGCTTGTTTTTTTCCCGGTCTTTGGCATAGCATACCTCCGCTAAAAACTTTTTTTATATTCCACAACTCGGCCCCGGCCGCGATCGGTCTCATCACTCCCTTTATACCGGTATAAGCACACCGTATATCGATATCGCTTTCCACCACCTGGCATCCTTCGCTAATCTCAAGGTGACGCGGCAGCCGCCGGTTGCCATCTTCAATTATTTTTACGTTTGTACCAGTATAAAGCCGATCTTGAAATATGTAAAATATTATAAGTCGTATCGCGAATAGACCATGCCTGTAGACAAGCCGGATGTTTTCCCTGATGCGATCCTCTGACATATTACACCGGCAAACCTATTTTATGTGCCCCCCAATCTGTTTTCTCCGCATCAAACAGGCTATAGCTCCGGCGAAAAAGAAAACCATAACCAGTTTGCCCCATAACGAAACACCGGGAACCGCAGACCGCTGGCGGATCTTTCCCGCCAGGGCATAATAGCTGAAGTGGTCTGCGTCCGCCCACATGTACCCGGAATAATCCTTATTATAAAGCACTATATCCTCAGTATCTACACCGGTAGCGTTAATAAAGTCCAGGGTATCGACTTTCTTCCACATCTCCAATTCAGGGTTCCAGCGATAGAGGCACAGTGTACTCTCATCGATATCCATTCCGTCGGCATCATCCCCATCCTTATTACGGTCCAGTTCGGCATCCGTATAGTAAATCTTGAAAAGGGCCCTTTCGATATTATCGACGGGATGCTGAGAGTCATCGTTCTGGACGTTCTCGCTGACCCATATATCTACATATTTTCCCACTGCCAGCTCATCCGCCGCCAGTCCCGTCTTCCGGGTCAGGGGATAAGGTGTATTTGTCTCATCATAGCGGGTTATCTTGAGTGAAGGAGTCACCCGCTGAACCAGGTCAACCTCGAAGTAAAAATCGATTTCTTTGATGGCTTCCAGGAAAAACGAGCTTTTAGCCTCGGGATAGGTCAGGGAGACGCTGTTACCGGTGATCTCGTATCTAAGTCCCTTCATACTGGCCAGCGCCCTGAAGTAATCGCTGTGATAGGGCTGGCTCAGCATTACCACCATCTTGTTGTTCTCCCAGATATTGATGCCCCTGGCCATCCGGTACAAATCCGATCCAAGCATATTTTCCCGGGTATCTTCAGTCAGCAGGTCCCAGCTAACTTTAACCGCTGTACCTTCTTCAGCATCATCCGGGTAGCCCAGGATGACCAGGTATTCTTTGTCCCGGTAGTCCGGGATTTCTTCAGGAGTGCCGGAAACAACGTCGGTATATTTACTTAAGCCGCTGATGAACTGGCTGTAATCGACCTCGCCCTTATCGTAAAGAACGTAGACCCGGTCTATATGTGAAGCGGTGGTGTCTTCATCTTCGGCATCGGGCGTCCCGTCATTATCGCTGTCGGCGCTGAGGGGATTGGTCCCGTACTGTTCTTCCTGATAGTCGGTCAGGGTGTCGTCATCGGTATCGGGGTCCAGGGGATCCGTCCAGAGTTCCGCTTCATCCCCGTCCGTAAGGCCGTCGCCGTCGCAGTCCGCACTAAGAGGGTCGGTGCCCCTGATCAGTTCTTCTCCATCCAGGATACCATCACCGTCCGTGTCGGAATTGAGCGGACCGGTGCCCAGCGATATTTCTTCCCCGTCTGTCAGCAGGTCGTCATCCGAGTCCGGATCGCATGGGTTGGTGCCGTAGGTTATTATTTCCTGGAAATCCGTCAGCCCGTCGCCATCATTATCTTCATCCCAGGCGTTGAGAAGGCCGTCTCCGTCAACATCCTCCAATTCGGTATTATCGATTTCGAAGTGATCATACAGTCCGTCGCCATTGGAATCGGCTTCCAGCGGGTCCAGCCTGTTTTTAATTTCAAAGTAGTCATCCAGCATATCCCCGTCAGTGTCCATGCTGGTGGGGTCTGTCCCCAGGACAGCCTCCACCGTGTCAGGCAGGTTGTCTCCATCCAGACCGGTATGGCAGGGACCCTTTAATGTCAGTCCGGCTGTTGAAAATTCTCTCCATTCGCTATCGCCGGGCATCTTGAAAGCCGCCGCGGCAAGCTGGCTGCCGCTGACTTCCACATAACGGTAGACCAGGCGGTGCCAGCCTTCCGCCAGGGAAATATTGCCGCAATGGCTCCAACCGTTGGAAGCCGAATGCCTGCCGTACCAGCAGGCTACTACCTGCCCGTCCACCTCCAGTTCAGAAGCATCGTCGGAATCGGTCGCGAATTGCCAGGTGCCGGCGCTGTCAACAAAGAAAAATGTCTCGTATAGTGAGGTGTAATAATCGTCCTCTCCATATGGTTTTTCCGTCTGGTATACTGCATCCACTATCAGATCAACAGTAACGCCCGAGTCCTGGTCCACACAGGCGAATATTTCGTCATGGTTTCGAGGACAGTCAGCCTATGTATTGGCGCCGGCAGTTAAAAGAAGACCTTCATTCAGGTTGACCGGTATCAGGATCAGGAAATCCGTAGAAAAAAGCCTACAATCGTATCCCGGCTTTTTAAAGGCTACATGAGCGGAGGAAGCCCCTTCCATATCCTCGTGCCGGTAGATGAAGCGGTGCCAGCCTGCCGGCAGATCTATTGAGAGACTGTGATCTTCTTTCCAGTTATCCGTTGCGTCAGCCCTGTGACTGCCGTACCAGCCAAGAATAGTCCCGTCTGCCTCCGCTCCGTTTACATCTTTTCTATCAATCTCCAGCTCCGAAGCGTCATCCGAATTAGTTGCAAAGGACCATAGTCCGGGTGTATCTACGTAAAAAAAGCAATGGTAGAAGGAAATGTAGTGATCGTCATTCCCGTGAATATTCCCGGTCTGGTCTATGGCGTCGACAATACTGGCCCCATACCAGCCTTCTTCATACGCCGAGTCCTCCTCCACGCATTGCACCATCTCATCATGGTCCTGCGGAGAGACATCCCAGGTATTACAGCGTGTCAGCAGGGTAATTCCCCTTGCCGGGGAGGGAGGAGCGGCTGCTATCAGGGCATCTATATCAAGTCCGTTGTCCTTATAGCTGGTACTGCTTGATATTTGAGGCAGGTCATCCGTGAGATACGCCGTATTATTCAGCTTGTCCGGGTTACTGTCAGCCTCCGTTTCAACGGTACTTAAAATCGAGCTCATAGCCGGATTGACAATTCCAAGCGCCATAGAGAGAGACCGCCTGCCCAGTTCAGCCATCTGAGGATTGACTGTTTCAGGCAGGCTGCGGGCCTGTATTTTTTGAGGACATATCATGGCTATAGTGGAAATGGCCAGGACTACTGACAGGACTTTGATCCATGCGGATATTTTGCCTCCGTTTATGCGCACTATTTGTTTTTGTAGATCCGATTGATCTTAAGAATTTTTTCTATTTAAGATTCTTCGATTTCAGAAGGCAGCACAATGTTAACATCCCGGTTATAGTCAGATACAGTCAGGTCCATATTGATCTCCAGGTCTGCTTTGGAACTGCCGGAAACGGATGCGCCCCCCATTTCGGACAGGTCTGCCAGAAGGGTAAGGCGCTCCTGCACTCGCACGGGTAAAAAGGTGTCTTCAGCGATCCAGACCAGCATGTAAATATCCCGGACCATCTCTTGAGGATCGATGTCGCTGTACATTTCATGCAGGTCCCACTGCTTCTTCACTGTATTCCAGACTATATCCATATCCGGGGTAATTTCCAGGACATAACAGCCGGCGCCCTGAAATTCTTCCATTCCCGTGATTTCAAATCCGTCAGTCTCCAGCATTTCAGCCTGCTGAGCTACAATATCCTGGTCCTGCCAGAATCCCTGCGGAGTGAGTTGTTTCTGCCAGTCTTCCGGCATACCCAGTCCGCCGGACTTCACGTACATGTCATCGCCGGCCACATAGATATCGGATTTAGCGCTGGCTCCCGGGACCCGGTCGGGGCCGATTTTCTGGGACATGGTCAGGCTCATTCTCATTTTACGGTTGGGCTTGTCCAGATCGCCCTGAATAACCGATTCCTGGTCAATACCGGTATCATCCTGCATTGATATGCGGGTACCCATGTTCATATTGAACCTGTAAGTATTGACGCCGGCCATGTTTTCCAGCACGTTATGCCGTAGTTCATCGGCAGCCAGGGCTTCAGATCCGGTGGTATTGAAGGTATGGTAAGAAGAGGTACAGGCCGTCAGAGTACACACTATAGCCGAAATTACCAGGAAGACAGTTATTAGCTTTATCGTGTAAACAAGACTCAGGTTATAGTTTTTTCTCCCGGTTGACATCGAAGCGGCCTTTTAAGCAAATTTAGCATTATTATAACATAGATGGCCGCATAAGCCGCAGAAAAAACATTTTACACTATATTTGGTAGAGTTCAACAAAGCGGAATTAAACCATCCTGACAGAATTGTTTACGCCGTCCTGCCGTAATTCGGGCGTACCCTGTATCTTCGCTGGACACATGGACAATTTTGCAGGAAAAATCCCTGTTTCCGTCGGGGGACTTACGGGCAGAGATCAGCCGCTGTAGTTAGGACAGAGCTGTCCGGGACACTGCGCGTTCCTGGGAGAATAGGCGCACTTTTCCCTCCCGGACGCAGGCAGGACTATTCCCATTTTCTCACGCATGAAATCCACAGCCGGTTCAACGGCCATCCTGGAAGCCTGTTTGCAGTATATTTTTTAATCATTATTGTACATTAATAATCGGCCTTCGCCTTCAGGGGGCAGTATGAAATGCCGCCGACTTGGTGAAAACCGGTACTGATCTTAAACCTGTATTATTCCCTGAAAAGTACGCTTGACAATTCAGCCTCCAATCGATATTATTAGTACCAAATTCATATATTACTTTTTGCGAGTACCACCGGATGTTTACTTTTCCTGCTGCCCGTTATTGCAGATGATACTTTCACAGGTCTATCAATATTTTAAGGAAAACATCTTAACCTGTCCCCGGAATACAAACCTGGAACCTGAAAAATCCCTGTAGGAGAAGACCGATGAAAAAGCTATCCGTGAAGACCATGCTGATAATCCTGCTGTTAATCACAAGCATGACCATTTTCCCAGCAGCAGTCGAGGCCTCCCCGCCGGTCGGATGGGGATCAGCCATGTTGATCGAAGATAATGAAGGCAGGGAAGGTAGCGCCGTCCGGATAGCCAAGTCCGGTCTTTTCGCTATGGCCGTCTGGCTTCAGGAGGATGGGACGGGAAAGAAACAGTTGTATAGAAACTGGTCGATAGACGGAGGGACCACCTGGGGGACTGAGCAGGTCATCGATCCCGGAGATGCGGACTACTATGATATGAGCAGCCCTCAGTTAGCGGCGTCAGAAACAAATGCCGTCATGGTGTGGAGTCATCAGAAAGAGCCCACCTCGAAATGGGAAATCCGCAGCAGCTATTCCACGGACTGCGGCTGCTCCTGGAGTATCGGCCAGCTTGTCGAACAGGACGCCGCAGATGATCTGATAAACCCGCAGTTAGGCTTATGGGGAGGAGATGTAGCCGTAATATGGGAAACTCAGGACCAGGGCAACATAGAAATGAGCTTTTCCGGCAACGGCGGAAACACATGGTCCCCCGCCGTGACCCTTAATACAGGATTCCCTCATGAAACAGGTCCGCAGCTAGCTGTCTCGGATACCTGCTTTATACCTGTATGGGTGGGAAACGACAGCAATATATACAGCGATAATGCCGGTTCCAGGCAGCTTGTCAATAGCCAGATAGGGGAAGCACAAAATCCCCAGGTCACACTGTACGAAAGCAGCGGCATAGCCGTCTGGGCGGAAGGGGACGGTACCACCTTTGGTATCTACAGCAACTGCACCGCTGACGGAGGGGTTAACTGGGGAATAGCCCAGCAGGTCAATACCGGCAGCGGTAATGCTCGAAATCCGCAGGTAGCCACGGATGGTACAACCACGGCAGTGGTATGGGCCGACAACAGCGGCGGTTCGTACAGAATTTACTGTGCCTCTTCGCAGGATAGCGGAAACACATGGGAAAATGCCCTGGCTGTCAGCAGCGGCTCCGGTGATGCGGAAAATCCCCGGGTGGCCGTATCCGGGCCGTATATCACGGTAGTATGGCGACAGTTCAACCAGGGTATCTACAGGATTTACAGCAACTCTTCGATGGACGGCGGGGTCCACTGGCAGGGAGACAGCATTATTGACGCCTCTACAGGGAATACTCAATATCCCCGGGTAGCCATGGACGGCGCCGGTGCGATTGCTGCCTGGCCGGAGTATACCGTCAACTGCCATCGCATCTATGTCAACCAGGCGCTCCCCGAAGTGCCTCCGCCGCCTCAAAAGCTCTGGGGATACACTGAACCCGGTCTGGTTTTCGACCTGGCAACCGGCAAGCTGACCGGTGATGATAATGAAGATGTGGCCGTTATCGATGTCTCCTTCCCTGAAGGCACATTGAACATTTTCAGGGGAGAAGGAGACGGGCTGGGCAACAGCGATATTATCTGGAGCGAGCCGATAATAGGTCTTTCCACGGCAGTAGGTGATATTGACGGAGACGGGGTAAATGACATAGTAACGTCAGGGATTAATATCGAAAATGAGGAAGAAGTCGGGATTTTCGCTTTCGAGGGCAACGGTACGCTGAAATGGTACACCTTTTTCCCCGCCCTGATAACCGATATAGAGATTGATGACATGAATGCCGACGGGATAAATGAGATCTTTGTCTGCGGTATACTGCTGGAAGAAGGATTCGAAGCCGATCTGGAATACCTGCTCAGTTTTGCCATGGAATCGAACGATGGGATAGTATGCGGTCTCGATGGAGAAGGCAATATTATTCCCGACTGGCCGGCATTCTTACCCGGCGAAACGGTCCTGGACATCGCCACCGGACAACTGGACGGGACAGGCGGAGTAGAAGTTGCCGCCATAAGTATGGGAGAAAACTGCTCGCTGCGTGTCTACGACGGCTGCGGTGTTGAACTCTGGTCGAAAGATGTCAGCGGACGAACGGTAGAGATCGGGGACGTCGACGGGGACGGAGCTAACGAGGTGATAGCCGGCGCAATGCTGCTGGAACCTCCCTTTGAAGGAAATGTGACGGCTTATAACGGTACCTCCGGAGACGAATTGTATACATTCGCTACCGATAGCCTGGTAGCGGACATCGAGATCGGTGACCTGGACGGCGACGAGGGAAACGGGGTTGAAATCGCCTGCATCGATATGAAGCTTCCTGACATGCAAACATTATATGCCCTGGATATCGATAACCTGGACTCAGCTCCCGACTCACAGATCATGTGGAGTAATGATATTTCATGGTTTTCATTCTATTTCACCTTTGTTCTGCCTTTCTTCGGTGAAGCAATCGCCATCGGCGATGTTGACCGGGACTATCTGAATGAAGTGGTTGTATGCAGCGGAGAGCTGCCCCTTATGATCGAAGGTGATTCAATACCCTATGGGAGTTATTACAGTGGTGATTTTTTTGATGGCTTTTTCAACGGTGATTTTATAGAGGAATTTTTCAGCGATAATTTTCCGCAGGACTTTTTTAATGGTGATTTTCCGGGATGGAAATACATCGAGTTGATACTTGAAATGGTGGGAGGATATGACAACTACATCTATGCCTTCGACGGCCAGGATAACAACAATGACGGCCGGGGCGATGACGTCTGGTCACGGTACTCTCTCATACCGGAGGAAGTACTGGTACTGGGAATAATCGACCTGGAAACCGGAGACCTGGACGGAGATGGAGACCAGGATGTAACCTTCGGGACATTTAATCTACAGTTGATAGAAGGCGAGCCGGGTTTGACCTTCGGGGTATACGGACTCGCGGCGGAAGAAAGTCAAACACAGACAGCCACAGGCAGCGGAATAGCCTGTTTCGATGCCGATCCCAGTACTCTGGAAAACCTGGCAGCCGTACCCGAATTCACATTGCCTCTGCAAGGAAAACCGGCCTTCTTTTTCCCGCATGGATTTTTCTCATTCGAAATCAACGGGCTGGAGCCCGGCCAGACCGCCGTGGTAACGGTTACACTGCCGTCCAGCGCACCTGTAGGTACTAAATGGGTAACCTGTCAGAATGGCGAGTGGGAGATACTTCCGATCGGCAGCGATGACGGTGACAGGGTGATTACCTTTGAAGTAACGGACGGAGGGATCGGGGATGCCGACGGTCTTGTCAACGGCAGGATCCTTGAGCCGGGAGGCCCGGGTAAAGAAATGGAGGGACCTGTAGGCGGTAAGGTTGAGCCCGTCAGCAAGCTGTCCCTGATTTTACCCTGGGTACTGTTTATAACGGCTATAACGGCAGCGGCGGGGATAATAACGGCATTGCGCAGGATGCGGAAAAGGCTGCCTGTACCCCGGCTGAGATAAAAGCCGTTGACAGGGACTTGTATATCGTATTAGAATAAGAAAACCTTTAACGAAAAGGAACTATAAGTATGATTGCGGTAAAACAGACAACTAAATCTATAACTGCTATCAGGCGTAGCATGACTATGCCGCGGTTGCGGCGTGCTCTCATTACGCATTGAATAGCCAGTCAGCAGATCAGCAGAGTTCGCCAGGCCCGGGAAAGTTGAAATCCCGGGCCTGAATTATTTATGGAGGGTAATCATGGAAGGAGACGATGTTTCTCAGAACCGGCAATCAAGAGAAAGGCTGCAAAAGCTGGTGGAGTCAATCACTGATGATGAATTGAAGCGGCCGGCTTCTCAATCTCGATGGCGGTGGAGCTTGACCGTGAGCTGGAGCAGCTTCCCCCCGGAACGATAGAGGCAATCAATAAACTGGGAGACCGTCACGCGCTGAACCGCGCTATACACTGGCATATCCACCTGGATGATATCGACAGGTTTCTGGCGGATAAAAAATAAGGAAATCTACTATCGGAGTATTTGAATATGGATTCTATAGCATCAAAACCAGATGTGTTGATCAGACCCTTTGAACCAGGTGATGAAAACGCCGTGATAGGTCTCTGGCATAAATGTAATCTGGTACGCCCGCAAAACAATCCGGTCCTGGATATATCGCGCAAGATGAAAGTACATCCCGAACTCTTCCTGGTAGGGTTGGTCAAAGATGAGATAATAGCATCCGCCATGGGAGGATATGAAGGACACCGGGGCTGGGTATACTACCTGGCGGTCGATCCATACTACCGCAACCGGGGACTGGGACGTATAATGATGAATGAAATCGAAAAAAAGCTGCTGGCCCTGGGATGCCCCAAGCTGAATTTAATGGTACGGAATGATAACCTTTCCGTTCTCAGATTTTATGAGAAGATCGGCTATATTAAGGATGACGTCATCAGCCTGGGAAAGAGACTGATCAGCGACAATCCCGGATAACGGATATATCCGCAGCCGGATGGTGATATGATTGAGGGAATGAGTACGGATAATCTTAAGGACTTATTGGGGGAACAGATCGAATATTACCGGGCCCGGGCGGGAGAGTATGATGAATGGTTTCTGCGGCAGGGCCGCTATGATCGCGGCTCCGAGAACAAACGGAAATGGTTCGCAGAAATAGATCTTCTCCGGCTGGCGCTGGCGGATTTCAACCCCTGCGGAGAGGTACTGGAACTGGCCTGTGGCACCGGTATCTGGACTGAATACCTTCTACAGTTTGCAGACAGGGTTACCGCGGTTGATACATCAAGCGAAATGCTGGCAATCAACCGGGAACGGACAAAGTCCTCCAGGGTGAATTATCTTCAGACCGACCTGTTCGACTGGCAGCCGGACGTGAAGTATGATGCGCTCTTTTTTGCATTCTGGCTTTCGCATGTTCCACCCGAGCGTTTCAAAGCTTTCTGGAAGACGGTTGACGGGGCTCTCAAAGGGAACGGCCGCGTATTTTTCATCGACTCGTTACACGACTCAACCTCTACTGCCAGAGACCACCGGCTTCCGGAAAAACAGGAGCTACAGGCCGAAAGGCTGCTGAACGACGGGCGACGGTACCGGATTTTCAAGGTGTTTTACGAGTTGCCAGACCTGGAACGGCGGCTGTACGGCCTCGACTGGAATTTCAGGCTTGAAAAAACCGGGCAGTATTTTTTCTACGGACAGGGAAAACGGATAGAAAAATGAGTACAGGTGAAAGTCCTTTCGATTGTCCCGTTTTTCAGCCCCGGGCGGCGGCTGTTTGCATCATCTTTTTTTCGTACCGGGCCTTGATCCTCAGAATGATGAATTCTGGAATAACCGGTCTGACTAAAATATCCTTCTTACCTTTTACGCCCCCGTTCCGGATATCGGAGGCTATTGCCGCAAAAGCCCTGTTCAGCTTCCAGCCTAAAAGCGGTACTTTCCCTGTCACGACTGCCACCGGTCCGCTGCCGATGCACACCGAAAACCTCCAGTTCAGTTCAAGTTTGCGGCAGAAGGCCTGCACCAGCCTTACGGCCTCCCCGGTGATTTCGGGCCTGGGAAAGCCACAGTTGATAACAGCATAGACGCCGGCGCCTTTTTTATATTCACCGCCGGTTTGAGTATAGCGGTAATAGTCTTCCAGCAGCCTCATCAGCGCCCCGGGAAATCCGTAGGAAAAAAGAGGAAAGACCAGGACCAGCGTATCAGCACGGGCGATTTTTTGCATGGTCTCCGCCGGATAATCTTTCTCCGTCCGTGCTCTGACGGTAACATACTCCCTGTTATAGCCATCTTTCCCTAATCTCCGGTCAATGGCCTTCAAAAAAGCCAGTGAGGAGGCCTCTTTTCCCCTGAGACTGCCATTAATGAAACATATATTCTTCATGGTTTAACTCCTGTTCTGAAAATATTCCAGCGTGCTTTCACAGATCAGGCTATTTTGCTGCTCCGATTCAGTGACAAATACCTCCACCCGGCTGTCAAAGCCGGGATGCACGATATCCGCCTTCCCACGGTGTTTGGCCGTAAGGTCGATAAAAAGGGCTTTTTCTTCCTGGTCGATGCTGTCGCCGTAGCCGATAATCACCTGGAGTTCCCGGCTGCCCAGTCCCCGGTCAAGGGCATTTTTCACGGTTGAAGAGAAATGGCCGAAAATGACCGGAGTCAGGAAAACAGTCGCGTTAAAATTATCGACAACAGGTTTTATTTCAGCGATTTTATCATGGCTTACGCATCTTCCGGGGTGATGGGTCAGGCATCTCAGGCAGCCCAGACAGGGTATGGACTCTTTTCTGTATAGCTCCAGGACTGTGGTCTGATACCCTTTCCGTTTCAATATTGCCAGGATTTTACTTTTCAAGTCCTGTGCCAGTTCCGTTTCATTGTCCTTGTCCAGAATAAGTAGTCCTTCCATAACCATTCCCCCTACTATTATGTAAACTATTTTTCCTGTTTTCCACGGTTCTCCAGTATTCAGATCATTGCAATCTTCTGACACCAGGCTGTTATTCTTCCAGCGGGATAATGATGGCCATAAGCAAAAGTCTCTTCATTTACTCTCCTCCGCCTATTTAGCTCCGGCCTCCACCATTTCCGCCGCCAGATTTCCGGCCCAGTTCCGTATAGCTTCCCAATCACGGGTATCATACACTCCGGGCGAGGTCTCCCTGATACCCGCCTCGGCCATTTTCGCCCTGGAGCTTTGCATGGCATTAGCCGCATACCAGGGCATATGATTGTAGTCCCAGACCCCTCCGAATAGCCCCATGGCAACAGGAAGTAGTCCGTATTTTTGCGCTTTGGCTTCAAGGTATTTCTTCCTGCCCCTGGCAACGGCTTCCTCCCCGGTGAAGACCTCTGTTTTCCCTCCGAAATGGAACTCTTCCCTCTTGCCTTCGTACTCTATCATCGCCTGCGCCCCGGAGGAAACGAATAACGCCAGTCTCTTCGCTGCCAGCTCTTTTTGAAATCTCTTCAGAAATTGCTCCGGCTCGCCGGTCCAGCGGTCCATCATCATGCCGCTGCCCACAATTACCAGGTCATAGCCGGAAATATCCCTTGTTTTCCCTTTTTTGGCATTGACTACCTTAACCTCCATCCCTTTGCCGCGTAACACAGCGGCTATTTCCTCCGCCGTGCCGGCGGTAGCCCCGAAACGAGTCCCGTAAACAATCAAAGCTTGACCGGACATCCTGTAATCCTCCTTGTTATTTGTATTCGCGGCCTCTGACCTGTCCTCGCTCATTATGCCCTTACATATCCGTAACATCATAACCGCTCCTTTTTCCATATCCATTGTGCCGGTAAACCTGCCGTGCAGTTAGCGGTCTAAAGATGTATCCGCGGGGTTATTCCGGAATCTCATGGTCTTTCTGAAGGGACAATCCAGGCATTCGACCGGCGTAATCCCATCCCGGTCTATCAGCAATATGGAAACCAGATAAAGATTGAGGTCCCGTACCCTGTTGAGAAGCCCGTGCAGGGCTGACTGGTCTTCTACATCGGCCAGGATATATGTTACTCCGCCGGGTCCCGTATTAAGGACCGCTCCGGAAAAATAGGCCGTCCAACCGGGATCGATAATTCCCCTGACAGTAATGCGATACACATGCGTTTTCATAATCCCATGATGGCAGTAAACCCAGACGGGAGTCAGTGGACGAAAGATGTATTCGGAGGGATTATTTGAGAGGAATAAAGGGACCTGTTCAGTTTATTTAATAAGGCCCAGTTCACGGGCGCGGGCGACAGCCCCCGTGCGGTTTCCCACCCCCAGCTTGCCGAAGATATTGCTGGAGTGCTTTTTGACTGTACCGACAGCCAGGAAAAGCACGGAGGCAATTTCGCTGTTGGATTTTCCCGAGGCGATAAGTTTTAGTATTTCAATTTCGCGATCGCTTAAAGCTTCGACCATACCGGGCAGGATAGCGGGACCTTCCGCCTTCGCATCCTGCCGCTGAAGTGAGGGCATTATCATTCCCATCAGTTTGCGGGCATATCCGGCAGACCTTCCATGAGAAGCAACCTTGCTCAAAATTCTGGCAACCCCTGTACCCTGATCGAGGAACAGCCTGGCATACCCGCAAGGCTCAGCCAGGGCTAGAGCAGCCTCCAGTGTTTCGATAGCTTTATCCGGTTTTCCCAGGCACTCCAGCGCACGGGCTTTCAGCACCAGCGCTTCGATAACCGTTGCTTTCCGTTCCTGCCGTTCGGCATTAAGGATCAGTTTATCGAGATACCCGGGGATTTCGCCGCAGCGGCCGTCGGCTACGAGAATACTTACAAGCGTAAGATAAGGGTATTCCTGCTCGTATTCAGGCAATCCGGACAGATGCAGGGAAGGTTCCTGCTGTGCCGCCCAGTCCAGGGCTGCCTTCAGATCTCCCCGGCGCACTTGCATTCGGGCCCGGCGGGCGGATATCTGGCGCATCTCAAGAGGAACGAATACCCACGGTCCGATGCCGGCAGCCCGCTGAAACCGTTCTTCCGCCCCCGCCTCATCACCCTGCGCCTGCAATAGTTCAGCCATAAAAAGATTGCCCTTTAAGACAGGTTCCTGGTTGAAGCTGGCTTCACCCAGTTCAATTCCTTTGATCAGGTACTCAGCTACACTGTCCTGCTTGTTTTGAAGGTATTGCAGATATCCCAGGCAAATATAGGCCGGAGCCGTACTGGGCAACGGACAGGCTCCGCCATATCGCCGTCCGTACTCTATACATTCACGGCAGAGGGCGGCGACGCGGTCGGGAGAAGCAAGCTGTATTTCTATCTCCGCCATCGAAGCCAGGGCTGACAGGACGGCATAATGATAACCTACCTTCCGTCCGGCTTTTACCAGGTTTTCCAGATAGGGAACAGCCCTGGAAATATCTCCGGTTTTTTTGTAACAGTCCGCCAAATTCAATGAGTTGACGGCACGTGCCAGCAAATCATCCAGCGCATTTCCCGGCAACTCCCGGTCCGCTTCCTCGGAAAGCCGGATTGCCCGGCCTGTTTCTCCCTGTGCCTGGGCAATAAAGCTCTGTAAAGACAGCATATGCCCCCTGATGCGCCGTGGATCAGTCCGGCTGCCCTGAGCAGGTCCGCCCTCTTTTACGGTTATAGCCGCTGCCGCTCGCTCCATCATGATCGCAAGTGTTTCCGGACTGTTGGTTATCAGGGCGGCCCAGGCGAAACATATACACAGCCAGGGTCTAGCTTCTATTATCTTGCCGGGGAGTATAGCCGAGTATCCCAGCAGTGCCCCCGTCTGATGGCGTCCCAGCATATCCGGGGCCGCGTTCTCCACCAGCAGGGCAGCCCTTTGCTCATCGTGGCTCAGCAGCGCGTGATCAACTGCTTCCCGGGTAAATCCTTCCCTTTCATACCACCGGCTGGCCCGCCGGTGCAGCAGGTCCGTTTTCTTTGGTGCGGTTTTCGCCAGTTGGTTCCGCAGAACGGCGGCAAAAAGCTGGTGATAGCGGTACCATCTCCGCTCATCATCCAGGGCATTGATGAAAAGATTAGCGATTTCCAACTTTTCCAGCCATAACTGGCTGTCACTGCGATCCGTTACGGCGTCACAAAGCGGAGCGCTCAAACGTTCCAGGATCGAGGTCTCAAGCAGAAATCCGGATAACTCGGGACTCTGACGGCCCAGTACCTCTTCGGCCAGGTAGTCCAGGATATAGCGATTGCTCCTGGACAGCGCTTGCACATAGCCGGATGCGTCCTTTTTACCTTTCAGGGAGAGCGCGGCCATCTTCAATCCGGCAATCCATCCCTCGGTACGGTCCTCCAGAGCAGCCAGATCGCCAGCCTCCAGTGTCAAACCAGTGATCTTCTTGACGAAAACCGCCGTTTCTTCCAGCGTAAATCCCAGGTCCGCTGCGCGTATTTCCGACAGTATTGCTCCGACCCGCCATCTGGCCAGCGGTAGAGGGGGATCGATCCGGCTGGTTATGACCAGGTGGGCCTGCGGGGGTAAATGATCGACAAGATAACTCACTGCTTCATGAATATCATGTGACTCCAGCGTATAGTAGTCATCCAGTACAATGACAAAATCATCATCGATCTCGCTGAGTGAATTGATGACGGACTTCAAGACCCAATCAGACGGAGGCGGCTGCATTGATTGAAGAGCGTTTAAAACAGGCTGGCAGGCTGCCGGGGAGATACTTTGAATAGCCGCTATAAAATAGGTCCAGAACGTCGCCGGGATATTATCGCCGGAATCCAGAGAGACCCATCCGCAGGGCTTCTTGAGAATACTCAGAGTCTCATTAACCAGGGTGGTCTTGCCGTACCCCGCCGGTGCGGAGACCAGGACCAGCCTGTACCTTAAAGCATTAGCCAGCCTGCCGGAAATCCTGGGACGGGCTGTCCAGTCCAGCGGCAACCGCGGCATGGTGATCTTGGTAACCAGCACTTGATTCTTATTATTCGCGGACATTTCCACATTATGTTAGCATTTTCGCCGCTTGCAGGAAAAGAAAGGCTGTTATTTATAATTCAGCCGTCTCTTCCGGCACCGCCGATGAGAGGTATTCAGCCAGTTGCCTTATTTGAAAGATGGAGGATGGAGCATTACTTTTAAGTAATTTTTGATATTCCCTGACCTTTTTGATATCTTTGACCTGGACCACGGTGATATCAGCGGGTAATTTCGACAGAACCTCGTGAAAGGCGCCCAAAAAAAGAAGACCTTTCTCGTCTTCTTTCAGCGTGCTTTCAATCGTCCGTGATATGTATCTATCCCTGTCTATCAGCAGTTGGGACTGAGCTAACCTGTACTTGTTCAGTATAGCTTCTTTCTCACGGGCTGACCTGGCTTTTGAAAACAACTTGAGATAGCTGTATTCCTTCTGTACCAGGGCTATATCTTCTGTCTGCACCAGGGTTGCTCCTCTGCGTAAAAGACCGGAGATTATCGCATAGTTCGCGCTTCCTTGATTTGTTCCCTCCGCAACTATTTTCAGGCCCGCCTCACCCGCGGCAACCAGTCCGTCCTGGTAGATTTTAAAATCGGCATTCCGCAGAGAAGCAAAATAATCTGATACTGACTTCCAGAACAATGAAACTGTTTCCAGATGGTCTTTCCAGAGGTCCTTTCCCAGCGCTGCCGCGCTGGTCTCGGAAAGAATACCCCCCACGGAACCCATATCCGCCACACTGTGAATTACAGGCACATAGAATAACTTTTTCATACAATCAGGGGTCCGACAATAATGATACGATACAATGACATTCCTTGATTACCGGTAAAACCGGATGGAGAAGGTTGTAGTGTAACTATATATAGTCCGCCGGCGGTTATATTTCAGGCGGTTGCCCCACACCCTTTCATGAGACAAACTTCATCTCTATGACTTTGCCGTTTTGGGACTGCCTTTCCTCTCAATAGGCGCGCCGCAGACAGGACAATAATTACGATTCTCCCAGAAACGCCACTTCAGACCGCACTGAGGACATTTTATCGTCCATGGTTCACCGCAATTGGGACAAAAATCGTTACCGCCCGTGATGATTGTCGAGCATCCCGGACATTTATTCCAGATCTTCATGGAAGTCTCTCCCTGCTATTCATCCCCTGTATCGCCCCGCTTACGCAGGCTTTTCCTTTCCAGGCTCAGGAGATCGCCTTCATTGCTCAAACGCATTTCATATAATCCCAGGATATCCATGGTGTCGGGAATAGCTTTTCTCTCTATAATCTCAATGGATACCGTCCAACCGTCTTCCGTCCTGGAAAGACCGGTGATACCGTCATCGGACTTCTTACCCATATCAGCCATCAACGCCCGTGCTCTCATCACTACCTCTTGAGTGTCCAATTAAGTACTTACCTCCTTTCTCTCCTTCAGACGCCGTTCTTCGATAGCCGCCGCCCTGTGAGCCCTGTCCCAGTCTTCCCAGATACCGTACTTCAACATGGTCTCCATTCCAGCGATAGCTGCTTTGAGCTTGACTCCGATTAGAGGGATCCCCGCTATATGTATGATAAGATCGGCATCGATTATCAGTCCTTTGTCCAGGATTCTGTCCAGGAGATCAACCAGAGTAGCCCCTTCTTCTCTAGTCGGCCCCATTGTAGACTTCTTCCTCCGATATTACATCTTTTTCAGCCACAAAGCTATAGGTAGGCCACGGGCCTGAAAAATGCACGGAAAAACCCTCCATTTTATTAATGTTTTCCAGTTCTTCACCCAGATTATTCACGCTTTCCCTGGCTACCAGACAGGAAAGGTTAAGCAGCATCACTTTCTCCGGATCCAGCTTCCGGTTGCTTTCTATTTTAAAACGGTCAACATGTTTTTTGATCCTGTTCAGAAAGTCCTGATACCAGGCCATGGACTGTTTCTGCTGGTCCGCTTTAACCATTTTTTCCAGCTTCTGCTTATAGATATAGGCCCTCCCGGGAGACATTCCGGCTATATCATTTTTCATTCTGATAATTTCCTGACCGGGTTCCTTTAAATATTGTCCCACCATTGAGGGGATATAAGATATCTGTACGGCATATTCATCTTTGCCCTTGATCCGGTTTATTACGGTCTGAAAACAATCGTGATCCTTCTTCAGCCAGTCCCTTACAAACTGGTCTGAAACGGCATAGTCTTCCCCCGGCTTTATTATAGTGTCGAAACTCGAAGGAATAATGATATCGAACTGGTCCCTGGCGGCATCCAGCACCCCCTGATGAGCGCGAACCCAGCGTTTTACAACTTCTTCCTCCTCAGACTGATATGGGAAAAGAGGACAGCAATGTACGATAGCACTCAGGTCCTGACAGGAGATCGTAAAAACCTCGCAACCGTCCAGGCCGATGGGGCCCAGGGATATTTCTTTCTCTCCGGCAGCAATCCCATATACATAACGCCCCCGGTTACCACGGGGAACAGCATACTCTAAAACCTGGTTCAGGCTTTCCTTGCCGCTATTCTCTGATTCCATTGCTTTCTTCCTCCCATCTCTCAGGATTAATCATCTTGTCTATAACGTCATCTACCAGATCGTCCAGTCCGTCTCTAACCGACCTGACGGTATCACCTATTCCCTGCTCTTCTTTTATTTCTTCGATAGCTATATCCAGGTCCATCAGGGCCTGCCCCAGCCTCTCACACTCTTCCTCGCTCAAAATCCCGCTTTCAATACGCTTGATAGCCTGTATCTGCAGAGCATCCCTGATTACTTCAACCAGGGCTATCATAAGTCCCAGCACTCCTTGCTTCAGGTTGTTTTCATCGACTTTAATCGCCATATCGCAGTCCTTTCCCGGCTGATTCCCTTCCCACTGAATATCAGTCCGTTTTCTTGAACCTGATCCTTAATATTCCATTTCTGAACTGGATGTCAGGCGCATAAAGATTGATTGAATCCGGCAGTTGGGCAATAATCACAATACTGTCCTTTTCATTGAATACCTCTGCCACGGTATTACCGGCTCCCTCAATCAATTCGTCCTCTTCATCCAGGTACCACCAGTTGAAAAGGATTTTTTCGCCTGTAAGACGATCGACTTTGGCCTGTTCAAAACTCACTAGCGGTCTGCCCCAGTTATCCACAGCCCTGCCGTTGATAATTTCTTTCAGGCGGTATAGTACCTCGCAATCGTCCAGGGTATCCACTATATTTCTTAGCTCCTCAATTCCTGCATGACGGTGCCACCACAGGTAGCTGAGAATAGCCCGGCTTTTTACGTCCAGGCTTTGAAGAAACTGAATCAGGTCCCTTTTCGACTTATTTCCTGTAACCACAGACCCAGCAGCCTTTTCGTAAAAATTCTTCGGTTACAACCATTGAACCGCAAGCAGGACAACGGCGTTTATAGTCTGTACTGCCGGGCTCAAATGCTTTATTACGCAGTTCTTTTCTATCTGATTCCATCTCCCCGGCGGTACCTTTCCAGCCGCAGAGAAAGCAGCCGTTTTCCAGCAGGCTGTTCCTGACAACCTTGCGGCCGCAACTCGGGCACAGGGCATAGTAGTCACCCTTCTGCATGGCTGTTTTTTCCGCTGCCCGGACTTTCTCCACATGGTCAATTATTTTATCAGCCAGACCCAGTGTGGGATCAATCCCTTTTATAACGCCTGACCGGTTTTTACTAATACCTTCAGACATTTTTTAGCCCGCTATAATTTCGGGGGTATTTTTTGCTCTGGCAGTCTTGGCCCTGGCTGACATCCATCCGCACCATGGACAACCTTCATTGAGAAGTTCCTCAGCTATCACCTTCTTACCGCATTGAGGACAATCTTCTTTTCCGACTACGGCCTGTTTCCAGGCAGCGGTGGAATAGTTGGTACCGCTGGGAAACTCCAGCCCGTATTTAGCTGCCGTTTCGAACGAGGCCAGGGCCGCTCTTATTTTTATCCCCAGCAACTCAACCCCGGCCACCGAAACGCATATATCCGCATTTATAACCAGGCCTTTATCCAATACCCGGTCAATAACATCAGCCAGTCCGGAGCTTTCGCCCCTTTCAGCCTGCAGCGCCATATCTTCACTCTCCTCGAGAACGGTATTCCCTGATGACCTTCAACCGCTCTATCAACGCTATTTCCATTTCCTCATATTCTTCTTCAGTCAGGCTGCCTTCCTGAAGCTGCAACTGGAGTTCCTGCAGCTTTTGTTTGACCGAGTCTTCGGTAATCAAACGCTCATTGTCCGCTGCATCCCTGATTCCTTCCAGTGTTTTTTTGGTTATTGAATATGGAATACCCACAACCACATCATAAAGAAGCTTGCTGAACACCATCTCAGTTCACCAGGCCCAGCTTGATATTGACGAAACTATAGGGTGAGAGGGGCCCGATATATTTGAAGTTAATTTTACCCTTGTATTTCGCATCCAGGCTATGCACCTGTTCAACAAAGTCATCCTCCGTCTTCTTTTCTATTAAAAAGGCGGCATTCATCAACACTTTCACCCCCGAGCACTTGTTCAACCGGGAATCAACGGCCATTTTTTTCAAAGAGGAATAAATCTGGTCTACATACCTGGCCTTCCATTCAAGGGCAATCTTTTCAACCTGCATCCCGGCTTCCGTCAGTAGCCTCTGGACCTCCACTGCACTCGCAGCCGTTTTTACCCGTTCTCTGGTCCTGCTTATAAGCCGTTCATTTTCAGCCTTCATGGCATCGTCGTCCCAGAAGGCCTTCAGTTCAACTTCGATCTTGCCTGAAAGCTTTTTAATTTCGTTCAGCAGGGACTGGTAGTTGTTTTCCAGCAGGGCTCGCACGTTTGACTCGCTGGATGCCACGATGCCGAAACCCATGGGGACAACAGTATACCTTTTCAGGATATTTTCCTGCACCAGGGTATGCGCCAGCACATTTTTTCGAGTGGGATCGATTTCCTCCATCCCGGTGTCGCTGACCAGTGCGGAAAGATCGCGGTAGGTGATTGTATATACAATTGCATCTTCCAGACCATGAAACTCGAAGGACTTTTCCCGGGGTTCCTCGACTATCCCGTATAAATACTTGCCTGTTGTATTCAATCCGGCTCTCCTTTTCGTGTTTTCACCGACTCGATAGCATTTTCAAAATGCGTTTTTGAAATAAGCAGTTTCCCATTCTCATCACCAAGGTTGATCATCTCTCCAATAGACGCTATCGAAGCTTCATGACATACTGCAAAAATATCCGCCCCGGAGAAACCCTCCGTCCGGCCGGCCAGATATTCAACATTAATCTCTTCCGTTACCGGCTTGCTGCGTATATGCACTCTGAAAATCTCCCTGCGGGCTTTTTCATCCGGCAGAGGCAGGTCCAGGATAAAATCAAACCTTCCCGGTCTCAAAACGGCAGAATCGATCAGGTCCTTCCTGTTGGTTGAGGCTAAAACCAGTACGCCTTTCAGTTCCTCCAGCCCGTCAAGCTCGGTCAGGAACTGGCTGATTACCCTTTCCGCCACCTGGGAATCGCTGCTCAAGCCCCGCTCCGGGACCAGGGAATCGAACTCATCGAAAAATATAATACAGGGACTGGCCTGCCTGGCCTTGCGGAAGACCTCCCGCACGCCTCTTTCCGATTCACCGATATATTTCGACATCATCTCCGGTCCCTTGACGGAGATGAAATTAACCTCACTCTCATTGGCCAGGGCTTTGGCTATAAGAGTTTTGCCCGTACCGGGCGGTCCGGAAAGCAGTATACCCTTGGCCGGTTTGGTATTGGCCTGCTGGAAAAGGCCGGCATATTTCAGCGGCCACAGCACCGACTCTACCAGCTTTTGTTTGATCTCTTCTAGTCCTCCCACATCCTCCCATTTCACATCCGGCACCTCGACAAATACCTCTCTGATAGCGGAAGGTTCTACCTCCTTCAGTGCTTCGGTAAAGTCATTCATGGTTACTTCCAGCTTCAACAGCGATTCATAGGGAAGCTCATCCATCTGATAATCGATATCCGGCATCATCCTCCTCAGTGAGTTCATGGCTGCCTCACGGCAGAGAGACTCCAGGTCGGCCCCCACAAATCCGTGAGTAACCTGGGCCAGTTTATCCAGGTTTACACCCTCTGCCAGAGGCATACCGCGAGTGTGAATATCCAGAATCTGTACCCTTCCTCTCTGGTCCGGAATGCTGATGGCTATCTCCCTGTCAAATCTTCCTGGCCTTCTCAGGGCCGGATCGATGGAATTGGGAATATTGGTAGCACCTATTACGATGACCTCACCCCTGGACTCCAGGCCGTCCATCAACGCCAGCAACTGGGCGACTACCCGCCTTTCTACCTGCTTTTCACCCCCCATTTCCTCCCTTTTGGGCGCAATCGCATCAATTTCATCGATAAATAGGATAGCAGGAGCATGGGACCTGGCCTCTTCAAATACACCTCTCAACCTGCCTTCACTTTCACCGTAGAACTTTCCCATGATCTCGGGACCTGTAATGCTGGTGAAATAAGCATCGGTTTCATGCGCTACTGCCCGTGCGATCAATGTCTTCCCGCACCCGGGCGGACCGTGCAGCAGTACCCCTTTGGGAGGATCTATGCCCAGACGTTCAAATACCTGGGGATATTTCAGGGGCAACTCAATCATCTCCCGGACCCTTTGCAATTCCTTTTGCAGCCCGCCGATATCTTCGTAGGCAATCTTGGCGCCCCTTGACCTGGCTTCACTCTTTTCCTTGATTTCTATCCTGGTATTGGAACGGACTATCACCGCCCCTTTGGGAACGGTGCCCGTCACCAGAAAATCCTGGCTGCGCGTGCCAAAAAGATTGGCCCTGATAGTATCGCCTTCCATTAACGGCAGCCCGTCCAGCAGGGTTCCGATATACCTGGCATCCCCTTCTCCCCTGATGGATTTCACCAGGGTAAGATGACTCAGCGTTATCTTCTCTGCCGGTAAACAGGTGGTCCTGCGGATATAGACCTTTTCATCCAGGGAAACCTGGGCGTTTCCGCGCACTATGCCGTCAATCTGCATGAGGGATTTACCTCTGTCTTCAGGGTAAGCCGGCATCACCTTGGCCACGGTCTTCCTTTTGCCTTCAATCTCTACGATATCGCCTATTTCCGCTTTTATCCTTTCCAGGTCCATCGGGTCAATACGGACAATGCCTCTCCCCACATCCCTGGTCTTAGCCTCAGCTACACGCAGCAGTACGGACTGATTATCTTTCACCGGTCTCTTTCTCCCCGTTCTCTATCCAGCGGTTTCCAGGGTTATTTCCAGTATCCCGTTCTTATAAGTGGACTTCAGGGTCTCAGCCTTAACTTTCCGGGGAAGCAGTATTTCCTTGGCATATTTTCTTCCCGTACCGGTCGCATTCAAACTGAGTATATCCCCGTTTATTTCGATCTTGATTTTGTCCCGGGAAACTCCGGGCAATTCGGCAATTACCAGGATGTGGTCCTTCTCATCGAACACATCCACCATAGGCTCTCTGATTTCTTCCACAACAGGTCCCCGGTCGGTATCTTTAACGTTACCGAAGGTTTCTATGACCGGCTTTCCCCCGCTGAGTGTACTGATCTTGAATCCGTATACACCTTTGACGTCTTTGGGTAAGCCTTTTATTTCACCGCTCTTCGAGACACCCTCTTCGTTCATTTTTGCTGCCAGATCAATGAGATTGCCCAGTCCCTTAAAAATCCCGCCGAATGCGATTTTTCCCATTCCGAAGTCAATTTCCACATCCTCTTCAGGCTTGTTTTTTCGCCCTTTCTGTTCTTTTGCCATTTCCCCTCCTATCTGGAAGAGCAAAGTACTTCATCATCAATAATCCGTTTAATCGTATCACGCTCATTCCTGGGCACCTCCGGCATAAGGATATCAATGCATATTTTCCTGAAGTCCCCATTCAGCGTGGCCTTTTCTTTCATACTGACAAGTTTGCCGATCATAATACAGGCCCTGATTGTGGGAGTAAGTCTATTGGACTTGGATTCCCTGACTTTTCTCACCAGCCTGACTATATTGCAGCAGTCCTCGAAAGGTAGACCGCTCTTTTCATGTGTAATGGAGATCTCGGTCTCCTCATCGAAATTACCGATTTCAATGGTGACCATTCTGTCACGTAAAGCATCCTGGCTCTTCTGGACGCCGGCATATTCTTCCGGGTTGGAGGTGAAAATAGCGCGAAAATCGGGGTGTACCTTGATGTAGCTGTCACCGCCTCTGGAATTGGGCAAGGTCAGTATTCTTTCCTCCAGGACTGAAAGCAGCACGTTATTGGCTTCCGGTCGCGAGCGGGTAAATTCATCATAAATCAGGGTCAGTCCGAACTGACAGGCCGTGGTCAGCCTGTTGTCTACCCACTGCTGCGTCATGGACTCATCCGTCTTGAGGACTGAGCGGATAAAGTTGTCCCTGGAATACTTCTTGTGAAACCCCTGCATCCTACCTACCAGGTCGGAGGTTGCGTATTCATAGTCCCCGCACATTAACACTCCCGGACGTCCTATTTTGGCAGCTATATGGAAAGCCAGTGTGGTTTTCCCCACACCGGCCGGACCGCTCAGGTTCAAGGGGAAGCCGGCTTTCAGATAGCTGACCGTGCGCTCAGTCAGTTCGCTAATATAAGGGGTTTCGACGAAAGTATCGCTTTCCCGGAGTATCAGGACATCGGAATATCCATACATAATGACTCTCCATTCCTGTATAAAAGATACAAAATCCTAGTATTTTAATTCTATCTGATGAAGCTCCTCGTACACTGGTTTTGGTTTATCAGGCACGGGTACGCCTGATACTGCCGACTTCTTGTTGTCGCGCTCCCGCTGGATCTGATGACGCAGTTCGGTAAGTGCCCTGTTGCGGTTGATGAGTCTGGCCATCTTCTCCCTGGACCCTAGCAGTTTTCCTCGTGATCTTGCCACCGAAGCGTCAAACTTAGCCGCTCTGGCCCTTTCAGCGGCCAGTATGTGCGCTGTTATACCATCATTCAAACCGGTAGCTTCCAACCGGCGGGCCTCTTCCGGAGATTTAAACAAAGAGTTTGTTGTTCTTATCCTTTGCCGTCTGGCAACCTCCAGGCTGGTCTTGACATGGCGCATTGTTCTGATGTTTCTCAGTGCTTCGCTTTCCATTTGAGCTCCCTATATCATCACCGGAAAATAATTTCTCTCTTCTCTTCGTACCTTACCCTCTTCCAGTAAAACCTTGGCGGCCTTACCCAGAACAATAGTGACTACGCCAAGTTCCCTGGCTACGTCAGCCAGTGAAATCCCCTCAGGGTGCTGAGCAATTACTGAAAGGCATTTCTCTTCCAGGTTGGAAATACTCTCAACCTGCATTTCAGCCGGGACCTCTGTGGAAATCTCCGATGCTGTTTGTGACGATGCTTCCGCCGGCGCCTCCGCCGGTACCTCGGCTGTAACCTCAGACGCAGGCTCTTTATGCCGCGTCTTTTGTTTGACAGCCGCATCCATCTCTTTCCAGATATTGGAGGCCTCTTTCAAATCAGTCTGCACCTCTGCCATGGTCTTTCGAATACTGTCACGCATGTTCTCAACTTCGGTTATTTTTGCCTCTCTAACCCTGGCTAATTCATTTTTCAACTCACTTCCCATGGTTTGACGTGAGGATTGAAAGTCATTGATTAGCGTCCTGGTATCAGCCAGTATCTCTCCGACGGCGCGTTTTATTCTGGCCTGACCTTCCGCCAGATCTTTTTTCAATTCCTGTATGGACTCCAGACGGTCACGATGAAAGGTATCCAGTATTTCCACCACTTCCTCTTTACGCTTCTTTTCATTTTGGGCCAACTGTACAGTTCCCCGAAGCAGATCTTTTCGCAGTATCTTTTCACCCTTTAAACGTGAATCATGAAAACCCCGCGTCATACCCTGAGCTTCTTTGCGACTCCGCTTTACATCCTTTCTTCTGTCGGTCTTATTCTGCTCCAGATCCTGCCTGAGCTTGCGATCGTTTACATCACGTGATATTGAAAAACTCTTAACCTTTTCTACAGCCTCCTGCCGTAAAACATTCGTCTCATCTTTTATCCTGGCAATATCTTCTGTTCTTTTCTTCGATGATTCCTGGATATCCTTAGTTAAATCCTTCATACTTTTAGATATTCCCATTTTTCACTCCTTCGTTTAATTTCCAAAATACCGCACCAGCAATAGTTCACTAATTAGTTATTTCCTGTCGTTTACGATTAAATTCCGCAAGCATCCTCTCCACATCTTCCTTTCTCTCTTTCCTTTCTGCTTTCCTGCGTTCCTGGGCCATGGCTGATTGAAACTGCCTCAAGTCCTCCAGTTTTAATAACTCCCCTCTCTCCAGTATCCTTTGCAAATTACTATTTAAATCCGCCAGTTCCAGGCGAAATATTTTCAAACGTAATTGTATGTCCCTGAGCAAAGAAAAGGTCTGTTCGCCTTCTTCCTTTTGAGTGTTCTTCATGTTGGATAACAGCATCTCAAGGCTGCTCTTGTTAGAACCTTCAGAACTGAATTTCTCCAGTTGTGTTTTTAATTCAATAACCAGATCCTTTTGTCTATTGAGATATGCTTTAAGTATTTCCCTGACCAGCTTACGTTCATTTTCAATCTCGTTCTTCTTTTTCTCTATACTGCTGAAAAATACAGCCGTATAAGCATCGAAGTCTTTTCTTCTTAGCGAGCAGTTTTTTACAAGTATCTCGCGAAGATCATCTCTTAGTTTTTGAGTGTCATCGTAGAACCGGGATAATTCTTTATCAGAGTCTGAAGCGGCCTCGTAAGCATTCTCAATAAGACTTTCAACCATAACAACTCTCTCTTCGTAGGAGTTGATGAGATCCAAAACCAAATCCTTCATATTGTTTTCCCCGTTAATCTTTTTAAGAAAAAGAAGCCACTTGGAAATAAAAATCTAGTTAATGTAAAAACGGAACATTGATATTCAGAAGGACATTTGGCAAGGCACACTCGCTCTATATGAGGGCGCCTCGGCAAAATCCCTCCTATTGGTCTTAAGCCGTAGCGGCTGTGGCTGTCAGACCGATGGCTTCGGCATACTTCAAATAAGTCTCTACGCCGGCAACGACTACCCGGGCTTCAACAGTAAGGAGTTCCAACCCGAGAACGGAAACCTTGACCCAGGCATCGATAACCAATCCTTTATCCAGAATACGATCGAGTACCTCTGCCAGACCGGAAGACGCCATAGATGTAGTTACTGCCATTCTAATTCACCTCCTTTCTCATTATTTTTCGGACTCAAAGAGTTCTCCATTGATCGGCATGTCATACCTCTCAAGGAATTCTCTGAAACCGGCAACGGAAATGCGATAGTGACCACTGGGTAATTTCATAGCGGACAGCTTGCCGTCTTTGATCCACCTGCGTACTGTAATACCACTCACCATACAATATTCGGCGATATCTTTGACGGTAATGTGTTTTTCTTTTGTTTGTATATTTTGTTTCATTTAATACACTTGTTCTAGCTATTTGGTCTGATTATGAATAGTCAATGTTACAGATCGATCACAGGCCCGCAGGAAGATACAACAAATTACTATACACTGAATATTACCGATATCACTTTTTCCCCAGCAGCAGGCATATCGACCCTTTATCAAGGGATAGACCCAATAACCAATTATTACTCATATGTCTGGTTTGATTAACTTGGTTTAATTATTATGCACAATGTCTAAACCATTCACAAACCCCTAAAGGGTTACTGACGGTATTAATTTTTTTTGATATAATAATCTAATAGAGGGTAATCATAAGTACCATTTTACAGTACACTTTATTGCATATACGATATATGAGTACTAATTGACGGATTGCTATGAAGAAAGAGCGGGCGAACTCTTTAAATGTAATGCTTGTTGGTTTCTGTCCTGTTATCCGCGAGGGATTGAAAAAATTTCTTACTCAAGACCCTAAAATCAAACTGACTGAAAATATACTGGATGGACAGCAGGCCCTTTTACGCATCAGACAATCTCACCGGGAGGGATCCCCGATCAATGTCGTTTTAACCGAGACCAGGACCAGTACTTATGACGGAGTAGCTGTCATCAAGCTTATCAAGGATGCATACCCGGAAATAGCTATTCTGGCACTAACGGAGAATAGCAACGATTCCTATATTATTGATGCGATACATGCCGGTGCGAGTGGCTATATCTTTCTCAAGGACATGACACAGGAAACATTAACTGAAAGTATCTGGAGTGTACTGGAGGGTGGTACACAAATCAACGTTAAATTGTTAAAAGCGGCTATTGATGACCTGCTGAAAAATGGCAGGAAATCGCAGGCTGAACGGACTACAGAGGGGGCTCACCTTACCGAGAGGGAAGTGGAGGTACTCAGGCTCCTGGGAAACGGGTTTTCCAATAAACAAATTGCTGAATCGCTCAGTATCACCCTGGATACCACCAAGAAACACATCCGTAATGTAATTGATAAATTACAGGTACATGGAAGAACCCATGCTGCACTCATCGCTGCCCAATCAGGTCTTGTGAGTACAAAACCAAATCCTTTCGGCTAATCGCCATTATTTTAACCATGGCACTCCCGCAGCGGGTTACATGTCAGACCAGAGCATACATACTGTAAATATCTCTTTTTTACAAACGATAAGCGATCATGTTATCTATCCGGCAAACGTCGAGTTTGTATCATTCAGCCACATACGTGATCACAGATAACCTGATTACGGAAAATGTTAAAAATACCGATTAATGTATATAATCAGGCTGCGTTCATACCATAACTTTTGGAGTATTCACGTACACATTACTCACTCAACCGGAAATTCCAAAATAAAAACCCGGCATGCAGACCGCATGCTTGCAAGATTACAGACTTTATAGGTTGCAGACTATAGGTGGTTAAACAGCATGAAGTATGTTATCATATTCTTTTCTGGCATCATAGTCTTATTATTAAAATCAGATTGGAGGGTATTTTTGGTGGGGAAAATCAAAATACGTCCAATAATTTGCCTGGGATTGTTTTTAGCGTTACTATCAACCCTGCTTCCCGGTTCAGTTCCAGCCTCAGCGGATGAAGCCACGGTTGTAATCAGCATTTCACCCTCTCATTCCAGGGTAGGGATAGACGAAGAATTCTGGGTTTCAGTAGACATCAACGATGTCAGCCAACTTAATTCCTACCAGTTTGATATCACATACGATCCCACCGTCATACGGATTGAAGGAAATGAAGGCGGCAACGCAATCACAGGGGGGCGGTTGACCGATACTTCAACAAACCCCGAAGATATTACCGATTACCCTATCGAATGGTGGTATACCACTGCCGGTACACAGGGTAGAGCGACCATTTCGGGGAGTTTGGCCAGGTATTTGGGAGGCAGCGGAAGCGGGTATTTAGCTAATATTCATTTTAAAGCTGTAGGTACTTATAATGACACATGTAGTATAACCCCGGTGAAAGCATCGCTTAAAAACAGACTGAATGTAGATATTCCCGTAAACTATACCCTTCGCGGCAACGTGGAAATACCTTATCCTCCTATTACCGTCAGTATCGATTCCCCGGCCAACCTTCAAGCCGGAGGTGAATTTGCCGCCAGAATAATTATAAGCCAGGTCGTTAATTTACAGGCTTTTCAATTTGAGGTCAGCTATGATCCGGATGTAATCAATATTATTGGTGAAGAAGGAGGAGCGGAAGGAGTAACACCCGGCCAGATCGATGTGTCAATCATTGATCCCGAAATGTGGGTTTACTATCCCATAGGAAGTCCGGGCACAGTGAGGATAATCTCAAATCTACCTGAGAAATCCGGCGTTTCAGGCGAGGGCCACCTGGTCGACCTTCATTTCCATGTATCAGGTTCACAGGGACAATCCACTCCCCTTAGTCTTTCAAATATTTCTGAATTCAAGAATAAGCTTTTTGATCCAGACGGCAATGAATTTTCTGATGTTACATGGATCGATACCGAATGTCAGATTAATTCTCTGTGCAGCATTATTTCCACTTCTCCCTTACCCAAGGCAGAAGTAGGTCTTTTTTATCAGACAGAACTTGAAGCCTGGGGAGGAGTTTTACCCTATCAGTGGTCCATTATAGACGGATTATTACCGAATGGTCTTTCGCTGGATGCTTCCACGGGGATCATTTCAGGAACACCTACATCTTCGGATGACTCGTGCCACATAATTGTCCAGGTCATTGATAACGACGGTAATATTTCGACTAAAAACATGGAAATTACAGCACTGGCCGCCGTTGAAATTATTAATGCTGCACTGCCCGATGGAGAACTCGGTACTCCTTATACACAAAGACTGATTGCAAACGGGGGCTTACCGCCTTACACGTGGGAAATCATTTCAGGAACCCTTCCATCAGGTTTATTCCTGAATGCTTCCACAGGAACCATCTCCGGAATTCCAACCGTCAATGCCTCTTCACAGGAAGTGACTTTCATGGTTACAGATTCCAAAGGAGCTTTCAACACTAAAGAGCTGGCGCTCAATATTCCCGATGATCTTGTGATTACCACCAATTCACCTTTACCTACCGGAGAGGTGGGGATGAGATACAACTATCAAATGACTAGTGCCGGAGGAGAGCAGCCTGCCAGATGGTCAATTGTGACAGGATCGTTACCGTCAGGATTATACCTGAATGCCGCTACCGGTGTGATATCAGGAACTCCTACCACAGCCAAAACCTCAACATTTATCTGCTTCCAGGCAACAGATACAGCAGGTACCTCGGTTACCAAGACCATAACTTTAACAATCATGGCAGGACCCAGAATCACCACAACCATTTTACCGGTCAAGGAAGTCGGTGCCCCGTACATGGCAATTCTGGGTGTTTCAGGTGGTGTAGCTCCTTTCATCTGGTCAATTGAGTCAGGCACTCTTCCGGAAGGGCTTACTTTCAATTCTCAAAACGGATTTATTTCAGGCACACCCACCGAGGTAACCCCCGCCACAGCTATCACTTTCGGACTGCTGGACAGTCTAGGCGGGCAAGCTACAAAAAGACTGACCATAACCATCCAAGCTCCACCAACCATTATCACGCCGTCACTGCCTGATGGCGAACTGGGGGCCGAGTATTACCAGGTTTTAACCGCCAGAGGAGGGGTCGGACCTTATACCTGGACAATAGAATCAGGCAGCCTGCCGCCAGGTCTGGCGCTGAATGCCAACAATGGGGTAATTTCAGGAACAATAACGTCTAACAGCACCTACGAGATACTACTTAAGGTAACCGATAGCGTCGAAGGATGTTCGGTAAGAGAACTCGTACTAACGGTTATGCCGGGTCCTACCATTATTACTTCTTCACTGGCTGAAGGGCAGATCTCAATCAACTATTATCAAACTCTGGAAGCCTCCGGGGGAACAACTCCCTATAAATGGTCTATAATTGCCGGATCTTTACCCAGAGGGCTGGTACTTAATCCGTCAACCGGAGTAATCAGCGGAAGACCGGTTGTATCCGTGAATTGCCAGGAAATAACGTTCCAGGTCACCAGCAAACTGGGGGGTACTTCCTCAAAAATTCTCACCATTACCACTACGGGAAAAGCGGAAATTACGACATCCACACTATCCGATGCCGAAACCGGCCTGCCCTATCTGCAAACCCTGACTGCAACAGGAGGAAAGGCTCCCTATACCTGGTATATCTCACCGAGTCAACTGCCATCAGGTTTCACCTTGAACACCAGTACAGGTGTCATTTCGGGTATAACCTATATACGACCGACAAGACGTTCCCTGTACGTAAAAATAACCGATAGTCTGGGTGGTATGGCTACAAGAAACCTGAGCCTAACAGTTGTTAACGGGCCGTCTATTAAAACAACTGCTTTAGCTGACGGTGAAGTAGGATTTGCCTATAATGATAACCTGGAGGTTAAAGACGGCGTTGCTCCT
>JAFGOB010000152.1 GCA_016926695.1 Dehalococcoidales bacterium | reverse complement strand
CCAGTAAACGGCCGGAGCGGATAGTTCAACGTTTGATTAATGCAGGTCAATTTCCGGAAAGTCTATTATAATTAACCGGAGACCGGTTTTGGGGTTTTTACTCCCACAATTCTGTAATTTTTAAGTTTAATCAAAGTTTTTTATACCAAATATTTTAGGGTTACACCCACTACTGATGGCTGCGTACTGCATTGGATTTTCGTAAAAAAAACAGAGATGCCATCAGGTTTCCTTTACGGGCTTAAACGCAATATATCACGATGGAATAAACTACCGTACCGGATATTATCATAACCTGCCAGAAGCGATGTCAGGCGCTCAAGTCCGATCGCCAATCCGCCATGAGGAGGCATTCCATATCTAAAGGCTGTTAGATAGTCTTTAAGTCCTTCAATATTCATACCTCTGGAATGCATCTTCGAAATCAGCTTGTTGTAGTCATGTATGCGTTGACCACCGGTAGTTACTTCAATACCTCGAAATAAGAGATCAAAGGAAAGGGTTTCCTCCGGGGCTGGCCGGATCATCCATGGTATAAAAAGGCCTGACAGCCGAGCTGTAATGAGTGACAAAGACAAATGCACAACCCGTTTGTTTCTGTATTATTTCACTTAGAAGCTGTTCTTCACGGGCAGTCAGTTCTCCTTTTCCAGGGAAATCCTCACGGGCTTTTTGAAGAATAAGCTCGTGAGCTTCTTTGACATGAATTACCGGGATCCTTTGTAACTCCGGTAAAGATATGCGCAGAGCCTTAATTTGCTGAGAATAGCTGTTCCTCAAGAGCTCAAACATCGATTTAAGACAGGCTGTTTCCAGTGCCATTAAGTCCTGAAAACGGTTGATGAATCCCATCTCCAGGTCAAGACTGATGTATTCGTTCAAGTGACGGGCGGTGTCATGAGGCTCAGCCCTGAAAACCGGGCTTATCTCAAAGACCCTCCCGAATACTCCGACCATGATCTGTTTATAAAGTTGGGGACTCTGGGCAAGGTAGGCCGGCTTGCCGAAATAGTCGAGTGCAAAGACATTTGCCCCGCCCTCAGTCCCCACTCCGGTAAATTTGGGCGTGAATATTTCTGTAAAATCCTGGCCCAGAAGAAATTCCCGAAAACCCCTGGCTAACCCCTCCTGAATTTTAAATAAACTGCGGTATTTCGCATGGCGTAAAGTTATTGGCCTGTTGTAGAGATCAACCTCCAGATGCAGATTGAGCCTGCCCTTGTTAATCGTCAGCGGCAGCTCTTCAGGAGGAATCACCTGAACGTCAATATTCCGGGCTATTATCTCGAACCCTCCGGGGGCTCTTTCTTCGGATTGGCAAAATCCGGCTATTTTGACTATGCAGCCTTCTTTCAGTCTTTGAAAGCACGGTGCATCAGGGGACACAAACACCTGAACTTCTCCTGCAAAATCTCTGAGGATTAAAAAATTAGCGCCGCCGAGTGAGCGAATCCGGTGTACAAATCCTTGAACAACCACCGGTTTTCCTTGAAGAGCAGGGCACTCTGTAGAGGATGCGACTCCGGGATTTGTTGCAGTGTTCGGCTCAATAAAATACATATTATGTTTCCTCCTGTATTCTGGATAATAAAAAAGCCCAGGATTTTTTAGTTCCTGGGCTTGGTGTGTTTTTTCTGGCTCTAGAAAGAGGTTAACTTCCCTCCTCGCTAGAGGCACGCCAAGCCGGCGGCGCGTCAGCGTCCAGGCAGAACATATTGTTATCAAGGTGGTTAAACAAAATTTCGATAGCCAAAATCTTTTTCAAAAAATCCTTTCGACAAGTAGCCTTATTGTAGTAATCCGGATCATATTTTGTCAATATTTGTCTCCAGTATGTCTCAGTAATTCCTCAAGAGCTATTGTTAAATATACTTCTATATGACCCAAAAGGGACATGGAAATAAGACTCATACTCTATGCTTTACAAAGCTGCATACAGGTATCTGGCGATTGACACACCACGCATATCCATCAGACCGGGCGCCATCTTGTTCATAACATATCCCCAGCTGATTCCCGCATCCAGGTCCATTACCATAGATGAACCGCCCAACCCTCCCCAAAAGCATGTACGTGGATTGGGGCCTAACAACTTTTCTTTGCTATTCAGCCCGAACCCGAGTCCGAAACGTAAAGGTAGACCCATGATTAGATCAATTCCACTGATTTGCTCCGTTATGGCTTTTTCAATGGTCGGCATCCCTATCAGGCGTACTCCTTCCAGTCCGCCACCGCAGGCCACGACTGCCGCTATCCTGGCTACCGAACGGGCGTTGCCATATCCGTTGACCGCTGGGATTTCGGCGTCTCTCCAGGCCCTTTCTCTTGTAATGGCGGGGTTTAGCATTGGATTAGTCCAGGCTTTCCAGGTCAGAGACTCCGGGTCCATCTTCACGTACCCCGGGTTTCCCGGTTTCAGTACCGGCGGCGGTATCAATTCGGCTACACGGTAGTCATCCTCCGCGGGCAGTCCAATGTGGAAATCGGCCTTCAGCGGTTCGGCTACCTCTTCCCGGAAAAATGTTCGGGGTGTTTTTCCGCTAATACGGCGTATCAGTTCACCCACCAGAAAACCGAAAGTATAAACATGGTAGCCGCTGTGTTTGCCCGGTTCCCAGGCCGGTTTCTGTTTTTCGAGTAGCCCTATAATCCGGTTCCAGTCATACAACGCTTCCGGTGGAATTGGTTCGTTAATGCAGGCTAGTCCTGCCTGGTGGCTGAGCAGGTAGCTAACGGGAATATTTTCCTTTCCGTTTTGTGCAAATTCGGGCCAGTATTTGGCTACGGGCGCACCTGGATCGAGTTGGCCGCGGTCTATCAGTATCAAAGCACAGATCGAGATCATCACCTTGGTAGTCGAGTAAACATTGGTGATAGTATCCTGTTCCCAGGGACATGTTCCGGCGGCATCGGCATAGCCTGCCCAGATATCAACCACGAACTTGCCGTCGATGGTGGCGGCGAATGATGCTCCCATTTCCAGGCCAGACTCGAAGTTTTTTCTGAAGGCTTCTTTCACTGCTGTAAAACGCGGGTCGCAGTATCCCTTGATTTCGACTGTTTCCGTCATGATAATCCTCCTCTCTCTATTTCATGCCACTCTGCTTGTCTTCGAATTATTTTCCTTTTGCCATCAGTCTATCTACGCTTCGCATGCCGTTTGGAGCGAAAAAATGTGTTCCTCTCCCCTAACGCGAATCGGACTCATATTAGTTGAGGGCAGTAATGGTGAATAGGCTACGCCGCGATCAGCCTTTAAATATCTCATATGTCTGTCGTTTGAGTATTCTAATGTGCCGATAAAGGGTAATTCGTACCTGAATTCTGTGCCGGAGATAAAGAGATGGAATTTGGATCTGGAAGTGTGAAAACGGAGGATGATTAATAAAAAGCGGTTTGGATACTACCTGATCATAATGTTATTATTTTTTCATTGAGTTACCCCCTGCTGAAATCAAACTCAGTCATGCATATAGCCAATAATATGGACTTTTTAATATATTGTCAATACATTTAAAATGGTAACGATCTCATTTGGTTGAATTTCACACAATAAGTAAAAGGGGGCGAGATATGGCTATTGAAGTAACTCACGTTAAAAACATAACCTGTAAGCATTACGGTTCAAACATTATGGTAAAATTTGGCAAATATAAAGGATAACAGCATTATTTCTGTAAATCGTGTCAGCGAAAATTTAAGGCTGATGAAAGTTCTTTTCAGGGTAAGGTAAAGGCAAAACATATCAATCAGGCATTGGCTGAATTTTACACTGGAAATAGTATCCATGATATAAGTGAAAACCTTGATCAGCAATATGTAATTGTACAGCAACGCCCACCACTGCTTGCAAAACCTTAATAAAAATCTGAAATTCACTTGCTCCTGAGACGGTGTGAAAATTCTTCGGCAGTTTGTTATCTCTGGATTTATCTTAAGATCCAGGCTTTTTTAACTTGGCTGCATACTTGAACTGTAAAAATGGAAGGATAACAATATGCCTATGATCTGACCAGTAAACGGCCGGAGCGGATAGTTCAACGTTTGATTAATGCAGGTCAATTTCCGGAAAGTCTATTATAAT
>JAFGOB010000015.1 GCA_016926695.1 Dehalococcoidales bacterium | reverse complement strand
TGCCGGCGAGGCCGTCGCCAGGCTGCCCGAATTGCTCGACGATTCTCTCGGCTGGACGGAGGAGCGGGCGATGCTCCAGGCCGAGGTGTCCACCTCCGGTGGCCGGTCACAGACGCTGCACGCCCTCAACGATGTCGTCATGGCCCGGGGCGGCATCGCCCGGCTGGTCCGCATCGAAGCCGTTATCGACGGGGAACCATTGACCACATGGAAGGCCGATGGCGTCATCGTCGCGACGGCGACCGGCAGTACCGGCTACGCCCTGGCGGCCGGAGGGCCGGTAATTTACCCCCACTCCCGGAATTTCCTGGTGGTGCCGGTGGCCCCGCACCTCAGTCCGGCCTATCCGCTCGTCCTTGCGGAGGTCTCATCCATCTCCCTGACGCTTCGGGCTTATCATCCGGCCACCCTCAGCGTCGACGGACATATCAATCTGGAGCTTTCGGATGGTGATGTCGTCACCGTCAGGCGCAGTCCCCATATCGCCGTGTTCCGCAGGCTTCGCCAGCGCGATTACTTCTTCGGCTCGCTCGAAGAAAAATTGAAAGGAAAACAAGGTGTACCAGGTAGAAAAAGCTAAAATAGGGGACGTTCCCCAGATACATAAAATGATCAATTCTTTCGCCGACAAAGGGCAGATGCTGCCGCGGCCGCTGAGCGAGATATACGAAAGCATACGCGACTTTTTCGTTATCCGCGAAGGGGACAAGGTCATCGCCACAGCGGCGCTGCATGTCAGCTGGTCGGACCTCGCCGAGGTGCGTTCCATGGCCGTGGATAAAGAACTGCAGGGGAAGGGACTCGGCGGGCTGCTGGTAAAAGCCTGCCTCAAGGAGTCCGAGCAACTGGGTATCAAGACCGTCTTTTGTTTCACCTATCGGCCGGACTTCTTCAAGCGTCACGAGTTCGCCGAAATCGATAAAATGGAGCTGCCGCGCAAGGTCTGGACCGACTGTTTCCGGTGTCCCAAGTTCCCCAACTGCGATGAAATCGCCCTCATTTACCACGCCGGGGAGGAGCCAAATAAATGACCGAAGAAGTTATCTCCAGCCGGACCATTTTCGAAGGACGCATCCTCAAGCTGCGCGTCGATACGGTCAGGACTATCGACGGGCGGGAGAGCACGCGGGAAGTGGTCGAGCACAGTCCCTGCATCGCCGTCGTCCCCGTCGACGGGCACGGTAACGTCCTGCTGGTCAGGCAGTACCGGCAGGCCATCGGCAAAGAGCTGCTGGAGGTCCCCGCCGGCGGCATCGATGAGGGGGAGACCCCCGAGGAAGCGGTCATCCGGGAAATGCAGGAAGAGACCGGCTACCGGCCACGAAAGACGGTGCGGCTGGCGGGCTTTTACCTGACCCCCGGCTTCAGCGACGAATATCTTCATCTTTTCCTGTCCACCGACCTCGTTCCGGGCCGTCTCCACGCCGAGGACACACCCGGCATCGAGCTGGTGCCGGTGCCGGTAGCCGATATACCCGCGCTGCTGGCCTCGGGAAAAATCGAGGACTCCAAGACCTACGCCGGCCTGCTTATGTACCTGCAATACCAGAATAGTGACAAAGGGAAAACTCAAAAATCATAAGTCAAATCTCAAAACCACAGATAAAAAGTCAAAAATGGTCCGGGACGGAGTCCGGTTACCGGTACCAGGTCGCCTAAGTGAAACACCACCCGGCGTGCCGGGTGGAATCTTCCCACCCCACCCAACCAGGTGACGGACGGGAGGAATTAGCCCTTACGGTCCGGGTTACGAGCCGATGGTTCGACAGGTCCAGGACAAGCCCTTTACGAAAAAGGGAATGAAACCAACTCATTCGTTTTCGTTTTTCCGGGGAAAAATAATTTCAAACAAATCGTGCATGGTCAGATTCAAATCTTTGTTTTTTGTTTTATGACAACTCAGCTTCATTTTTGCCTTTTTTCAACTATTTGTTTGTCAGCGGCTTATTCCCGGGTTTAGTTTGTCTATTTTTTCTTTATCCATCTTTCCTGAAGATTTCTACCCTCACCTAACCTCTCCCATCAAAAAAAGGATGAACAGGAATTAAGGAGTAAGAGGAAAAGGCTATCTGCGGGATAATAATAGTACAGATGTGCTGGTTTGTAAAGGGGATTTTGGCGCGTTAAGTTCAGGGTAGGCGGTGGGACGGTTTGGGGAGTTATTTAACAACCGGAAGACAGGGAGAGAGTCAATCTACACCTGACACAATGCTGTGTTTTGCGTAAAATCAATTGTAGTTGCCTAAATTACGGCATAGTGTTTGAGGGTAAGGTCATGAGCACCAATATTATTTTCCCGGTTCGGGTAAAATGTGGTATAGCCTGTCACCAAGATCATTGGGGTCAATCAATTCTTTGATTTTCCGCTGCAAGTGGTAAACGATAGGCTGGCTCGCCCCGGCATCCTCCTGATAAAGCTGCTCATCAGTCATCCCTATCCGAATATACATGTGTTCCTTTCCCGGCGGAAACCCATTTTCAAGTGCATCTTTCGTCGCCTCATGCATAAATTGTATTGTCCCCTTCACTGATTCCTTATCAGCAGGATCATAGTAGGCCATCTCTTCAAAGCCAGCTTCACCTCCGCCGGAGCCGGATGAACCACCCACCCCGGTGTCGCCTCCGCTCTGTACAAGAAGGCCGGACTTCTGTACCCTTTCTCCCCACGCCTGGTTTAGTTTACGGGCTTTCAAAGCATAATCCGGGATACCGGCTTGCGACCAAGGTCCAATATACCCGCCGGCATAAGACCAAAGCAGATTCCTTTGCCCGGACCTTTGCAGGGTCACATACAGATGTTCCGCGAATTCCGGCTCCAACCATTTATCAATCTTCCAGCCCCCCGTCTCAACCAATATCCGGTTTAAAACATTCTCCTGATGTTCAATGTCCCCCGGATAATTCCCCGCCAGCATGATTTGCAGAGAGAATCTCATCTCCTCGGTTAATTTTTTTACCTCCGGTCGAGCAGCGATTTCTTCAATGTCATTGATCGTTTTTGTCGGGTCAGTATACATTACCCAGAAAGCCGGCCCCAGGTCTTCGCCCATGACATTTAACATCCTGATGAAAACATATCCTATTTCGTTGTTCCACATCTTATACAAGAACTCGCCATAGGCTTGCCATGACGGGAAACTCAGGCAGTACACCCTGAGGTTTTCCGATATCGGCGCGCGGTAGGCCGGTATCGTACCACTGACGGGTAAGACAGGAGGTCCGGGCCAGTGGCTGACCTTCAGGGCCATCTTGGTATATACACCCATTCCCCCTCTAGCCCCCATTGTTCCTCTGCATATGCCCCTCAGGCTAGGCCCAGGCCCCTCTCCACAGAACCAGCCGGCCCCTGAACCCAAGGACCCCGTTCTTACAATGTCGCCTGCGGGGGTTACCCATTCCAGTGCCAACATACTCTCAGCATTAGTACCCATGGCAAAATTATATTCCCCACTTCCAAGATAGGAGGTGGCACCGGCAAGGATAGAACTAGCCGCTCCACCGCCACTGATGTTACAGTTCAAGCCCAGTTTCATCAATTCAGCCTGAAGCGTGGCGCCTATCACATAGGGTTCGACTACAGCAATCATATTCTTCTCATCTATGTCCAGTATCCGGTCCATCCTCCGAAGATCCAGTTGGACGGTATCTTTCCCATCCTTTTGGGGAGCACAGTAGAAGTACCATCCCGTAGAGTAGGGCTTTACTTTTATTTTGTATCTGTTGCAGGTTTTGACTATTAATTGAATCTCCTCCACGCTATCCGGCATTATAGCCGCCACGGGCCTGGGCATAAAAGGACTCTGGTCAGGTCTGGCTATCTCAGATAGCCACTGGAAGGAATATGAATCGCATAAGGCCGGGTCATCAGAGATGTTCTCCGGCCCCACAATATCTGCCAATGCCTGATATGCTTCTCTGGATATTGCCATTTAAAGGTTCCTCCTTTTAAATTGCCTGTTGCACAAGTTCAGTAATATCGTAGACCTTCATTTCAACATTGTTCGCTTTGATGGCATCAATGAAGTTCCTCTCACACCAGGGGCAAGCGCTCACTATGGCCTCAGCACCGGTGGTCTTCGCCTCCTCAATCCTCTCACCGGCTGTCCAGGAAGAGAAAGAGGGATAGGCTTCTTTTACCCCGGCGCCAGCGCCACAACACCAGGCATACTCCCTGATCCTTTCCATCTCAACCAGATCCAGACCGGGGACAGCCTTGAGTATATCTCTCGGTGGATCATAAACACCTAAAGCTCCGTTATATCTGGGTTTCGGAGGATCATAGATTACAAGTTGCCCCAGAATTTTCTTCTCTTTGCCATTCCACGGTACATAAGCTTCTCCCTGCCTTCCCAGATGGCAGGGGTCATGATATGTAACCTTCATGGGGATATTTTTATTGAATTTTATCTTGCCTTCCTTAATGAGGCGGTCAACGAATTCTACTATATGGACGACCTCAAACTCGGAGCCTAACTTAGGGTAGAGACGCTTGAAGGCATAGTAACAATCTGCGCAGGATGTAACCACTGTCTTTACTCCGGCGCTGGTCCAAGCCCTCATCAGGTTTTCGGCACATCTGGCGAATTCCTGGCGGTATCCCATATTATAGGCACGACCGCCACAACAGGCCTCGCTGTTTTTCATGATACCGAAATCAACGCCAGCTTTTTGTAGTAGATTTACCGCTGTCCTCGGCACCTTCCATAGATCCTCGTCATAGCTGGCACGACAACCGGCATGGTAGACAACATCAGCCTTATCCCTGGCGATATCTTTTACATTCAGGTCCCCGGCCCATTTGCCCCTCTCATCCTTAGGTTTCATCATCATGTTACTTCCCCGGCGCAGTCCTTCAATTACTGCGGTATGTTGTGGGAGAACCTGATTATCCTCAACCAGCTTAAATCTAAGTTCCCGCATCGTCTCTA
>JAFGOB010000151.1 GCA_016926695.1 Dehalococcoidales bacterium | reverse complement strand
GCTGTAGTGTGCGGTAGAACTCTCATCGCCTCCGTCATCTGCCGTTACCGTGGTGCTGCCCAGGTGGTCCTGAAGGATATAGCTGAGTTCGAAGTCTTGCCCGTCATCCTTCGCCTGGGCCACCAGCTTCCCACCGAGATAGTAGGAGGTGATGATATCACCGGTGGTAATGTTTTTCTCAAAGTACTTGTTGATATAGACGACGGTCTCCCCGTTCTCAGTCTTCATAACCCGGTTGCCGTCTCCGTGTATGACGCGGCTGCGACGTGTCATACACGCGTCATACACGAAGCCGGCGCCTCCGGTTACGGCGGTAAGCCGGTTCTCTACATCCCAGGTCATAGTATCGGAGACTTTTGTGACCATGTTGCCATTGTCATCATATGTATAATAGGGAGAAGAATCCAGTTCAGTAACTGCATGAGGCCTGATTCCGCCGCTACCGTAAGAACGGGATAATCCGTCTTGGGCTGTAAGATTGCCAATCTCGTCATAGCTGAAGCTCTGTCCGAAAGTTAAAATGTAAATGGCAGTAATATCCGCAACATCCGCTTCACCGTCCTGATTCGCGTCACATCCGGGTGTTTCCGGAACACCTCCACCAATAAAGTCTATTAAATAGTCAATATCATCTTCATCAATTACCCCGCTGCCGTCGGCGTCTCCGGGAGCATAGGGAACATACTGTGAGCTACGTCCGGTCAACCTGTCCAGGAAATCATAGGTGTAGTTCGCGGTTTCACCCCTTATCATGTCCTCTCTTTGCGAAAGGTTGCCGGCGGCATCCCAGGTATACTGGATATCCTGCAAGGTAGTGCTGCCTGAGTTAACAGTCTTGATTTCCCACAAACGCCCGTATTAGCCTCCGGCGTATGCTTGCCGGAAGAGATGCAACCGGGCAGGGCGACAACGATGCTTGCCAAAGATGCCAATACGAATACGTTTATGATCTTTTTTATTGTAACAACAGCCATATTCCTCAGCTCTTTATTCCGCCACATATTTCCAGGGATCAGGTACCAGGAAAAGCAGATCGCGAGCTCCGTAGCGATTATGCATAAGGGGAGACATCCCCTTTCTCCCTTCCGGGACCAGGCGGCAGGTGATCTTTAAAACGGACCCTTCTTCATACGTCCTTATTTGCGGTTCGCCTGCCTCGTACAGGTCGGTTAAGGGGACTATCGGAATTGCCGGCTTATGCTGAGGAGCATATTGAGTATAGAACAGGTAGCTTCTCATCCTGGTTACGATCTCTTCACTATCCTGCAATGCCTCATCCTGATCGGGATAAAAGAGAGCAATGTCGATAAAAGCCTGCTGTCCTTCCACCCGATAGCCCATGCCAAGCATACTGTACCGGTGCAGGAGACCCCGTTCTCCGGGAATATTGTAATAGCGGCCAGTCTTTCCAGAAAGGGCCGGAGTTGTTGTCAGTCAAGATTGACCAGTCCACATTGGTGGAAAGCCTTTCTGCTGTTTTCATCTGTTCTTGGCACATTTTATATAACTCAATGTAGGTTGTTATATGCTCAGAATGATTAAGAGCCTTCAGCCTTTCTATATCCTTGAACCATACCTCGCTTTTCAGGTAAGAGCCGGGAACAAACTTTAGTAATCTCTCGAAACCGGTCTTTGTATAAGATTTAGTGGTCGATAAAAGCGTAATACCGGTCGCTGTGGGGATTTCAGTCTCATCCGGGGATTTCACGCCGGACGAAAGCGGTGTACTCGTTATTATGCCTATTTCAGTCTCCTCCGGCAGTTGCTCGCCGGAGGAGATGCAACCGGGCAATACGGCAATAATACCGGATAGAATTATTGCCGCCGGAATCTATAATCCGGTTTCCCATATCTTCATTAATTGCAGTTTTGTTACTTTCATAAGAAAACATATATTCAAGTTTATTTGCTGTTTATTTCCTTAACAATATGTCCTAATTGTATCAATATCCAGAGAATCCGTTATTGTGGCAAAGCACATCTTTTAAATAGTCCAGGAAGTCATGATCGTCATCCACAGCCAGAATAACCGGTTGACTGTTCATGTATCTTTTTCCCTGTGATGTATTGATATTTAAATTTTTTCTATCGAGGTTTATATATATTATCATATCCATGATTATTTTAACAACAGGTCTGACATATTTAACAGCATCTTGTTTACCCTTCACCGTCATTTACGCCGGCTTCAGCCTGGGACTGGAGTCAGTTCCGCTGTCTTTTCTGTACATCGCCATTATCTGCGGACTATGGGGAGACCTTTAGCTGCGCTATCTTATCCTGAAGTGCGGAATGTACAGCCCGCTTGTGCCTTCTTCCGCAGCGGGAGAAACAGGCTGAAACCATATAAGGATGAGTATGACCGGAAAATATGTTAGTATACATTTGTAATATCGTACATGACAAGCCGGACTTCATCTCAAGATCAATATTTATTGAAAAGGAGGATGGAAATGAGCCCTGAACCGGTATCCATGCATACGTTCATAGCACCCAAACAGATCGTGTGGGGCAGAGGCAGCGTACAATCACTGGAAACGATCAGGGGCAAAAGAGCCCTTATTATCACGGACAAGGCCATGGTACAGAACGGGGCGGCGGGGAAAATAGAGAGTTATGTAAAAAAGGCCGGCCTGGCCTGCCGGGTATTTGACGGAGTGGAACCCGAGTTCTCCTTCGAGGCTGTGGCGGCCATGATGGAGAAGAACCGGGAATTCGAGCCGGATGTGGTTATCGGACTGGGGGGAGGCTCCGCCCTGGACTCAGCCAAGGCCTTCCGCGTTTACTTCGAACACCCCGAGTTCGGATTGAAGGATATTTTCCCTCTCACCGGCCCCCCTTTGAAGGTTATTCCCCCCCTGGAGAAAACAACTTTTGTGGCTATCCCCACCACTAGCGGGACCGGTTCGGAAGTCTCCCCGGCCCTGGTTGTCAGCGATACCGCTAGCAGGGATAAACGCGCCACCCATTCCCCCTTCCTGCTGCCTGAAAAAGCGGTCCTGGACCCCGATTTAGCCGATACCATGCCGCGCGCCGTTCGTGTAGACAGCGGGTTTGATGCGCTTTCTCACGCCATACCCTCTTACTACAGCAGGCTGCGCAACGATTTCAGCCAGGCTAACGCCATGCAGGCGATCAGGCTGGTCCTGAAATATCTTGAGCCGGCCGTTGATGGAGGCAAGGAAGCCCGGGAGCACCTGCACTATGCCGCCAGCCTGGCCGGAATGGCCTTCTGCAACTGCTCGCTGGGAGTTGAGCATTACATAGCTCATATCTACGGCGCCGTCTTCCATATTTCTCACGGCCGGGCCTGCGCCATCGTCCTTCCTCATGCCATCCGTTTTAATGCTTCTGCCGCCGGCGACAGCATATTGGAAATGGCCGCGGCAGCAGGCTATGCTTCCTGTATCCGGGAAGGCGCCGCCGGGTATTTGATCAAGCTCATCGAGGGACTGAAAAAACACCTGGGGGTACCGGCCAATCTCAAGGAACAGGGCATTCCTGAAAATACCTTTACAGCCGAGCTTCCCGGCTTCATCGAAAAATTTAAAATGAATCCCAATCTGCCTCCGTTGGTCTCCAACCCCGAGACCTGTACCCCTGAAAATATCCGTGAGCTTTTCCTGGCGACATATTCTGGATAGGATACCTTTCAAAACACAGCGACAGGGCGGACCAGGCCTGCGGCTTTTGCTGCTGTTTGTTCCGCCCTGTACCTTTGTACCCCTCCCTTATTCTACATCCCGCCGTAACTTTGTTGACTTTATCGCGTTATACTATATAAGACGCAAAAACGAAGGCGGGAAGCGAGATGTCTAAATTTTTCTTGGTTGTTGTTATGTCATTGATCCTGGTCATTATTCCGGCAGCCGGCGGCTGTAGCTGTACTCAATCAGCGGCAGGCGCCCCTGATAACGATCAGCGTATCGCTGAGGAATTCGTGAGGCAGGAAGCCACCTACCGCTTCGACGGCATACCGGAAACGTTCAGGATGACAGGAGCTATACCCCTGGGGGACGGGGGTAAATATTCCATCGATTTCGATAGCCGGCATTCAGGTTACGGGGACAGGAACGGGCAAATGCCGTCCGGGACCATTACCCATCATACTGCGGAAATCATCGTCCAGAACGGAGCCATAACCGCGGCTGTCATGGATGGGATCTGGGACATGTTCAATCAGCGCATGCTGCACGGGATCGAAACACGTCCTGCCGCGCAGTGCGGGTTGAAAGAATAGGGTTATTCCCCCGCAAATTGGAGCCTATATCAGGGGCAAGCCGTCCGACGGCTGCACCGCCTTGTTCTCCGTTCAGTGCCGGCAATGCCGCATCAGCCGGAAAACAGCTTCAAAGGAGCCGAAAAGGTCAAGATATTGCTCCAGGTAACGCGTCAGCAGGAAATTTTTCCTGACCGACTCCCTTGCCAGGCGCCCCATCTGATCGCGCAGCGCCCTGTTTTTAAGCAAGTGCACTATCCTTTCAGCAGCTTCCTCTTCCGAAGATACCAGGTAGCCGTTTACTCCGTCCTGGATTTGATAGCGAATGCCTCCCACATTCCCGCCGATGACGGGGGTCCCTTTCCACATGGCTTCCGCTACCGTCAGGCCGAAACCCTCCCGCAGTGATTTCTGAAGGACGACCGCCGCACGCCGCTGGATGGCATTCACCAGCGCTCCATCCTGCACGCTCAGGATAATAATCCTTTCCTCCCTGTTTTTCACCAGGGAGTTGTATACCTCATCCCCCTCCGGATCATCGGTAGCCACGTTGCCCAGCAGGACAAGCGTGCAATCAACCTCTTTCCTGGCCTTTTTAAAGGCTTTTATCACCCCCGCGGGGTCTTTCCAGCGGTCAAAGCGGGATATCTGCGCCACCAGGGGAAGGTCCGTGGGAATATTATAATGTTCCAGGCGGTCATTTATCTCATGCTCGCTCAATTCGCGGTTAACAATGGAGAAAGGATCGATAGCGGGCATGAAAAACACCTGCGGCGTGGAGATCTCCTGGGCATAGTCTTCGCTGCTCAGTATCATGGCATCGTATTTCGTGATAAAGCCCGACAGGTAGTCCCATAGCTCAGGATTGGGGTAAGACAGGTCAACATGGCAGCGCCAGATCCAGGGTGACTTTTTGCGGTAATGGTTTATCATGGGCAGCGGCTGCGGATCGTGGACTATGATGAAATCATGATCGAGATGGTTGCGAATAGAGTTTTCAAATACCACCTCTTCATAAAGCTCTTTTTTCCGTTCACTGAGATTAATCGCTCCGCCCTGAAGCGCATTATGCATCTTCTTGGTGATGGAAAAGAAATCCGGAGGCCCGTGAATGGCCCTCCAACCTGTCTGTATGTCCAGGCTGTTCATCAGGAGAGTTAATGAAGAAAGAAGCTGTGCCACGCCGCCGCCGTAGTAAGTGGAATTGATATTGGTGACATGCAGGTCGTGAAGCGGTTTGGCTTTTGAGATAATCCTTTCGATCGTTTCACCGCCGACGAAAGGCTCATAATCTCCTATTTGAATCGTCCTGAATTGGCTTTTATCTTCCATATATCCCCCTTGAAATAATCCGCAGGCAGACTGGTACTTAGTTGCAATAATTACTAAACATACATCCAGCTTAAACGAGCCTGCACTCGTTTGTAAAGGCAACTTCCCAATTAAGTACTGGTGTAGTGTCTCATATCTGGCTTTACAAGATTTTGAACTTAAAAACACATTGAAAACTGTAAACTCAATTACCTGGCGCTGCACTCGCCTAAACGGTCAAATCTCGTATAAAAGCGGCAGTTTCCTCCGGCAGCGCTGTATTGATATAAATACCCGAGCCTATTTCGAAGCCGGCGGCTTCGGTTATGCGGGGAATAATCCTCACATGCCACTGGTAAAAATCGGTGTGGCCCTCGCCCACCGGAGCACTGTCAATGACCAGGTTGAAATCGGGATTATCCAGGCCCCGGTACAGCTTCAACAGGTACAGGCGCAGGACTTTAGCCAGGTCATGGATATCTTCAGGTGAAGCCTGGCTGAAGCTGGTCTGGTTGGCCCGTGGCATCAGCCACGTCTCGAACGGACGGTGTGAAGCGAAAGGATGAAATATAACGTATTCATCTGTCTCCATCACTATACGTTCGCCCGCTGCCAGCTCACGCATCATTATATCGTTATACAGGCAAGTGCCGTTATCATCAAAATAGCTTATTGCTACCTCGTACTGCATTCTCATATGCCTGGGGACAACCGGCGTCGCCACAAGCTGTGAATGGGGATGCTCAAGCGAGGTGCCTGCCCCCGGGCCGTGGTTTTTGAATATTATGATCGATTTGATATCAGGATCGGCTGACAGGTCCAGGTACCTTTGCCGGTATGCCAGCAGCACCTGCGACACCTCGTAATCGTTCATCAACGCCAGGGGCTTATTGTGCAGCGGAGTCTCCACGATAACTTCATGAAATCCGGTACCCTGCATGCTCAGGAAACATCCGCGCTCGACACGCCTTGATGTATCCCCTTCGGGAGTCAGCGCCGGATACTTGTTTGGAACAACTCTCACCTGCCACGGACTTCCATCCGGACCGGCAGCGGTATAAATGGCCGGAGTGGTCTGATCTTCGTTACCGGGACAGAAGGGACAGGAGCTGATGTAAGACGGTTTTTCATCCCGTGATGACCGGTGGATAAAGTCAGAGGGCCTTTTCCGCCTTTCCGTCGCGATGATGACCCATTCCTTGGTGGTCGGGTCCTGCCTTATCTCCGACATACTTTCTCCTTTAAATGACACACTATGCCTTTGTCGATCCCTTTTATGTTAACTTGCTCCGGAAGGCAATCCATTTCCCTGTTATTTATTGTATCTTCTCTACCAGCCGGATAGACTATTTTACCAGCCCCCTCTCCTCAAGCTCCCCGGCAATATCGGCCAGACCAAGTTCCTCCATTTTTCCCCTGGTCTGGTAACCGCTCTCAACATCCCAGCCGCGCAGGCTGTAATACTCATTCTTGAGCCGTTCGAAGGCATCTCTTTCTATCACAGCCGTTTTCCTTTGCTCCGGCTCGCCGCCTTTGCCCGGCACCAGGCAATCCGGATTGAAAAAGACAGAACCCAGGGGCTCTTCATAAAGGTATTCCATTATTGAGTCTCCCTTCCTGCCTCCCCACCCCTGTCTCATCAACACCGCCCGGTGAAGGTTATTGATACGCTCGCCCGTCAAGTTCAGCCGGTCTTCATTGAACTCTTCCCCGGTAATAGCGGAAAGGATCCGGCCTTCCAGTGTGAAAGGCCCTATGCTGTCATCCGGCGGGTTAACGGGTAATATCGGCCAGGCCAGATCGCACAAGATCAGACTTTCCTTGATATAACCGTAGTTCTGTATATTAACCGTGGCCAGGGCCTTCCCCTCGTAGGTACTGAAATCCCCGGCTTCATCGCTCCCCCAGAACTTGCGGGCTATTTTTTGGAAAGTGTCGGTAGTGATGTGGGCATCCTGCCAGCCCTTGCGATGATTGAACCACCTGCCCAGCGGTATGGATGCCGAATGTATCAGGTAAACCGACCTGCGAGGCTCGGTGGCAAAAATCAGGGCATTGGCCAGTATCAGCCTGGGATCGTGGTCCTTGGTCTCACTGCCCCTGGTCATAATACCGGCTGTCCGGATTAACTCCTTTGAACCTCTGCCTACAGAGTCCGACGCCCGGATAGTCCCCCCGGCCAGTACATCCCCGAAACCCTCCCTGTAGCAGATTTTTCTGAATAACGTCTCAATAAATTCAACACTGCCTATTTTCGAAAGCGGCAATCCGGTCTCTTTTTCTGTTAATATGCCAGCCTGGTAGCACTGGCTTATCCAGGTAATCATGGGGGCCAGCACAGCGGTATCCAGACCGTAGTTGTCGCACAGCCTGCCTGCCAGGAGATTGGCCTCCTCTCCCTTTCCCTGGTAATATTTCATGGCCGGTCCCATATATACGCCTGATGCCTGGCAAAAAGACTTATACCTCTGGCCATCGCTGTGGGTATACATCCCCCGCGTACAGCCGCTGATGCAGCCGTAGCAGGCCACAAAATCGATTTTCAAGGGCAATACATGACCGTAGTCCTCGAAATTGGCCTTCCTCAATTTATACACCAGGTCGGCCATCTCCTGAAGCCTCTGCGGATCGGCGGCCGCCGGTCTCTTTTTCTGACCGGCCTTTACCGCTACCGCTTTAAGCATCTTCGAACCCATCACAGCCCCGAACCCCCCGGAGCCGGAGGCATTCTCCGCCGCCAGCACCGTGGAAAAAGTCACCATGTTCTCACCGCCGGGACCGATATCCAGGACCCTGGCATCCTGTCCGAGTTCGGACTGGAGCATATTCCTCGCTTCCACCGCGGTCTTTCCCCACAGATGAGAGGCATTCCTGATCTCCACTGTTCCACTCTCACCAATGTATATATAAACCGGCTTTTCCGCCCTCCCCGTCACTACCAGCCCGTCATAGCCGGCGTACTTCAGCCATGAGCCCCAGCTTCCTCCCAGGTTGCCGTAGGTAAACGACTCCGGTTCTATTTCCGCTGATTTCCCGCAGACCTGCCAGCGGCAGCCTGAAAAGCGCAGAAATCCCGCCAGCGGACCGGTGATACAGATAAAGGGATTCTCCGGGTCAAAGGCCCTGACCTCCCTCTTTACTTCATCCCAGTAGATCTTCAAGGCCATGCCCCTTCCACCCAGGAAGCGATCCGCGTATTCAGCCGTCTTTAAACGGCTGACGCTCCCTCTTGAAAGATCGACTCTTAGTATCTCGCCCGCGTAACCAAACTCACTCATCGTAATCATTACTCTAATAATTTTCGCTGCTATTCGATCAACCGTTAAGGATGGTTCCATTTTATAACAGATCAAGGACAAGAAGAAAGCTCCGGGTCTACGACAAGGATAATGAGAAAAAAACAAAACATTTTTTCACGAACTGATCAATCTTTGTCCGAAATACCCTTACAACCTCGTCTGCCTAGACAACGGCGCCGGCATAAACAGCCTCACAATCGCATTCGGTCCTGCTGATTCGCATGAGTGTGTCTATTACTGGAACGGGTTATTATGGGTTCTCGCCTCCGACCAATACTTTGACGACGGGCACATTGTGGTTACAATTGATGTTGGGACACCTCCCGCTGCACTGCAATGACCCGAACCGTTCCCGTGTATCCGTATGATGCCGGAAAGCTGGCAGGTTCGAGCCCATTACCAATTCATCTGTTTACCCGGATATTCTGAACCATGGAAACTCCAGCCTATGGTGTGTCAATTCCAGGGAAAGGACACACAACGTTTATCCTGATTTTGGGGTCTTATCTAGAAAATACCTCACAAATGCTTTCCTGTTTAGCATGACGTGAATGAAGGTTAGAGTGACAAATAATATTGATAAAACAGTATAGCTTCCGGAGCTGTCCGGATGGACATGTGACTCTGCTATGCCTGTGATTATGGCCGCAAAAAACAACCCTGCCATTGTGATGGGAATATATCGTCTCATTTGATGTCCTCCTGATTGTGCCGTTAAACTTTTTCAAGCGGGATAATCGCTTTTTGCAGGCATGCCTTCACACACTTTAGGCACCCTTTACATAGGTCTGGATTATTAATATGGACATGCTTGTGAAAGGGCAAACTAATTTTTCCGATTACATCATTAGGGCAGGATTCAACACATTCCCAGCATGCCTGGCATTTGCTCCTGTCGACTCTAATATATTTAGTTTCATTATGCAGTCCCATTCCTTTTCTCCTTGAATATCATGTTCATGGTATTTTTCAGTTTCTTGCCGAATAATTTTATTTTCTAAATATTCATTGAAATCTTTAATCGTCTTTAAATACTCCCTAAGAGGGATTCCTTCATGATTTGGAAGTTGCAGTTCATAAACAAACTACAGGGTTTTAAGTTTAGCTTATTCTTTCGGATACTCAGGATTCAAAACAGACCTCTTTTTTGCAACGCTTTGGTCCCGGCCCTGGTACATGATGTATTAGGGTGGGATGTTATTGAAAAATTTAGGAAGCTCCTTTTTCAGTTTTCCAAGCTTGAACAGCATCAAGGGATTAATCTTGAACGGAAGCTCATCCATTGTCTGGACGCCCTTCAATCCACCGAAGCTGAGCATCTTTTCCTTATAATAACGCATGTCATAATTTGCCGGGTTGACTTCCAGCACTTCCTTCTCCAGACCTGTCAGATGACTTTTCTTTCAAAACTTCGCAAAATGGAAAAGGATAAGCTGTTTGAGGGAGGCGCGTTGAAAAACTGCGGTAATAATATGAAGCTTCATATGTCTCTCTTCGTTGATGGCATGGCGGATCAGTTTTTCGAATATTTCAGAGGGAAGAGCACATATACCTTCGATGAGCTTGAATCCGGTATGCTGGAACTTATACAAATGCTGCTTGAAGTACCGCAGTGTTAAGGTGAACAGCAGGGATATGGAGCTGAGGGGATTCAAACTGACACAAGGTGTTTATAAGCTAAAAGCCAATTCGAATGTATCAGTTCTGTCTACCGAACAGTACCGCCTACCATTCCGAACAAGAGGTCACACCCGTATTACCTGATGTTTATCACTACTTTCCCATGGGCATGACCTTTTCCATAATACCTGAAAGCTTCTGTGGTCTCCTTTAGTGTGAATCGACGATCGATAACCGGTCTTATTTTTCCCAGCTCAACAAGCTCTCTGAGAAAATCCATATCTGTCGGCTTCATTTCCGGGTTTATTATTGCGATACGTTTCTCTTCATCCCGGAAAATACGCGGCCCGATAATAAATTCCTGTAAAAGCCTTGATACTGAAGACCCGGCAGTGCTGACATAAATCCCTCCGGGCCGCAAGGCACGCTTAATCGCAAAAATCGAGCGTGTATACCTGATAGCGAAAATCACGTCATATTGTTTTTTACTTTCGGTGTAGTCTTCTCTTGTATAATCAATAACATAATCGGCACCCAAAGAACGTACCATGTCGGCGCTCCGAGCACTACATACGGCGGTCACCTCTGTCTTATAATATTTCGCTATCTGTATTGCTATTGTCCCGATACCGCCGGAAGCACTATAAATTAAAACCTTCTGGCCTTCCTTGATCTGCCCGTAGTCCCGTAAACCGCGTAAAGCCACAAGCCCCGACTCCGGCAATGTTGCTGCTTCTTCATAGGATAGGTTCGCCGGCTTCAGTGCAATACTTTCTTCCGGTGAACAAACATATTCAGCGAAACATCCCTGTCCTTTCCCAAACAGATCACCAAATACTTGATCACCAGGTTCGAAGCGCTTTACATTTTTCCCCACCGCTTCCACCCGGCCAGCCAGGTTTGTACCGGGTATGCGGGATTCGGACATTAGCCGGTTGCCCATAATAAAGCGAATTGGCAGAAATTTACCGCTGATAAGAATTCTGTTATTGAAATTTACGCAAGAGGAATGGTTCTCTATAAGTACTTCGTCATCTCCTGGCACAGGTTTTTCCACCTCTTTCAGTTGAATGGTTTTTGGGAATCCATATTTTGTACACACGATTGCTTTCATATTTACTATTTTTCTCTATTTTCTGTATTCCAGAGGTGATGTCTACACCGGTCTGAGAGAGCCGCAGTTCCGCTTAGTATAGAGCCAATGTTCCGGAACTGCGGGAACCATCCTTCCGGAGGTGAGAGCCACTTAAACTGGAAAACAGATATTCAGTAAT
>JAFGOB010000150.1 GCA_016926695.1 Dehalococcoidales bacterium | reverse complement strand
TGATTCACAAACTTTCCGTTTGACACTAACTTTCCTGTGCAGAAAATCATGCATTTGAATAAGTTTAACAGGTTGGCTCTTATATCCAGAATAGTGGCTCTCAAATCGCCGGAAGCCTGGCTCTCTAAGACCGGAACCGTGGCGCAATGTATCCCGGATTATTCACTCAGAATTTCTAGATGGGTTAAGTTGACTTTTTCTACTATACACCTATTGACAAATTCGAGGTTAATTTTAGAAGTTCATATATAAGGCGCTAAAAGCGAAAATTATTAAAACCGACCAGAGGGGATTCGAACTAACATTTGAAGCTGTATTTTAATCGGTGAAAAGAATCTTGCTGGTTTTTGAGGCTAATTTGAGATTTGGTGGAGCCGGGGTATCAATAGATAGTACCATGATCTTCGAGAGCAGAATCAAGATATTCGTCTAGTATTCCGTTTTTGAATCAATTTGCGTGGGCCACGGGGACATTTCTCGAATTTCTGTTTGAGAAAAAGGGGCTGGTATCAGGTTCACAATAAATGCTTGCCGCTTATCAGGCATACATTAACCTGCCCTTGGGTTTTGGAATCAAACGGCCTAATTCCTTAGCTGTTTCGATCCATTCTTTGATGACAATTTCGGCATTAGAAAGAGCTTCTTGATAAGTCGCTCCATCTGCCATACAGCCAGGTAACTCAGGTATCTCAGCAATAAATGCCTGGTCTTCTTCACTCCAGAAAATTATGATCTCATATCTACTGCTCAATATTATTATTCTCCAGCGAGGTTTTGTAACGAAGTTAGAGCTAAAAATATTAACTTCGGTCTATGAGTAAGCATCAAATATCTTGTCAAATTAACTACTTTTTCGTTTGTCAGGCTGGTTGCATCTTGGTTTCTATTGTTTCCGGACTGAAATCCTGTTCGTTCGGCCAGGTAATTGTTCCGAATTCAATTCGTGCTCTCTTGAAGTAGTTATAATCCTTTAATTCTTTGAAGACTCCCCGGTCTAGATAAGGTTTAACATCAAATATTCCTTTTTTTCCGTCGGATAATGTCACCTTTATCATATGATCGGATAATATTTCAAAATCAATCACATCGCTAATCATCCTTTACCTCCTACTTTAAAGGTTCAATTTTAAAGGGAGTATTGCCCTCTATGGCAAGAGCCCAATCTGCCATGAGTTCTTCACGGTGGATTTCTATCCATGCCTGAACCATTCTTAATTGCCTCGTAGGAATTTCTCCCTCCAAAATGTTAGTAGTATTTATATCAATAGAGGCTACGAACTCTGCATATCTTACATGTATATGTGGTTTCTGATGTTTATCTGTATCGAAAAAGAAAAGTTGGATTATTATTCCGTAGAACATTGATATTACAGGCATACTAATCCTCCCTGCGACCAGGTGGTTTTACGTCACTTATGGTTTTCCTAAATCTCCTTCGCCAGACAATAGTAGCATATTCGAGAAAAATATTGAATGCTAATTGATTGATATTTGGACAACAAGAAAAGATTCTTTTAGTTTTCTTAATGTCAGGCGAGTTTCAATTTGTTGAGCGTCTTCCAGGTAGCCTTTGCGGGCGACCAGAGTATAATAGGAGTCCCGGTCAACTCCGCCAGGTATATCCAGATATGATGCTCAAAAAGCAACATCTTGCAAATCGAGCCGGGGGGATTCGAACTAACATTTGAAGCTGAATTTTAGTCGGTGAAAAGAATCTTGCCGGTTTTTGAAGCTAATTGAAGATTTGGTGGAGCCGGGGGGATTCGAACCCCCTACCTCTGCGATGCGAACGCAATGTTCTCCCTAGTGAACTACGGCCCCTATATTCTCGCCGTAGTTTACAGTGGACTACGGCCCCGTGTGTACCTCAAAATTATAGCATATACACCTGATTTATCAAGTTCAGGCGTGTTGTTGTTCGGCGATTCTGTCACTCCTGATTGTTCAGCGATCCTTTCAACAGTCAGGCATTTATCCTTCACTTCGAAAGGGTTATAATAACCAGGGAACGAAATAATTGAGAAAACCGCATAATGGACAAATTGATCATAACCTGCGCCGTCACCGGCAGCCGCATCACGCGGGAACAAAGCCCGGCCGTACCCCTCACCCCCGATGAGATTATCGATTCGGCGGTGGAATCCCATCTGGCCGGTGCGGCAGTTGTTCACCTTCATGTCAGGGACCCCATCACCCTCCAGGGGACCCAGGATGTTGAGATATTCCGCCGGGTTTCCTCGGTCATTAAAGAGCGTTGCGATGTTATCCAGTGCTTTACCACCAGCGGTATTCCCGGCCGTAATCTCAGCGACAGCGAGAGAATGGCCCCGCTTGCCCTCAATCCCGAAATGGCCTCGGTCGATCTGGGCTCAGTTAACTTCGGTCAACTGCCCTATATAGTTACGGAGGACTTCATAGAACGGATTCTGAAAGAGATGCTTGAGCGTAAGATCAAGCCTGAGCTGGAGGTATTCGACCTGGGGATGATCGGGACCTGTCAGAAATTTATCAGGCAGGGGCTTGTTAACAAACCATTTTATTTCGGCCTGATACTGGGTACCGCCTCCGGCGCCCCCGCCAGCGTCAAAACTTTGCAGACCATGCTGGACCTTCTGCCCGGAGACTCACTCTGGTTCACTACCGGCATCGGCAGACACTCGCTTACCATGGCTACACTGGCGATATTGCTGGGCGGCCATGTGCGGGTCGGACTGGAAGATACCGTCACCTACGCAGCCGGTGTGCCAGCCAAAAGCAATGCCGAACTTGTTGCCAGGATCGTCAGGATCGCAGGAGAACTGGGCAGAGAGATCGCCACCCCCGCTGAGGCGCGCCGTATGCTGGTCCTTGATCCGCCATCAAGTAGCTTCAAATGAACGTGAGGTTTCTGCACCGTTTGGGTGAAAATATTCAATCCCGATTAGCCTCAGTAGATAGTGAATCAAGGTGGGCATCGTTCCTTGAAATTTATCCTGTCGGTTATGCATTCAGGATGGACTAAGATGAAAAAGAAGATCGGGATCTTAACACTGGCCGGTATTCTGGCAATATGCGGCTGTTCCTCCTTCTCATGTAACTCTGGAAACGGGGCCTCCTCCCAGGATGGACTTTCCCCCTCCTCCTCCCTGATTTCGCTCCCCGCCCCGGTAACCACAGGAAATGTATCTCTGGAGGAATGCATCGAGAAACGCCGATCTGAACGGCAGTACTCACCATCGCCTCTGCCCCTCACTGCAGTCTCACAACTGCTCTGGGCTGCCCAGGGCATCACAGGGGACGGCAAAGGCCGGTCTGCGCCTTCCGCCGGTGCGCTGTATCCCCTGGAAATCTATCTGGCCGCCGGAAGGGTAAGCGGCCTCAGCGCAGGCGTATACAGATATAAGCCGCATGAACATGCACTGGCCCCCGTACGCGATAAAAACATCATGAATGATCTCTGCTCCGCCGCCCTTGACCAGGACGCCGTCAAAAACGGAGCCATCAACCTGATTATCACCGCGGTCTATGAACGATCGAAAATAAAATATGGTGAAAGAGGTGTCAGGTACGCTATTCTTGAGGCAGGACATGTGGCCCAGAATTTTTGCCTTCAGGCGGTTTCTCTTGGACTGGCAACGGTGACTATCGGGGCCTTTGACGATAAGCGGGTAAAGGGCATTGCCGGCATGGGCAGTGACGAAAATCCTCTCTATATACTCTCAGCCGGGTATCCGGAATAGACGCCGGCTATCCTGAGATAGACGCCGGCTATCCTGAGATAGACGCCGGCTATGTGAAATAGACGCCTGTATTAACAAGAGGCCGGTCCCATCGTACCGGCCTCTCAAAAAATAATTTCAATTGAGGAATTTTTAACCTTTACCGATACGGAACATTTTCGTACCGCAGGTGGGACATACTCCCTGGGTCGCAGGTTTACCATTCTTCATAGAAATACTTTTGGCATTTTTCATCTCTTTCTTAGCCCGGCATTTGACACAATATCCTTGCATATTGCACCTCCTTTTTGTAGCTAAGATAACCTATTTAGGTGTAATTGTCAATAGTATGATAATTGAAACCTGAAATATTACACAAAAGTCTTATTAACCGGTACTTTGGTCATGCATTTCAGTCTCCGGCAGCCCCTATTTCCTGCTATAAAAGCTCAATTTCTTTCAGGTCATCGGCAACTATCAGTTTGGCCTCCGTTAATTCCTGGACCTCTTCGGGCGTCCATCCGGGTGCGACCTCTTTCAGTACCGGCCCCTGGGGAGTGAACTTGATTACGCTTATATCCGTCACAACCATATCCATGCAGCCCGGTGCTGTCAGGGGGATGCTGCACTGGTTCACGATCTTGGGTTTATTGTCCCTGGTAGTATGCTCCGTCGCGCCGATTATTCTTTTAGCGCAAAACGCCAGGTCCATTCCGCCCCCGATATTGCCTACTCCCCTGCCCGGGAACATCCAGTTAGCCAGATCGCCCTTTGCCGATACTTCAAGTACGCCCAGGACCGCTATATCAATCCTGCCGCCGCGGATCATCATGAAAGAATCGGCATGACTGAAAAAGCTCATCCCCGGTTTGGGATAGACATACTGCCCTCCGGCGTTGGTCAGGTCTACATCCGCATACTGCTCCATATTCTCTTCTGTAACCACTCTGCCGAATCCCAGGGCCCCGTTCTCCGTATGGTATGTAACCTGTATACCCTCGGGAACGAAGCTTGAACATAAAGTGGGAATACCGATACCCAGGTTGACGACCGCCCCGTCGAAAAACTCCCTGGCTATTCTCATGGCAATAGCTTCACGGCTTATTTTTTCTTTCGTCATCTCAGTTACACCTCTTCCTTAACCTGAAAATCTGTTTCAAGGTGGCGGGGGAAATTCGTCGGCTCGGTTACCTTGACAATCCTTTTTACGTAAATTCCCGGCACAACCACACAGTTGGGGTTAATCTCACCCGGACTGACAATCTCGTCAACCTCAGCCACAGTGACATCCGCGCCCATGGCCATCATGGGATTGAACTGCCTCTGGGTACCGCGAAATATCAAATTACCCATGGTATCAGCCTTCCAGGCCCTTACCAGGGCTAAATTCGCTCTCAGACCGTATTCCATGAGATGAGGACGGCCGTTGAAATAACGCTTTTCTTTTCCTTCCTCTATGACCGTCCCCGGACCGGTCGGGGTATAGAAGGCAGCTATACCGGCCCCACCCGCCCTTATCCGTTCCGCCAGCGTTCCCTGAGGCACCAATTCAAGCTCCACTTCACCGGCCAGGATCTGTTTTTCAGCGTCACTCGGCCTCTTGGGTGATGTGGAAAAGGGAAAGGAGGCAATAACCTTTTTTATCTGGTGATTCTGAAATAAAATGCGGTGATCATCGTAGTCCAGGGTAAGTCCTATACCCCCGGCTGTATTGGCTACTATGGTCAATCCCTTCGCTCCCTGGTCTCTTAAAGCCCTGATCAGGAAGAAAGGGGTCCCTCCCGGACCGGCAAAGTTCCCGATAAAGACGACAGAACCGTCTTTAACATCCGCAACCGCCTCTTTAAATGAATTGAATACCTTGTTTATAGCCATATTATCTCCTAACATCGCGATCACACGTCCTGAATTCTCCGGTTCTGGCGGGTCGGGTAATTGCTGGTGATTTCCCGTTAACAGCGGGCGGCTGATCGCTAAAATATTAATATATGGTTGATATTCTAACTAAATTACAGGTCCTGCAAGGTCTGTTTCCTGAAGAATTTTCAGCAATTTCAACAGGCGAACATCCCGTTCATGGCAAATTTCTGCTTCGCTTTTCCCCTGGTAATCGTAGAAACCACGGCCTGCTTTAACTCCAATAGCCCCTTCCCGTACCAGCTCCGCCAGTTTCTGTGGTTTGTAGTCAACCGGCGTCGATTGACCGGACTGAGCGGTGGTCTTTAAACTCAGGTCCAGTCCTCCGAAATCGATCCGCTGGCAGATGCCCACCACCATCATGCGCAGGGCCAGGCCCCAGATGGCGGCCTGGTCTATATCCCGCGGCGTCAGGTATTCATTGTCCAGCATCCAGTATACTTCCCTCTGGAATGCCACCTGAAGCCGGCTGACCAGATAACCGGCCACTGCTTTGTTAAAGACTATCGGCTTTTTGCCGATTTTTATCAGAGTGTCTCTCACCAGTTGAATATTGGCCTCATCCGTTTGCGGACCTCTAACGATATCCACCAGGGGAATGATTTGCGGAGGGGCGTACCAGTGGATGGTGAGCAGCTTGTCCGGGCGCGACGTTTCTATAAAATCAAATATATTAAGAAAAGTGGAGTTGCTGGCCAGAAGCGTCCTGGGCGGGCAGACTATATCCAGTTTTTTAAACAGCTCAAGCTTGGCCTCTTTGTTTTCCACTATGCATTCAATCGCCAGGTCTGCTCCATCCGCGGCCTCTTCCATAGAGGTGGTTGGAGTAATCCGGCTCATGATAACCGGTATGTCCTCTTTCTTAACCAGGCCGGCTTCAACCATGGTATTAAGGCTTGACCTGATAAGGGTATCAGCCCTGGTAAGAGCCTGGGGCACAACATCCTGTAGTGCTACCATGAATCCGCCCCTGGCGAATGCCTGGGCAATCCCATGCCCCATAGTACCTGATCCAACTACCAGGACCTTCTCTATTTTATCCATAAATGCCTTTCTTTAGCAAAGAGTCGGGCTGAAATTTCCTGCGGGGGCATCGGGTTAACCGATAGCGGTAAGCCCGCCGTCAAGATAGATAACCTGCCCTGTGATAAAATCGGAGGCCGGTGACGCCAGGAAAATACAAGCACCGACAATATCAATCGGCTGACCCACCCTGCCCAGAGGACAACTGGCCAGGAATCTTTTCATTTTTTCCGGATCTTGCAGCGTTTTCTCGGAAAAAGGGGTAGCCACGGTAGAAGGACCTATAGCGTTAACATTAATCTTATACTGGGCCCATTCTGACGCCAGGGAGCGTGTTATCATATCGATTGCACCCTTGGTAGCGGAATAGCCCTCATTGCCTCCCCAGAATGTCGCCCGGATGCCCCTGACCGAAGACAGGTTGATAACCTTCCCCTTCTTCTTTTCGATCATGATCTTACCGAACTCGCGGCAGGTCAGCATCGTTCCGCGAACATTGATATTAAACATGAAATTCCAATCATCGACCGGGAACTCGGTGGCCGCCTTTTTTACGTTGACGCCCTGCGAGTTTACCAGTATGTCCACCGTCCCGAATTTGGATATAACCTGGTCTCTAAGTGAAGCCACACTCTTCTCATCGGTGATATCGAACTGGATTGCAACGGATTCCGGGCTATTATATTTCGTACGGATATCGCTGGCAACCTGTTCTGCTTTGTTTATGTCAACATCGGCAATCACTACTTTCGCGCCGTATTCAGCCAGGCCGTTTCCCAGGGCTTCTCCAATGCCTCCGGCGCCGCCTATAACAACCGCTATCTGGTTATCTACTCTGAATAGATTTGCCATTTCTACACCCTCGCATTATTTTGTTTAATTTGCCGGCAGCGGTTTCAGACCGAGTATCTTCCTGGCTTCATCAGGACTGCACGGTTCTTTACCCACTTCACGGGCTATCCTGACCATTCTGGCTACCAGTTGGGCATTACTCCTGGCGAGCTCGCCCCTTTTGAAATATATGTTATCCTCCAGTCCGACCCGCACATTACCTCCCAGTAGTATTCCCATGATGCCCAGGGTAAGCTGTGCTCTCCCTACCCCCAGAGCAGTGAAATAGGCGTCCTCAGGTACATAATGAAGATAAGTCGGCAAAAACATAAGGTTAGCTTCCTGCGCACCCTGATACGCCATACCCAGTATCAGGCTCATGCAATAGGGCTTTTGCAGCAGTCCCTTTTCAACTAGAAGATTCGCCTCGTAGATCATGGAGACATTGTATATCTCCATTTCGGGTTTGATACCAAACGAGTTCATACGTCTGACGAATTTCTCGATTTCCGTGCGGGTATTCATAAAAGGAGTCCCAGCGCCCTGTCCAATCGTGCGGACCATGGTGCCCATGTTCAACGAGGCCATTTCCGGCATGGCTTCCAGACAGTCCGTTCTCTCATCAACGGATAGATTGCTTCCTCCTCCGGTTGAATCCTGCAATATGAGATTGCATTTCTTTTTGATCCTTTCATGGATATCGCGAAAGACGGCAGCACTACCCGTAGTGCTGCCGTCCGGATTGCGAGCATGAATATGGACTATTGCGGCCCCTTCGTTATAACAATCATAAGCCGATTGAGCAATTTCTTCCGGCTGTTCCGGAACAGCCGGGTTCATCGCCTTTGTGACCAGAGCACCAGTCTGGGCTACGGTGATAATAAACCTGTTATCGGGCATTTTTAAATAGTTGATTGCCAATCCGATCCCCTCATCTTGAAGTACTACTCATCCACAATAGCTACCAGTCTTATAAGCGACGCTTCCCCGCCTACATAGCGTATCGGGAAAGCAGCCAGGGTACAGCGTTTACCGGTCACCTCATCTATCTGTCCTCCAGCGATTTCGATGCCCGGGATATCATGCTGTGCCAGTGCCAGGTGACATGGCTCGTAAATGGGGAATTCTTTATCCGGGTCCTTGCCGGTCTCTTCCATGTATTCCCTCCTGAGCCAGGGAGCATACTTGTCAAGCGGGGTATGAGCGCAGGGATGATCGGAGGCTGCGCCGTCAATCGCTACAGCTTTGACCTCGTGTTCGATAAACCAGTCGGCAGCCTCCGTATAGAAGCCGGGATAATGGTTCATGAAGACATAACCGTACTTGGGAAAATACTTGTGCCAGCCGGTGTTGACAACCACAAAATCGCCCTTTTTAATCTGGGGTTTAGCGTTATCCAGGTCCTTTCTGCCGATTACATCCCATTTCTTCAGATACCTCATATCTACCACAACGCCTTCCCCGTAACAGCTTGACAAAGGAAGCTGGTCTACAGTGGTTCCGCCCTCCAGGACGTGCAGCGGCGCGTCCATATGGGTGGATGCGTGAAACTTGGTCTTGATTACCGATGTCATCTTGTTTACGCGGCCCCTTTTCGGGTCTCCCGGGAAGAGGTCTCTTTCCGGAAATGAAACCCGCTCGACTACGGTATCGACCATCGTTGGCCAGGGCCATAGCGGGATTCCCGCCTGGAATGGTTGCGAAAGATCGTAAAATTTCAAAGCCATCTATTTCCCTCCTAAAAATTATTTCACTTTAAACAGCCTAAATTACAATAATATGCCCTATCGCCTAAAATACACCGGGAACAATCTTTCATGGAGTAAAAATGCCTTCGAACCAAAAGCCTGAACCACCCCACATTTAAACACCAGATAATTGTTTTTGTCAATATTTCAATACAAAACACAACCCCGGACGGCAGCCTATTTCCGGCGCATTACCACAAAATCAGCCAGATCGATTAACGCCTGTCGGCTTGCGCAGTGATCCAGCTTGCGGATCTGCCGGCAGGCTGTCTCGCAATATCCCCTGGCGTTCTGGTAACACTCCTCCACTACCGGTGAGTCGCGTATCTGCTCAATGGCCAATTTTATATACTTGCTGTCATGCCGGTCTTCAAACCAGGTTTTAACCGGATTATCAAGCGGATATTTCTCATTAAGCAGCATTGCCGGTAAAGTGAGTGTTCCCTGGGCTAAATCGGAACCGGCCGGCTTTCCCAGCTCTTCCTCGGTGCCGACAAAATCCAGGATATCGTCCACTATCTGAAAAGCCAGACCGAGATTATAGCCATAATCTCTCAGTATTTCATTCGCGTTTTCCGGGGCCTGGCTGAGAATACCGCCTGATTCCGTTGAAAGGCAAAAGAGGGAGGCGGTCTTGCCGAATATACGCTGAACATAGTCCTGATATGTCTGCTTTAAATTAAAAGAGTTTTCTGCCTGATTAAGCTCGCCTCTGGAGATCGTCATGAGGGTTTGCGAAAAGAGCCTGATAGCCCGAATACTGCGGGTTTCCGAGACCGTAACCCCGGCCTTAGCGAAAAGATAATCTCCCAGAAGCACCGCCGGGTCAACTCCCCAAAGTTTATAGATAGTCGGCCTGCCACGGCGGGTATCGGACTTGTCAATGGCGTCATCATGTATCAGGGTCGCGGTATGCATGAGTTCAATAGCGGTAGCCATATTCTTCAGTATTTCAAGATCGTAGTGGTAGAATTTCCCGCAAAGCAGATTCAGGGCCGGCCGGATTCTCTTTCCTCCGGCTCCCAGGCTTTGACTTAATAGACGGGACAGCCATGGAAAATCGACCTGGCTGACGGACTTGATATTATCTTCCACAATGCTCAGATCAACATTTATCGGCTCGTAAATCCGGCTTAGTTCCAAATTTCTTCCTTTCTATTCTGTTTGAGTATGCTCTAATCGCTGGTTTTCCACCTCAACCTGCTTTTCATCCAGCTTTGTGAAAAGGGCTTGAGGGGCAGCCAGAAATTGCCCGGCTGGCGGCAAACTGAAATTCAACCCGCTGTCTTTGACCTCTCCGGTATATCCAAGGTACTCATGCAGTTTCTGTGAGCTGAACGGAAGAAACGGGTACAGCGCGATTCTCAGGCATGACAAAACACCGATGGCAGTGTAAAGAGACGTCCCGGCTGCGAGTTTATCCGTTTTGATAGCCTTCCAGGGAGCTTTCTCATCAAGGTAGCGGTTTGTTTCCTGTGCCAGTCCCATGGCTGTTTTTATAGCTTCCTTAAAGCGGCACAGAGCGATCATGTTGCCTGTTGATTCCAGCGCTTTTCCCGCTCTGTCCAGCAGCATACGTCCGGATTCATCCATCGTTCCCGGAGCAGGAATGCAACCTTCAAAATTCTTGTATGTGAAGGTTAAAACCCTGTGGGCCAGGTTTCCGTAAGTAGCTACCAGTTCATCGTTATTTCGGCGGTAGAACTCACGCCAGGAAAAATCTGTGTCCGTGGTCTCAGGCATATTGATTGAAAGCAGGTAGCGCAAAGGATCGGGAGAGTACCGGGAAAGATAGTCCGGCACCCAGACCGCCCAACTGCGGGAAGTAGAAAATTTCTTCTCTTCAAAAGTCAGATACTCGTTGGCCGGTACATCATACGGCAGGTTCAACCCACCGTAGCCCATTAGCATCGCCGGCCAGATAATCGAGTGAAAGATAATATTGTCCTTGCCGATGAAATAATAGCTCCTGACAGCTTCATCCTGCCAGAATGTCTGCCAGGCGTTTTCATTCCCGTTTTTTTCCGCCCATTCCCTGGCGGCGGATAAATAACCGATCACGGCGTCAAACCAGACATAAATCCTTTTACCTTCATAACCCGGCAGCGGTAATGGTACGCCCCATTCCATATCACGTGTAATAGCCCGGTCTTTCAATCCCTCCTCAAGGTAACGCAGGGTGAATTGATATACGTTGGAGCGCCAGTGCGTCTTTGGTTTTACCCATTCCTTCAGTTTTTCCTGGAAGGCGCTCAGCTTCAAAAAGAAATGTTCTGAATTTTTAAACTCCGGTGTTGAGCCGCACAACCGGCAGCGGGGAGATACAAGATCAACCGGGTTCATAGGCTTGCCGCACTGGTCGCACTGGTCGCCGCGGGCATCACTGTATTTGCAGAAAGGACACGTACCCTCGATATAGCGGTCAGTTAGATAACGCTGGCATTTGGGACACCAGGCTTGAAGCACCAGGTCTTTATAGATATAACCCTTCTTCAGAAGCGTTAAAAAAAAGTCCTGAGTGACACGGATGTGATTATCGGTATGGGTCTGAGTGAATAAATCAAATGAAATTCCCAGGCGGTTGAAGGTATCCGTAAACTGGTCATGATAATACCTTGCCACCTGCTCGGGGGTCTTTCCTTCCTGCTCAGCCTTTATTGTAATCGGGGTGCCGTGTTCATCGCTGCCGGATACCATCAGGACCTCGTTACCCTTAAGCCGGTGATAGCGGGCAAAAATATCGGCGGGAAGATAAGCGCCCGCTACATGACCCAGATGCCTTGGACCGGAAGCATACGGCCAGGCCACTCCAATAAACACCTTTTCACCCATGATTCAACTCCTGGAAAACATCAGCCTTCCCGGTACTGTTCAGACTGCTCAAACCGGGCACTCTGATGGTTGGAAAGCGCCATGAAAATATTAATAAATAAATAATACCTTAAAGATTATTCGTTACTCAAGTCGAACAAAATTTCAGCATCCTCTTTTTTAGATCCAGCTTTTACCATTCCGTTCTCCTGACAGCAACTCAGGCAAAGCATCTTGTGTTTGTCCTTGGTTTCTTCTAGATAAAGATACCTTTCGGGATAACGGATGGTGCGGCCGCATTGGTCGCATTGAATATTTCCTAAAGAAATACATCCCCTGCGCACTTCTAATCCCCCTTTTCGTTTTTTATCCAGGCCCGGTACAGCTCTTTGCGGGAAAGCCCGGTCTCATCAGATAATTTACGTACGGCCTCTCTGGCCTTTATTCCGGATTTTTTCATCCTGGACAGCTCTTCACCGGTCTTTTCGTCCGCAGTTCCGGGACCGGCCTCTTTTTCCCCTGCCACTACCAGGGTGAATTCACCCCTGGGAGCGGTAAAATGCTCCGCTGCCTGGCTCAAAGTGCCCCTGAAAACCTCTTCATAAAGCTTGGTCAGTTCCCTGCATACCACGATCCGGCGGTCTCCCAGGATTTCAAGCATATCCTTTAACGTCTCTCCAAGACGGTGAGGTGCTTCAAACAGTACAAGTGTTGATTTTTCACCAGCCCTGGCCTTAAGCAGACGCCGCCGCAGGCCGGCTTTATGCGGCAGGAATCCCAGGTACAGGAAGCTATCAGTGGGTAGGCCGGAAACAGCCAGAGCGGTCAGTACTGCCGATGGTCCGGGAATCACAACTACCGGGATATTTAAACCGGCTGCTGCCGATATAAGCTCATACCCGGGATCTGACACGCCGGGCATACCGGCATCCGAAACCAATGCTACGTTTTCATTTCGCAACCGTTCTATTATGTAATCAAGCTTGGTCAGCTTATTATGCTCAAAATAGCTGGTAACAGGTGTCTGAACAGAATAAGCGGTCAGAAGCCTGCGGGTCTTGCGTGTATCCTCTGCCGCTATCAGCTTCACCTCTTTCAAAATGCGGAGAGCTCGTAAGGTAATATCCTCCAGGTTACCAATGGGAGTAGCCACCACATATAATGCGGGCATTTCAACTTTCCTAGTATCGTTATTATATCCTATAGTTATTCTTTCGTCTAATTTGCTTTTCCGTTCAGAATATTATGTACTACATTATATTTTATCTTTTAGTATGCCGCTTCAATACAAATCCAGGTTATATAATGATAATAGACATAGTACAGTCAGAGACAGAGATAAACGTACCGGTGCGGGCCCACAACGGCTGTACCGGAATAAAACACCGGAGGAAGCAGTTTGACAGCAGAACAAAACAGCAAAATCGACGCTTTAATCAACGCTATACAGATGGAAAAAGACGGTAAAAAATATTACCAGAAAGCCGCCAGGGTCAGCAGGAACGACCTGGGCAGAAGCCTTTTTCAGTCGCTGGCGCTGGAAGAGGATATTCATCGAAGAAAATTTGAGACCATATTTAAAGCCCTTCAGGCAAAAAAAGAGTGGCCGGAGGTAGACTTTACTCCCGACCAGGGCCAAAGGCTGAAGACCCTCTTTGCCACCGCCATGCCGGACGTAAAGGCTACGGACAGCGAGATGGCGGCAGTTCAAACGGCAATGGAAATGGAGAACAAGACCCGCGATTTTTACCTTGAACAGTCCGAAGCGAGCGCCCTTGACATCGAAAAGAAATATTACGCTATACTGGCCGGAGAAGAAAGCGCCCATCATTCAACTTTGCTGGACTACTACGAATACTTGAAAAACCCGGCTGACTGGTTTACTATCAAGGAACATCATTCCCTGGATGGAGGATAAACATGCTGGAAATCAAGGAACTGTGCATATCTATAGGTAATAAAGAGATTTTACACAATCTGAGTATGACTATTAAAACGGGCGAAACCCATGTCCTTTTCGGTCCCAACGGGGCTGGTAAAAGCACCCTGCTCTCGGCCATAATGGGCTTTCCCAAATACCAGGTCACCGGCGGAAAGATCATTTTCAACGGTCATGATATCACCAACATGCCCATGGATGAGAGAGCTCGTCTGGGTATTGGCATGTCATTTCAGCGTCCACCCATTATTCGCGGCGTGAGGACATACGATATGGTAGGCGCCTGTTTGAAAGGGTATGGGAGTGAAGAAACCATACAGCAACTGGCGGAGAAAGCCAACCTGAGCGATTTCCTGGAGAGGGATATCAACTACGGCTTTTCCGGCGGAGAGATCAAACGTTCCGAGCTGATGCAGTTGATGGCCCAGCGGCCCGAACTGGTACTGCTGGATGAGCCGGAATCAGGTGTCGATCTGGTCAACATCTCGCTGATAGGCAGACTGATCAACGAACTGCTGGAGAAGGACTGCCCGATACGCAACCGGCGTTGCATGGGACTTATTATTACCCATACCGGCTATATCCTGGACTATGTAAACGCCAGAACGGGATATGTAATGTGCGACGGCATGATCGGCTGTGAGGGAGATCCCCATGAAATGCTCGCGACAATTAAAGAGAAAGGGTATAACAAATGCATAACATGCGTGAAATAGACACCAGCGAACAAAATAATGAGAACCTGGAAAAGGCCCGTTCCGCCGCGGAAAAACCAGCTTCAAACGGCAAGGATGTGGATCTGAATACCTTCACCATACCGGAAAAAGACTTACCCTATCAGTCCGATCTTTCGGCACTATCCGAACAGGACAAGCAGCAAATGCTGTCTTCAGGCATTATTCTTGACAACCGCCATGCAAGATCGGGTACTTTCCTGCAAGTTGACAACACGCCGGTCCATTTTACGGCTGAGCAGGAAGGCATAGAGGTTATGTCCGTAAGCGAAGCCCTTAAGAAATACAGTTGGATGGAGGACTACTGGTGGAAAGCAGTCAGCGTAGACAAGGATAAATATACTGCCGCCGTGGAGCTTAACCGCGCGGACGGCTATTTCATCCGGGCACTGCCGGGACAAAAGAGCACCTACCCCGTCCAGGCTTGCCTTTACCTGGCCAAGAAACAGGCCATGCAGAATGTACACAATGTTATCATCGCCGAAGAAGACTCAGAACTGCATATCATTACAGGCTGCGCCACCGCTTCCCGCAGCGATCCCGGTTTACATCTGGGTGTTTCGGAAATGTATATCAAGAAAAACGCCAGGGTTACTTTCACCATGATTCACAACTGGCATCCCGAGGTAGCCGTCAGGCCGCGTACCGGGGTCATTGTCGAGGAGAACGGGCTCTATTTAAGCAACTACGTTCTTATGAAGCCGGTAGGCTCACTTCAGATGGACCCTGTTGCCCGCTGTGTGGGTGAGAACGCTGTGGTACGCTTTAATTCCATCCTGGTAGCCCCGCCCGGATCCGACCTGGATATAGGCTCCAGAACCATGCTCAGTGCCAGGGGATGTAAGACAGAGTTGATTTCAAGAGCTATTACTACCGGCGGGAAAATCGTGGCCCGGGGTTATATCGAAGGCGATGCACCGGATGTCAAAGGTCATCTGGAATGCAGGGGATTGATTCTGGGAGAGGGCGGCTCGATCCATGCCATCCCCGAACTCAAGGGCAATCTGGCGGGTATCGACCTTTCGCATGAGGCAGCCGTAGGGAAAATCGCCGAGGAAGAGGTTGAATACCTGATGGCCCGGGGCTTGACACGGACGGAAGCCACAGCCACGATCGTCCGTGGATTTTTAAGAGTCGACATTGAAGGTCTTCCTCCTGCCCTGAACGCCGAGCTTAAAAAAGCGATCGCAGAGAGCGAAAAAGACCTAATGTAAGAGGGATTCTGCGGCAACCGTAGCAGGTTGCCGCAGAATCCTCATATTATTTCTACTTCTGCTTTGTCCCCGGAGCTATCCAGGCTTTGCCAGAAGTAGGCACGGTTGCCAGCCATTCTCCTTCCATCTCAAGCTGTGGTATCTTGGTTTCCAGGTTCTGGCGTCGGGCCATCACCATATCCACCACATCAAACCCGCAGCTCTGCAATAATTTTTCGAGATTGGCCCCGCAGGAAGTCGTCCCGTTTCCGCTGCCCCCGGCGTAGCATAATCCGACAGCCGTAATAGTATCAGTTCCGACAGAAAAACCCGGCGTCCCCGGACCGCCCATGGTGAAATGGATTCTCCTGTAACGTTCCAGAAATCCCCGCATGCTCTCGGTTAAATCGCCGAAATAGACAGGATTGGCAAATACCACCACATCGGCAGCCCCTGCTTTCTTGTCCAGTCCCGCGAAATCATCTTCAATAATGCAGCGGTGTTCGCTGCGGCAGATCCCCCAGCCCTCCAAATCGCATTGACGGCAGCGTTCCAGCTTCAGCTCCGGTAAAAATACCACTTCTGAACTGCCTCCACCTTTCGCCACACCACGGCATATGGCATTGATAGCCTCCGCTGTTTTCCCCTGCCTGTTGCGGCTTCCCGATAGTACCAGCATCTTCATGTCGGTTTCCTCCTGTTAAGCGCATCTTTATGCGTTCTGTTTGCCACTGATTATAGCACCTGCCGCAAGGAATTTGTAAACAGTAAACCAATTTTTGCCCTGCGAGCGACCGTCCGGCAGACTACCAGTACCTGATTGTTTGAATACTTCCCCGAAAAATCCTTCTCTCTTGAGTTGAGAAGTAAGAGGGTAAACTGCAAATTTGTGTTCGGTCGCTTACGTGATTCAGTACTGGTTGCGTTTGCCTGAACCGGGCATACGTTGTATCACGTAACTGCTATAGATCAGCAAGGTCAGTAAAGCAAAGAAAAACAGGAGATCGGAAGGGGCGGCTAATATCAGCAGTTCGGAATTGGTAAAGCGGACCAGAGACGGCCAGGCGATGGCTGCTGCGATCAGTACAACAGTCAGCGTTTTTTCATAAGTCCAGGAACGTAAGGTCCGGGCGCGCATCCAGTACCTGTAAGCCAGCCAGGCCAGACCTACTTCGATTATCACTCCTATCCAGAATGCAGGTTCCGTGACAGGTAAAAGCCGGTAGACCATGTGGGATATGATATAGGCCAGCAGACATATATCAAGCGCTATCAGCAGCATTCGCATATATTTCCCCAAAACCACCTGACTGGCTCCTTTTTCCCGGGAATATTTACATCTTAATACACACATATCTCAATATCAATCAATCTCAAACAAAGCCAGACCGGAATAGCTAGTGTAGTACTTCATAAACAGCTTTATAGTAGATTGAAGCTAAAAGCGCGCTTAACACTATAAACTTAATTGACTGGCACTACACCGGACAGGGTATTACGCTCAGGAAACAGGGCCGGTGATCGCCGGCGCAGACATCCACGGTATTGCCCCCCCCATAAAGCGGACCAGGCCGGCAGTCTGTCTTCTGCCGGCCTGGTCATGTTTTCCTTAGCTACTGTCACGGGGGGCGAACCCTTGACTGAAGTATTTTCATCTTAGCAAATCCCGGTTCACAAACCGCTAACAATTCATCGCCGATTCTCACAAATTCCTAACAAAAAATTCCTGTATCATACCAGCCTGCGCCGGGTTCTTTCAACGTCGTACCATGCTGGGGTGACAATTCTACCTCCCCCCTTCCTCCAGACGCTTAACCCTCCTGTGCCTTATCACTCTTATCCCCTTCCTTCTGGGGCGCGGCGAAAGACCTCAGCTTGTCGGCCATCTCCCTCAGTTTCCTGTCCACCAGGTAATTGACTGTTCCGGCCGGGTATGATCCGTTAGCCTTTTTCTTTCCCGCCCTGACTCCCGTCAATATACTTATACCTTCGTCAACGGTATCAACCGCCCAGATATGGAAGAGTCCCTTTTCCACAGCCTCGACTACCTCATCTCTCAGCATCAGGTGTTTCAGATTTTTTACCGGCATCAGGACTCCCTGTTCGCCGCTCAGGCCCCGAGCCCGGCAAACATCAAAAAATCCCTCTATCTTCTGGTTAATCCCGCCGATGGGCTGGATCTCACCCTTCTGGTTGACCGATCCGGTCACAGCCATGGACTGTTTGACCGGCAGCCCAGAAAGGCTGGAAAGAAGCGCGTAGAGTTCCGTGGAAGAAGCGCTGTCCCCTTCTATCCCTTCGTATGATTGCTCAAAGCACAGGCTGGCGGACAGCGACAGTGGGTACTCCTGGGCGTATTTCCATCCCATGTAGCCGCTGAAAATCATGACGCCCTTGTCGTGTATCGGGCCGCTCAGGTGTGTTTCACGCTCGATGTTTATTACACCGCTCCTTCCCAGGTAGGTGCGGCAGGTGATGCGGGAAGGTTTACCAAAAGAAATATCCCCCATGCTGTAAACGCTCAGACCGTTGACCTGTCCCACCTCCGAGCCCGTGATGTCGATCATTATTACCCCGCGGGTGATCATCTCCCTCAAACGTTCATCCGGCAGATTATGGCGGTAGCGTCTTTCGTTAACGGCTCTATCCACGTGGCTGGCAACGATAACGGGGGATTTTTCCTTCTCAGCCCAGTAAGCCGCCTCCTCCACCAGTTCTTTCATCTGCGAAAAACGCGTTGAGAGCTTTTCCTGGTCTGAGACCAGCCTGGACGCATGGTCGATAGCCCTGGCTACCCCGCTGCGGTCAAAATGCTGCACCTGGCATTCCTCGCAGCACCCGCAAAGGAAGGCCGCATAGCTCATGACGTTTTCGCGGGTCCTATTAACCTGGTAATCAAAGTCCGCCTTGGCCCGGAATATTTCGTAGAAGTCCTCATCGTAGGCTGACAGCATATGGTACAGGGATGAATCCCCTATCAGGATGATTTTAACGTCGATGGGCATGGGCTGCGGCCTTAATCCCACCGGCATGAAAATGCCGAACTGATCATAGGGCTCCTCGATGCGTGCCTCCCTGTCCTTGAGGGCACGCTTCAGCGTCGGCCAGACTGCCGGGTTTTGAAGTACATCCATGGCGCTTAAGAGAAGATATCCTCCGCTGGCTTTCTGCAAAGCCCCCGGTCTGAGCATAGTATGGTCGCTCAGATAACCGCCCATGAAAAAATGCCTTTCGATCTTGCCAAAAAGGTTCAAATAGCTGGGATTGGACTCCGTAATTACAGGCGGTCCCTGGCTTCCGCTGTTATCCACGAATACGTTAATCTGGAAGGGCAGGAAGGGATCGTTCCGCAGGGTTGCCTGGGATGACATTCCCATCGCAGCCTGTATCTGCTGTTGAGGCTGCGGCTCCGGCTCTGGCTGCTTGAAGTGATTGAGGTTGTCAAGGGTATAGGTCTTCAGCTCCTGCAGGTACTCTATCACCTGCGGGCAGCCTTTATAGTCCCGGTTAATAGCATCGAAAAGGCGTGAGACGGTGTATTCGGCTACAGCTTTGTCAATACTCTGAACCCTTTCCGCAGTCTTACGTTCTGCCTCACGCACCTTCTCCATTACCTCCTGAAGCCTGGTCAGGATAACCGCTCTCTGTTCCTCGATCTTTTTCTTCTTGTCTTCTTCCAGCGCCAGGTATACATCTTCGGCCATTGGTTTCCCTTCGACAAGGGGGATAACGGCCGGCCCCATATTGGTCATTTGCAGCAAAAAGCCTTCCTTGCGGGCTTCTCCGCCTACTTCTTCGAAAAGTCTCTGCTGTTCTTTCTGGCCTTCCTGTAATAAATTTTTAGTTTGCGATTTGTACTCTTCACTGGAAAAGGCCCTGGTCAGGTTCTCCTTAAGGTAATCCAGCAGCCTGAGAGTCTGTTCTTTGAAGGCCTTGCCCCTCCCTTGCGGTAGGCTGATGATTCCGGGCTTATCCGTTTCCGTGAAGTTGTAGATATAGCACCAGTCGTCAGGGCTGTAAGCCCCTTCCGCCGATCGGGATTCCACCATTTTCTTAACGTAACTTTTTACGATGGAGGTCTTGCCCGTTCCGGACAGACCGGCCACGTAGATGTTATAGCCTTTGCATTTCATCGAAAGTCCGAATTCTATCCCCCGGATAGCCCGGTCCTGGCCGATGAACTCCTTTAGAGGAGTCAGTTCACTGGTGCATTCAAAATCAAACATGGATGGGTCGCACTGTACCCTTAATTGTTCTTTTTTAACCTCATATTTTTTTATATCCATGACTCACTCCTGAAAAATAGTTTACTTCATTATTGTTCTTTATGGGCTGGTCACGGGCATCAGGCATATAGTAATCTGTTTGCCGTTTTAAAGGCGGACTTACCTTCATTCCACACCGGTTGTTTCAAATTTTAAAATGTGTGTGTTAAAATAGCAACATCGATCCCTGACCGTATATCATCAACCGGTCAGGTCTTTTTTGGAGGATTGGCTGTAATGACGAGATACGGAATCGTAGTAGATGTCAGCCTTTGCAACGGCTGTTATAATTGTGTTTTAGCCTGTAAAGACGAGTTTTGCGGGAATGACTACCTTCCCTATTCAGTCTCTCAGCCTATGACCGGCCATTTCTGGATGCGTATGAGAGAAAAGGAAAGAGGTAAGTATCCCAAAGTGAAAGTCGCTTATACGGCTATTCCCTGCATGCATTGCGAAAATCCCGCCTGTGTCAGGTTCGCCCGGGACGGTGCCGTATACAAAAGGCCTGACGGAATCGTTATTATCGACCCTGTCAAGGCTGCCGGGCAAAAGGACCTGGTCTCCAGTTGTCCCTACCGCGTGATTTACTGGAATGAAGAAAAAAAGGTCCCTCAAAAATGCAACCTCTGCGCGCATCTCCTTGACGACGGCTGGAAAGAGCCAAGATGTGTTGAAGTCTGTCCCACAGGCGCTTTAACATTCGGCGACCTGGACGATCCCCGCAGCGAAATCTCTCAGAAAACAGCCTCAACGCGGCCTGAGCCTCTGAATCCGGAATTCAGGTTGAATGAAAAAGTGCGTTATGCAGGTCTGCCCGGAAAATTTGTGGCCGGAGCTGTCGTATTCGGCGATGTGGATGAGTGCGCCGAGAATGTCAATGTAACCCTCACCGGGGAGGGTGAGAAAAAAAGTCTTTTAACGGACAACTATGGGGATTTCGAGTTCGAGAACCTGCCCTCAGACACAAAATACACCCTTAAGATACAGGCGACGGGATATGAAAGCCGCACTATTGAAGTCCGGACCAATATCGATGTATATGTGGGTGACATCATTCTGGGAAGGTCCTCCGTCCGCAAGACGGTTTAACGGCCTTCCCGGGATATAATATTTCCAGTTATAATCTCAGCGGTAAAAAACGCCGGCGACGCGGCGCCCAGGGCGGGCAATCCCGAAAACCTCAGGGCAGTAATATAAGCCGCCAACCACTACGGAACGTACCACAAATAGTCAGAAGTATCGCCTGAATTATTGTTTCCTGCCAATAACCTTCGGAAATTCCTCTTCACTTTTTTAAGCTGCTTGAGAATGTCTGAAAGTAAATAGAGACTTATCTCTTTCGACGGATGAACAGGTGACCAGCGTATCTATCTCACGGATAGGCACTGAACCGACATCCGGAACGCAGGCAGTCGCTGCTTTCAGTGCTGGACGTATATCACATCTTATCCGGATACAAGGAGAATGTTAAACGTAAAATCCTTGTGTCCGGCGGGGAACCATGGGTAAAGATCGTTTTTCGCGAAAGGGAGACGCCGGTCTCCTTTTTTGCATACCATCTATTTGCATTAAAAGTGCTGTTTTAGCATAATTATCGTGGTAGCAATCCATTCAATAACACGAGGTCGCAGACGTGAACGAAAAGAACCTGGAAATGCTGGAGTTTCCCCGCGTAAGGGAGATTATCGCCGGTTATACCTCATTCGCCGTCAGCCGGGAAATGGCGCAGGCCCTCAGGCCGTCGCACAGCTACGAGCAGATTGCCCGCTGGCTGAAGCAGTCGGCTGAAGCCAGGCGGTTGCTTTCCCTCGAACCGGACCTATCCATCGGTGGAATATACGACATACGGGAAGCGGTGATGCTGGCTTCCAGGGGAAAAACCCTTGAGCTTCAGTCACTGGTAGATATCCAGAAGACCCTGGCGGCAACCAGGTTTCTGCATAACAAACTCGGTCGTCTCGCCGCTGAAGCGCCCCTGCTGGGGAACATCAACAGCAAGATAGTTGCCCACTCACAGCTTGAAAAGGAAATCGGGCGCTGCATATCGCCCTCGGCTGAACTCCTGGACTCCGCCTCTTCCAGGCTTTCTGAGCTGCGCCACATGGTGAGGGAAAAACGCCTCCAGATACTCAACCGGCTGGACGCTGTTATCAAGTCCCGAGAGGCCGAAAAGCTGGTGCAGGACCCCATTATCACCGAAAGGGACGGACGTTATGTAATACCGGTCAAGGTTGAAATGCGGCGCGAAATGAGGGGCATCGTCCATGATATCTCCAATACCGGGGCTACCGCCTTCGTCGAGCCTATGGTCACCATCGACCTTGGCAATGAGCTGCGTGAGGCGGTTATTGAAGAGCAGCACGAGGTGGAGAGGATCCTTGGCGATCTGAGTGCGGCCGTGGGAGAAGAAGAGGCCGCTATCAGCCAGAACCTGAAACTGGTGGCGGAGATCGATCTTGCCCTGGCTAAAGCCAGATTCGCCTACAGGTTCAAGGCGGCGGAACCCCTGATCAGCGGAGTGAAGATAGCGGACGGCAATCCTGGAACTGAGAACAGGATACTGCGCCTGATGAACGCCAGGCATCCCCTGCTCAAGGGCAAGCCCGTACCCCTGAATGTCGAAATCGGCAGGGACTTCCAGGGAATGGTCATCACCGGTCCCAATACAGGGGGAAAGACGGTAGCACTTAAAACAATTGGACTGCTCTCGATGATGACCCAGGCCGGCCTGCCCATTCCTGCCGCCAGTGAGAGCTATGTGCCTATTTTCGATAATATCTATTCCGATATCGGCGACGAACAGAGCATCGAGCATACCCTTTCCACCTTTAGCTGGCACATTGGCAATATCGTCCGCATACTGCAAAAGGCCACGGATAAAAGCCTGGTCCTGCTGGATGAACTTGGCACCAGCACCGATCCCGCTGAGGGCGCCGCACTGGCCCAGTCTATTTTAACGGCCTTCCTGGACCTGGGGGCCATGGTAGTAGCCACCTCTCATTTCGGAGAGCTCAAGGCCTTCGCTCATACTACGCCACGTTTGCGCAACGCCTCGCTGGACTTCGATTCCGTTACGCTGGCGCCCACCTACCATCTTACGGTGGGACTCCCCGGAGGCAGCAATGCACTGGCGATAGCTTCACAGCTAGGCCTTCCTGCTGATATCATCGAAAGCGCCAGGCAGCGGCTTACACGGGGTTCCGTCGAGCTGGAGCAGCTCCTTTCCGATTTGATGAGTGAAAAACAGTCCCTGGATGCGTTAAGGGATGCTGTGGAGCGGGAAAAGCAGCGGGCCGAAGAGCTGCGCGAGGAACTGGAGGAAGAGCTGCGCAGGCATAGAGAAGAAGAACAGCAGCTTCTCAGGCAGACCCGGATCAGGCTGATCAACGAAGGCGATGAGCTTCAGAAGCAGATCCGCGACGCCATGGATGAGCTTAAGAAAAACCGGTCAAAAGAAAAGTTGGAACAGGCCCGCAAAGCCCTGGCCCAGGTACGCGAACAGCTCAATGGCAAGGAGTGGCAGCCGGCCCGGACGCCGCAGGAAGAAAAAGGTGAAGACGATTTTGCCGTGGGTAAAAGAGTCTGGCTGGCAGGTATGAATATCCAGGGAACGGTCATTTCACCGCCGGACGGCAGCGGCCAGCTTGAAGTCCAGGTGGGCAATACACACCTCAAGATAGCCCCTGAAGGCCTGGAAAAAGCCGAAGAAGGCGAAAGAAGAAGCACGGAATATTACCCTCTGAGCAGGCAGGCCGTACGTCGCATCGCCTCCCGCGAGCTTGACCTGCGGGGGAAAAGGGCGGATGAGGTTGAAGTCGAACTGGACGGCTACCTCAACGACGCCAGCCTGGCCAATCTGCCGGAGGTCCGCATCATACACGGCATAGCTACCGGTACCGTGCGACAGATCGTACGCCAGTTCCTGGCCTCTCACCCACTGGTGGACTCTTTCAGGTCGGGTAAAAGCGAAGAAGGCGGTGACGGCGTCACCATCGCCAAGCTCTGAACGTGTAAGGCTGTCCGGACTTTTTTACATGATGAATATTACCCTCCACTTTCCTCGCCCCTTGCGGGAGAGGAATAAGAAGGAGAGGATTTTAATTAGTGTCCTGACTCTAAAAGTATTGTGAGCTTTTTAAGAAATGTCCTGAGTCAGGGATTTAGGTTTATGCCAATCCGGGAGATCGCTACACTGGTCACGAGGCGATGGAAAGGCGATTCGTGAGGTTCGCGATGACATGTTTACCCTACTATTACGAACGAGCCCGCAGGGCCAGTGTCGTAATCTCTCCCTACAGCCCCAGCTCCTCCCCCACCAGCACCACGTTGATGCGACCCTGGTGAGCGGGCATGGCCCCGTCTATGATGACGGTATAGTTGCAGATTCGCCAGTCGCTGCGGCAGTCGGCGCAAACACCGCTCTTCACGCAGGGCAGGCTGGCCAGCCCCTCGCTGTGGTGCTTTTCAACATGCCTCCTGGCGTTGAGAGGTGCGGCGTATTGACGGACCCTCTCCAGCGCGGCATCCAGGTCCTCCACTATTTTGTTGGCCCCGACGACCAGTATCACTTTGGCCGGACCGAATATCATGGCTGAAACCCTGTTGCCGTGCCCGTCGATATTCACCAGCCGTCCGTCCATGGTAACGGCGTTGGTCCCGGTGACAAATACATCCGCAAAAAAGGTCTCCCTCATCATCTTCTGCCGTTCCGCTTCTTCCGGCCAGAAGCCCTTGTCACTGGTGACGAAGGGGTCGATAACGGCGTTTTCTCCCCGCCGGGCTATTTCCGCCGGGAAGCCGATCTGGTCCAGGCTGATGGAATCGCCCCGGGCTACCATCACCCCCGGCGGTATCATCCCCATCACTGCGTCCAGGGCATCTTTTCTATCCTCGCAGAACAGACCGTTCATCTTCCGTCTTTGAAGATTGTCGATCACCCTGCTGGCCCGTTGTTTATAATAATAGGCCTTTTCCCGGCTGATATCGGTCTCATCTACCATCGTTTGTACTCCCCACCTTTATCTATCTCTTATGAGTGAATATTATAGCACCATCTGTTTCATCGTCGCTATTGACTATTGTACGATGAATATTTACCATTATCTAAAATGATTTCCCGGCGGTCCGGCGGGCTGAGAAAAAAGGAGCGGCAGATGAGTATCCAGAGGGAAGCATTAGTCACGACGACATACGGAAAGTTGGAAGGCCTGTTTGAAAACGACCTCTATATTTTCAGAGGAATACCCTTCGCCACCCCTCCCGTGGGAGAGCTGCGCTGGCTTCCTCCCAGGCCCTGCCGGCCATGGAACGGAATAAGGAAAGCGAAATCCTTCGGCGCCGCCGCTCCGCAGAACCAGTTGGAAGGAGGGCCACCGGACATGCCCGTCTTAAATGAGGTGGAGCCGCAGAGTGAGGACTGCCTGTTCCTGAATGTATATACCCCCGGGCTGGATGATAAAAAAAGGCCGGTTATGGTCTGGATACACGGCGGGGCTTTTTCAATGGGGTCCGGTTCGCAGTCTATGTACAACGGGACGGCTCTGGCAAAACACGGAGATATGGTCCTTGTCACACTCAACTACCGGCTGGGCGTCCTGGGATTCCTGAACCTCAGGGAGACAACCGGAGGAAAAATCCCCTCCACGGGAATTGAAGGAATGCTTGACCAGATCGCCGGGCTGGAATGGGTACGGGACAACATCGCAGCTTTCGGCGGCGACCCGGCCAACGTCACCATTTTCGGTGAGTCCGCCGGCGGCATGAGCGTCGGCTGCCTGATGAGTATGCCCCGTGCCCGCGGGCTTTTTCATAAGGCCATTAGTGAAAGCGCCGTGGGCGGAATGGCCAGGCCTCTCAAGGAATCCCTGGAAGGCACGCAGGTCTTTCTGGACATCCTGAAAATAAGCCCTTCCGATACCGCGGCCCTGCGGGCGTTGAGCGTGGAGCAGCTCCTGGCTGCCCAGGCTGAGCTGGCTGTGCGCATCGGCCAGGGGCTGGCACCGGCAATACCGGTGGTGGAAGGCGAGTCTTTGCCCGAGATGCCGCTGGACGCTTTCGAGACCGGCCGGGCTGCCCGGGTACCACTGCTGGCAGGTTCCAATCTTGATGAGCAGAGGATTTTCTCCCTGATGGACCCGGGATTCTTAAATATGAATGAGCAGGCCCTGCTGGATTTCGCCGTGCGTACTGTGGGATCTGAAAATGCTCCTGTTTTAATCGATACCTTCAAAAAGGCTCGCATCAGCCGTGGGGAGCCGGTTACACCGGCTTATGTATTTTCGGACATCAATACCGGTCTGATGTTTCGCATGACGGCATTGCGCATGGTCGAGGCACAAGCCAGATACGGGCAGCCCGCTTACAACTATCTCTTCGCCTGGAATTCTCCGGCCATGGGCGGATTGCTGGGGGCCTGCCACGGCCTGGAGGTAGGCTTCGTCTTCGGCAACCGCGAGCCCATTCTCTGCGGTTCGGGACCAGAAGCGGACAAACTGTCTGCCCAGGTACAGGACGCCTGGCTAGCTTTTGCCCGTACCGGCAGCCCCGCCTGTCCGGCCCTGGGTGAATGGCCCCGCTACAGCGATCAGCGGCAGACCATGGTCTTCAGTCGCAATAGCCGGATTGAAAAAGCGCCCTTCGAGCAAGTAAGACGTATCTGGGAGACCTTTACGAATATAACACTGGCCAATATGCCCTGATCCCTGCTCCGGGTTACTTGCTCCGTGACCGAAGTCCGGGAACATTGCTGAAGCATCAACCGGCAGGGAGATCGTTAATATCCCACGTTCAGGCCTGCTGCTGTCTACCTTTTCTCTGGAGGTACTTCTTCTTCTCCTGCTCATACCACTCAATCTGCTCGGAAATCATCTTTCTTATGGGCAGGTGATAAGGACACCTCTCTTCGCATTCGCCGCAGTCCACGCATCCGGAGGCCTTCTCCATCGCGGGACCCGCCAGTTGGCCAAAGAAAGTCTCGGGCGGACTGCGCTTGAAAAAACTCTTTAGCGGCAGGACCATGGATATGGGTATTCCCGCTGTACATGGCTGGCAGTAATCACAGCGGTGACAGAACCCGGGCCCCAGCTCAAGTTTGATCTGCTCCATCTGCCGCAGGTCTGTTTCAGTCATGTCCGACGTGCCCTGTATAACACCATATATTTCATCAATTTCATAAATCTTTTCGATCCCGGGAATAAATACCACCTGCGGGAACCGCATCAGGTACTTGATGCATACCGTGGCGTTTTCAACCAATCCCCCGGCCAGTGGTTTCATGGCAATAAAACCGACATCTTTTTCTTTACATACCGGTAGCAGCACATCGGCGGCTTCGGGCACCAGAAAATTAAAGGGGAACATCAGCGTCTCGAAAAGGCCGGACTGCACCGCTTTTTTGGCCACATCGATCTGGTGCGAGGTAATGCCGATGTGCCTGATCAGCCCCTCTTTTTTGGCCTCTTCCATGAACGTGAGAAGCCTCTCTTCTCCAACGATACGGTCCAGGGTTTTAAAATCGCTGACGTTGTGGAACTGGTAGAGATCGATATAGTCCGTTTTCAGCCTTTCCAGGCTGAGTAAAAGGTTTTTTCTCATCATCCCGGGGGTCTGCGTAGTGGTCTTGGAGGCAATAAAGACCTTTTCCCTCAGGCCGGCTATGGCTAGACCGATACGCTCTTCACTGGTACTGTAGCCGTTGGCGGTATCCAGGAAATTGATGCCCAGATCCAGGCACCTGCTGACCACCTCTACGGCGCGGTTCCGGTCCAGCCTCTGAATGGGAATTCCCCCGAAACCCAGGCGGGTCACCTTCATGCCGGTCTTTCCCAGCCTGATACACTCTATACTCATACTTTTATTCTCCTTTTTTCATTCTGACAACGGCATTCCCGCCTGTCAAATGAAATGCATCCTTCCGCCCGGTTAACATTGCCGATGATATTAATTTCCGTCTCCCGACATACTTAAACTATAATAGTGATTATGGTCGTTCCATTTACAGGATGCATATTGTCGAAAAGTTGAAAATCGGGGAAAAATAATCTTCATGAAAAACCTTCCGCTGGTAATAATAGGGACTCCGGTATACCGACGAGGGGCCTACGTCCTGGACAAGTTCCTGGCCAATCAAAAAGAAATCCAGGATGAATATATTTCCTCGGAGCTGGTATTGACGACCTCGAATGAGGATTTCGCCGCCGAGCTGGAACAGTCCCTGGCCTCCTTCGGGATAAAGGGCAGGGTATTGAGACACCGCAGCACCAGACCGGACTACGCTCGCAACAGGATCTGGGATATCGCCGCGGGGAGAGAAAAACTGCGCCAGTATTTTCTGTCCAGGCCTGAAGCGGACCAGTTGCTGTTCCTGGATGCCGATATGACCTTCGATCCCGCGGTTATCAGCATACTACAGAAAGAAATCGGGGATTATGATGCGGTCTACAGCGGATATTCCCTGCGGAAACACGGCATGGGACTGGGAGGAGCCGGGTGCCTGCTTTTCAAGAGGAAAATACTCGAGAAAATCGTGATCCGCTGCTATGAGTTCACCAACGGTGAAGTAATCGCCGAGGATAACCTGATCGAAATGGACCTTTTAAGATCGGGCAGGATACGCAGGGGCTTTTTTCTTTCCATCAATCACTATCAGGCCACGGGCGAGGCCCTGAGTGTGACGCCCCAGCCCGTCGGACTGACCAGAAGTGTAATGAATAACGGACTTGTCAGGTATATCCTCATCAAAGCCAGCGTGATCGCCCGTTATAACATTCCCTGGCACATAAAAAAATTCCTCACCCGCCGTTAATACCAACGCAAAAATAATTGAAGCAAACAGCACGAAGCACCATAATTTCTGTCAATTATACTAATAGAGATCTCCGTGATAAAATAAGTGCGGGCAGAAATATAAGACATCCCTTCGTCTCCTGCTTTCAGCACCCGGTTGAATAATGCTATTACGATTAGGAGGTACCATCATGGCCAACCCGAAAGAAATGAAAATAATGCTCGTTTACGATGACGGCAGTCAGAAAGAGATGACATATACCCTCAACCCCATGAGAAACGGGGACAATCCTCACCAGGCCGGTTTTATCGGAGAACCGGGCAATTCCTATGTTGAACTGATTGAAGGCCGCGGCATGGGTTTTACCAACCATATCGATCTCAACGGATATGCGGTAGCCGTTGAGATCAGCCGCACGATGGCCTTCCTGGGAGATCAAAGGACCGAGGTAATCGTGATCAATAAGCACACCAATCCCGCCATTTTCGCCGCCCGGACCAAACAGCTTGAGGCGCTGCTGGCTGCCTGGGACACCGACCCCAAATCACCTTTTGGCGGTGTCATGGCCGTCTCATCCCGTCTGACCCGTGAGACCACCGATTTCCTGGTGGAAAAGAACCGGACGGAGAGATTCGTGCTGGATGTGCTGGCGGCGCCGGGTTTCGAAGAAGGCTGTGCCGCCAGGCTTTCCGAAGTGATGAAAAACCTGCGCATCGTTGATGTTGCGGCGCTGGATACCTGGGAGAAAATACACTCCGGCGTATTCGGTTATAACATGAAATGGACCATCGGCAATAAACCGGTCATAACCGCAGTTGACAGCACCTCCTTCTTTAATGCCAGGTACGCCATGGAGGTCCTCTCCAATCGCAAGCCCACCGGTAGTGAGCTTCAGGACGCCTATATTGCATGGATAGGAGCTAAGGCCATACAGTCCAACTCCTTCGCCTTTGTCAGGGATGCGGTCCTGCTGGCCCAGTGCGGCGGGCAGACCAACCGCGAGGACTCCGCTAAATTCGCCAGCGAACGGGCGGCTGAGTTTAATATATCGCTCAGGGACTGCGCGGCGGCTACCGACTCCTTCCTCTTTAACCGCGATTCCATTGATTTACTGCATACCTTAGGCGTCGCCACTGTAGTGCATCCTACCCGCAAACTCCTCACCACGGGCAGCCTGAAAGCCGATGAGCCGATCTTACAGGCAGTCAACGGGTATAATATGATCATGCTGAGACCTCACCTGATAGGAGATGACGGGCAGGAGAAAGCCTGGAGGGTCTTCAGGCACCTTTAGGTGTTCCGGCTGCGGGCGGAGTTCAGTCTGTCCGCGCCTTTCCGGAGAGTGAGCCATTAAACTATTTAATATAGATTATAAATGGTACATACTTTTCCTGACGATGTTGTCCTACGGTATTGTCACCGGTCTGGAAAGGTTATGCCTGCCTGTTCTTTTCAAGGAAATTTCTGTTGATCTGGGCCTCAGTGCGGTATCACTGGGGACCATATGGGGTATGGACCCTCTGGCAGGCATTTTCGTCGGACTGCCCTCCGGGATGCTGGCTGACCGCTTCGGGGTCAAGCGTACTCTGACCGTTATCTGCATCCTGGCGGGCGTTTTCTCCGCCCTGCGCGGCTTTTCCAATAACTTCACTGGCATGGCGTCCACCATGTTCCTGTTCGGCCTGATGGCCGCCATGGCCCCCAGCGTCACCCCCAAAATTACCGCTCTCTGGTTTGACAGGAAACAGCTCGGCCTGACCAATGCCCTGCTCAACATCGCCTGGGCGATCGGGGCCATGACCGCCAGCATGACCAGCGCTACCATCCTGTCTCCCTTGCTGGGAGGCTGGCGCAACGTTTTATTCGTTCTAGGCATACCGGGCGTGCTGGTCGGTCTGCTGTTGCTTACTACCGGCCGCGAGCCCAGGAAAAACGAAACCATGTCCGCACCCGCCCAGGTACCCTTCCGCGAGGCTATATCAAGGGTGATCAGGATCAAGGAAGTATGGATCATCGGATTGATCGCTTTCGCCCTGTTTGGAACGAACATGGGGATGGCGGGCTATCTTCCGTATTACCTGCGCAATATCGGCTGGGACCCCGCCATGGCGGACGGCGTCACCACTGTTTTCAGTGGCGCCACCACCCTCGGCGTAATACCCATGGTACTGCTTTCCAACAGGCTGAACGCCCATATGAGTATGCTTTTCACTGCTATGATTATTACAGTCGTAAACATGGCCCTCATACCCCCGCTGAGCGGCGGCAGCGGTCTCTGGGCACTGATGGTAGTCTGCACCTTCGCCAGAAGCGCGGCAACGCCCCTCACCAATGTGGTCATCCTGGAAATAGAAGGCATCGGCAGCAAATACGGCGGGACCGCCATCGGACTGATGAGCTCCATCGGTATGGCCGGCGGCTTTCTCTGTCCCCCCCTGGGCAACAGCCTGGAGGCCGTCCATCCTTCAGCGCCCTTCTTCTTCTGGGCCGGCCTCTCGGCGGCAGCCCTGCCACTATTCCTTTTCCTCAGGAAACGCAGGGAACAACGCCAAACAGAGCACATTGAATGACAACCGCTTTCGCCGCATACCGGTCAACCTTTTCATGACCAGCAGTCTTTGACTCATGACAGGTTATCATATTAGTAAAGCTGCCTGGTATTCCAGTCTTTTATATCACCCGTTCAGTAACAAAAGGCTGATTTCAGCACTCAGCTACTGCTGCATTCACCCCTCCGAACTGTTTACCCTCATTATCTAAATTTTCCGCTAAATTCCTTCCATCAGACTATTGTAATCTATCATAAACTTCTTTTATAATATGCCTGAACATTCAGTTATTATAATGTTTTTTGTGATCAAACGTTTACAAAAATATTTTACACAAGAGAGGACTTCCGGTATGCGATACGATTATTTACCGATTCATCCGAAGATTCCGTATTATCCCTTCTTACTTCTCACCGGTATCATTCTGCTGGGCCTCATTTTCTTCAGCGCCGGCGGGCGGCCGGTCTCAGCCGCCGAAACGCTGACTGTGGACACCGCCTCGGATGCGGGCGCTGACGCCTCTATCGATGGAGACCTGGCTGCCGATCAGGCGGACGGCTCCGGCCTGTCTCTGCGCGAGGCCCTGCACCATGCCAGTGCCGGTGATACAGTCACCTTCGACGCCTCCCTTTCCGGGCTGAGCATCCAGATAGGCTTGCCCGATAATCCCTTTAGTCTGACCGGGGACATCATGCTGGACGGCGACCTCGATAACGATAACGTTCCGGATATCACCCTCGACGGGAACTGCTTCAGCCGGGTTATGTACACCTCCGGGTTGACCCCCGCCGCCGTCATCGAGGGCTTGATCGTCAGCAATGGTTCCGCTGAAGACGGCGGCGGGGTGTTTAATGAGAGCTCCTCCCCGGCGATGACCAACTGCACTTTCTCATACAACTCATCCGACTGGGGCGGAGGGATGTTAAACGATAGGTCTTCTCCGTCCTTATCCGGCTGCACCTTCGAGAAAAACTCGGCTGTTTATTACGGCGGCGGAATGTTAAACTCTTACTCTTCTCCGGAACTGACCGGCTGTATTTTCTACGATAATTCGACCACCAACAGCTACAGCGAGGGCGGAGGGATGTACAACGAATACTCTTCTGCGGAACTGACCGGCTGCACCTTCCAGAAAAACTCGGCTGTTTATGGCGGCGGCGGAATGTCAAACTATTATGAGTCTTCTCCGTCCTTATCCGGCTGCACCTTCCAGGAAAACTCGGCTGAGAGCGGCGGCGGAATGTACAACGATGATGGGTCTTCTCCGTCCTTATCCGGCTGCACCTTCCAGGAAAACTCGGCTGACCGTGGCGGAGGGATAATCAATGTTGATAGCGATTTGATCATGAGGAACTGCACCTTCTTCGGCAACTCGGTCGTCGGCGACGGCGGCGGGTTGTACAGTGTGTCTTCCTCGTCGGTAGTAACCAACTGCACTTTCTTCGGCAACTCGGCCGGCGGCGACGGCGATGGGATATTTAATGATGATTCATCGACACAGGTCACCAACTGCATACTCTGGGCGGACAGCGATATCGAAATATTCGGCGACTGCACGGTCAATTACAGTGATATCGATGGCGGCTATCCGACCGGTACTGGAAATATCGACCAGGACCCCCTGCTGGTCGATCCCTCCAATGGCGATTTCCACCTCCAGCCCGGCTCCTACTGCATCGATGCCGGATATAATGGTGCGCCTTATATCCCTACCATCGATTTCGAGGATGACCCGCGCGTCATCGACGGCGACCAGGATTCCACGGCCACGGCCGATATGGGCGCTGATGAATTCCTTCCCCCTCCGGCTGACCTGGAAGTCACCAAGACGGACGGTCCAGACCCCGTACTCGCCGGCGAAAACCTGACCTACACCATCACTGTTGCCAACCACGGCCCTGCGGAGGCGGTGGACGCAGTCCTGACGGACGACCTCCCCGTTCAGTTGGAGGACGCGCAATACTCCGACGACGGGGGCAATAACTGGTCGGATTGGTCAAGCCCCCACTCCCTGGGTACGCTTCCTTCCGGCAGCAGCCTTGAAATAATGATCCGTGGCGCCGTCGGTCCCGCCACGCCAAAAGACACCCTCATCACCAATACAGCCGGCGTGTCTTCAGCTACACCCGACTCCGATCCGGAGAATAACTCGTCAACATCGCAGACCACGGTCGATACCTCGGCCGACCTGTCCGTAACCAAGACCGCTGAAGAAACGGTATTCGCCGGTGACGACCTGACCTATACCCTCACTGTTGCCAATAACGGCCCTTCGCATGCCACCGCCGTGATGGTTACCGATACTGTTCCGGCTGGCACCACCTATCACTCCTCCACCGCTACCACCGGCTTCTACAGCTCCGGTATCTGGACGATCGGAGACCTGGCCGCAGGCGAGTCCGCCGGCCTCTCCCTGGTGGTTACTATCGATCAAGGTATAACCGGCAGCATCGTCAATACCGCCGTGGTTATCGCCAACCAGAGCGATCCCGCAGCATCCGATAATACTGCAACCGCCGTTACGGATGCCCGTATCCGTAACGTGCCCGGATTCTCTTTTTGGTCCATATCGATCATGCTGGCGCTCTTCGCAGCTTCGCTGGCCGGCCTGGCTGTCAGAAGACAGAAGATAAGGAGATAACGCCTTACTAATACAAACGCAAAAATAACTGAAGCAAATTGCACGAAGCTTAAAATGTTCTGTCATGCTGCGGCAACCGCTGATTGCCGCAGCATCATCAGGGCGGTAAGACATTGAACCCGGCATCGATCATATCAGCCAGCGTTTAGGTCTTCCAACTCCGCACTACGCTGGTATAATAATTCGCCGGCTGTATTTCAATAAAATCCTTCTCCCGTCTTCCCCCGTGTCGTCAAAAGGTCACGGGGGAAGAAGCAGGTGTTGCCGCTTCACCTCCACCAGAGCATTCTTCTCCCTTGAAGGGAGAAGGCCTGAACAGGGTTCAGATGGATGAGGGTGAAAAATATTATGTGTCCCTTAATCCTCTCCCACAAGGGTAGGAATGGAGATTTAAAATCCTGTCTTGACCGTTATTTATATCTTGTATCTTGTACCTTACACCTTAACTTCCGGCGGCGGCGGAGGGGGACCCTGCCTGGTCTGAAGAGGTTTGCAAATAATTTCGGTAATATGCAAATCACCCAGATGGGTGGATGTCGATCCCAGGGCCAATACCGCCGTATCCGCACCGCGTCCTGTTCCGGCAACCACCACAATCTGCTCTCCTATCGCGACATGCCCGGCATCGGCCGCCATCAGGACAATCTCGACGCATACCTTCATGCCCTGGCAGAATGTTCTCAGCATATTGGCCAGGGCCGTTGAGGTACTATTTCCGTATAACTTCTCCGTGTGAAACAACATCGTGCCGAAATGTACGGTATGACCCTCATGGTTCATTTCCCGGACCAGCTCCGGGGTGAATTTTTGCTCGGTATGTATGAAACCGAACTGGTGCGGGACTATGATCATTTTCATCCCGGTACCCGCCAGCATTCTCGCGGCAACCCGTGCGGTTTCTCCCCGTGTTGACGCCAGCACCATCTTGTTTATCCCCCTGGCCCTGGCCCTTTCAATAGCCAGCTTGAGGGTTTCCTCCGTATGTTGTGGCCCGTGTTCCTCGAAGTAAACGATTTTTTCTTCCATAATCAATGCTCCCCGGCTTACAGCCTCGATCTATCAAACTTTTTGCCTGTTGACGCAGTTATCCTGCCCGGCATTTTTCCAATATAGCATAAACCGGGCTGCTGTTGAATACATCGCCATTTCCCCGGTTTATCCCGTACGGCATGATGGCATATTGACTTCTGCCCTCATATTTCTTAAAATAATGTTATATGCTTATATAGTAATATAGTAATATCAGGAAAACGGTGAAAACTGACGAAACAAATGAAACGTACCGCCTGTATGCCGGCTTCTGTAAAACACTCTCCGATGCCAGCAGGCTGCTGATAATAAACGAGCTGGCCGGAAAAGAGCTTTCAGTCAATGAACTGGCCAACAGGGTAAACCTGCATCAGTCCAATACCTCCAAACACCTGGCCATGATGAGGGACCATGGGCTGGTAATTGCCCGCAGGGAAGGCTCGACGGTCTATTACAGACTGTCGGACCCCAGATTATTTGAGGCTATCAAGCTACTAAAAGCCGTACAGGCTGATCAATTGGAAAAACGGCGTATGTTGACCGCGGTGAAAGCGGAAAATGAACAGGGGAGGGAGTGAACATTATGCCCGTATACGAATTCAAGTGCCGGAAATGCGGAGAAAAATTTGAACTTAAACTCGGATTTTTCCATAACAGGAGGAACGTCACATGCCCGAAGTGCGGTGAAAATGCGCCTGATCGCGTATTTTCTTCCTTCGGTATAGATACAGGCAGTTCATGCTCCACCGGGAGCACCGGCTGACGCCCCCGCTGGTAAGGCAGTTGGCCTTTCGAACATCGATGCCCGCTTATGGGCAGCGCTTTTTTAAGTTTTAATGCTGCGGCAACCGTAAGTTGCCGCAGCATCTCAGGCCGGAGGGGATAAAAACGCTATTTAAAGCGAAAACCCGGCACATTGCTAAAAACAAAGCGGCCTGTTATTATTTTAATGAGCAAATTCTCAAAACAGGAAAAAACTGTAGCCCTATTTTCAATGTTACTGTACATTGGCAGTACGCGCTTTATTTGCTGATTCAAAGTGGCCTGTATAACCCTGGAAAGAGTTAGAATGAGTCCCTCCTTCACCCCTTGAACTTCAGGCCGCCGGATCAAGGCCCTTGAGAAATGAATATCAATATTATCGTCAGAAACGTGAACTACAATTCTTCCGGATACAGATTCGGGAAAACAAAGGAGAAGAGATGCCGATTTACGAGTATAAATGCCAGGAGTGCGGTGAGCGTTCCGAGTTCAGGATTGTATCTCAGTCCCAGGTAAATACCCTGACCTGTCAGAGCTGCGGAAGCCCTAATCTCAAAAAACTGATGTCTGTTCCTGTTATTTCTTCAGGCAGGCAGCCGGAACCGGGCCATACCTGCTGCGGCAGGAGTGAAGGATGCTCCGAGCCAGGTCATTGCTGCGGACATGGCGCCTAAAACCAATATAATAATAATAAAAAGTTCTCTACCAGGAAATTAGAATATTTCTGTCATGATGCATACCGGCGCTGCCTTCTCTACCATCAGGCACGGCAACAATTGGCTGCCACCGCATTAGAAGGAGAGGGAGCCGTATTCAAGCTTATTGCGTTCGTATTATTTTGCGGTAGTTATTAATGACCAGAGTGTAAAAAAGTGTTAAAATCAAAATCCACCCCACCCTGAGATGCTTCGCTACACTCCAGCATGACACCCATAGTGGTGACACAATTGAATAATAGACCTTTTTACACTAACGACACTAATTAAAAACGGAGAAAAGACAGTGAAAATAGCCTTAGTTACCGAAGACGGGACTACCATCAGCCAGCATTTCGGGCGGGCGCCGTATTATATGGTAATCTCTGTCAAAAACGGGAAAATAATCAACCGAGAACAGAGAGACAAGGCAGGTCACCAGGGCCATGAAGGGCATCAATGTCACCAGGAACACGGCTGTCATGACGGAAAGGAGGGTTCTTCCGATCAGAAACACGGTATGGATCCTGCTTCCATGGACAAACATAAAGTTATACTGGCCGGTATCAGTGACTGCCAGGTACTGATAGCCGGTGGAATGGGCTGGGGAGCCTACGAGAGTATGCAGCAAAATGGAATTGAAGCGATTATTACAGACTTGGAAAACATCGATGAAGCGGTACAGACCTACCTGGCCGGAGACCTGGTCAGCCTCACTGAGAAACTGCACTGACACTCTGATATGACAGGCTGTATAAAAGGAGACCAGTAATATGAGCCAGAATAAGTCACCCAGATGCGCACAGTGTCATGCTCTCGGATGCAGCGCCCCTATAGGCGCCACCGACCCTCCTGATATTGGGAAAGCCCCGGATTTTTGCCCCATGAAGGTCAACCCGGAACTGTTGACGCGAGCGGAGGTCGAGTATAACAGGCCGGATACCAGGGAACTGGCGCGGCAGGCCTCTATACAGGAGTTCGAATGCTACGAACATACCCCTGAGGGTATCCGGACCAGGAATCCTCGCATACTTGAGCTGATCCAGTTTTCCCATAAAATGGGCTATAAAAAGCTCGGTTTGGCCTTTTGTACGGGACTGGCCGAAGAGGCCAAACTCATTGTTGATATTCTGGAAAAACAGGGGTTCGAGGTGGTCTCAGTCCGTTGTAAGACCGGGGCCGTGCCCAAGGAAAAGATCGGTATCAGGCCGGAAGAAAAAATAGGGGGACCTTCCAGCTCCGAAGCCATGTGTAATCCCATCGCCCAGGCCATGATTTTAAACGATCAAAAGGTGGATCTGGCTATCATGCTGGGATTATGCCTGGGACATGATACCCTCTTTATGCAGTATTGCCGGGCGCCTATGACCGTTCTGGCGGTCAAGGACAGGGTGACGGGCCATAATCCTCTGGCGGCTGTTTATCTCTCCTCTTCTTACTACTCCAGGCTCAAAACTGACATCCAAAAATGATCCCCCGCCACAGGCACAGTATTCTCCACGGTGAAAAGGAGGAAAAATGGACGCCGTTTTTAAAACCAGTCTGTTCGTGAATAACGTGCGCATCGATCTCAACGAGTTTGCCCATAATTACGTGACCAGAATAGTCCTCTGCGCCGTATCTATGCTGAAAGGGGGAAGCGATGTCAGGACCCTGCTTTTTACCCTGGAAAACGAAAAGACGGGGCTGGTAATCAATGACCTGACGGTACCCCTCAGCCCCTATCCCCGCGACGCTCTCAGGGGAACCTTCAGCGGCATGGCTTCCTCCCTCCGCGGCGTAGATAAGATCGACAGCCTGAGAATCGAGATAAACCTGAAATAAAAGCACCTGGCTTCCTGCGGTCCCGCCCTGTACCCGCTTTTTTACCTTTCCATTCATGGAGAAAGACCTTTCGGAGAATGCTGAAAAAATACCACATTCAGTCCACTTTGAGGAGGGCGTAGCCCGGCGTGAGAGTCTCTTAATTTGAGATTCTGCGGCAGCCGGCGCCCTCTGTTAACGGAAACTGAATGTTGGATATAAAACAACCCGCCGCTTGCATTAAGCACCCGGAAAGTTGAAAATATAATCATGGCGGGACCTACAGGATGAGTAAACAGGTTAAAAAATACCTCTGCCGCCAATGCAGCGAGCAGTTCGATCTGCTGGGAGAATGCCGGACTGAAAAGCCGGCATGTCCCCGCTGTTCAAGTCCGGACATCGATGAATATGTGGCCTGCCAGATCGCGGTAGGCCCGCCGCCCTGGAAATATGAATGCCGGGAATGCGGCTGCAATTTCAGCATCCAGTCGCCCTCCGGACCCGATGAGGCCAAAAACATCCGCTGCCCCGCTTGTGCCGGGAAAGAGGTAAAATGGCTGGCCCTCGCCACTAACTCCTGCCCTCCCGGCGGCTGATAGCTGCCAGGCCGGAGGCCGTGATCCTCCTGAAAACAGCTACCGGAAAGGCACTACTCTACCGTATCCAGCCCGCTGACCTTAAAAAGCTGCTTGTAAAAGTCGGGTTGTGGGAAATCGGGCCTTATCTCCGGGCAGAAGGTCGTATAGCCGTGGTTTATTTTCTCCAGGTCCGCCAGTCCGGATGCCAGTCCGCAGATTTTATGGCGTGGAATTGAAAAGATGACTTCATCTTCTCCCGCCAGCCCCCTCTGGAACTCTCCGGGATCGGGAAAGGTAATGCGGTATTCGCCGGAAGTAACCACCGGCACAACGGCATAAACGCAGGAATCAATCGGGTCGAAAACCGAACTGATGGGTAATTTCTCCTGCTGTTTGACCACCAGCAGAATAGTTCTCATTTGAGCGGAGTTGCCGTAAATCAACAACACATCAGGTTCGAAGGCGGCCGTTTTCAAAGGGGCTGAAAGGACTCCGATATATTTCCCCACCTCAAAACAGGGCATGATTTTGGCCTGGTCTTTGGTCGCGTGAAAGTTATCGGCAACAGCCGGATCAACCAGGCCGTAAGCCACCAGAGGCCCCCAGCACCAGTTGTCCTCCTTTAGCATGGCCACGGTCAATCGCTGGCGGCGCGACATGGTAAACGCCTGGCACTGGGCCAGGTGTTGACCCCGGTCTCTTTTAGGCCTGACCGCCCCCTCGGGAATATCGGACTCCTTTTGCAGCATTTTAACCGCTATCGGTGAAGTCTTCAGCCACAGGTATTTCTCAATTTCCTCCCCACAGCGGTTATACTCTTCTATGCTCGTCATTTTTCCCTCCTGCCCTTTAATACTTTACTGCCACCGTTGATGCGGTGTTCAGGAATCATGACCTTTACGGATGCCTGTTCATGTAGTCCAGTATTTCCAGGTTGCTCATCGATTTTATATACTCAGCCTGGGCATGAGCAATAGCCTCGCGAATAATAGGCCTTGCTTCAGGGGAAGCCGTCTCAAGAGCTTCTTCGAGGTAGGCCTGCAGCAGGATATAATTTTCTGTCAGGACATTTTGTAATTCACCTTCTTCAGTCAGGCTGTTTTCAACGTCGCCGTCCTGGCTCAGCCCGTACGTTTCCGCCTCTAAGGCAGGCTCCTGTGCCTCATCTTCGCCGCCGGCATTACCGTTGTTCTCCGCTAAAGGCGAAGTCTCCGGAACAGCCTCATCAGCCGCCATTCTGAATCCCCGGACGCTCTTCTCTTCCGGCGGAATTACAGTTGCAGTCTCCGGGACACCGTCCAGCATCGGTGCGGCCTTTTCCGCCGGAACAGCCTGAGGCTGCGCCATCTGCACGTCTCCAGCGGTATTATCCAGCCCTCCTGCGGCACTCTGAAGCCCTCCTGCGGCACTCTGAAGCCCTCCTGCGGCACTCTGAAGCCCTCCTGCGGCTATATCACCTGCTGCCGCCTCACTATTGCGCGCGGCGGCTTCTCCCAGCGAGTTGGAGGTCAGCACAGCGACATTGCTCATGCTGGTATGCAGATTATCAGCCGTATTACGCACGTTTTCCACATCGTCCCTGGCGGCGGCGTAGACAATTTCCTCCGCCCGGTTTTCCGCGAACTCAGAGTTCAGTTCCGCCTTGGCCGTATCCGAAAAGGTAAAGGCCAGACGGGTATTTTCACTCAATAGCTTGATGGAATAAAGCGGACTGCCCGGCATACTGTTCCTGGACGCCATGACCGTACCCCCGCCGGACAGGACCACCACCAGTAAAACAGCCAGTGCGATAGACCAGGCGGGCTGCCAGCGCCAGTGCCAGCGGAAAAAGGATGCTGGCCTTTCCCTGACGGCGCTTCTTTCACGCATAGCATTTAGAAACTCATTCCTGGCCCTGGTCTTAAACTCGCTGCCGGGTTGAATATCGGCTACGGCCCTGGCTGCCAGAGCAGTCTTCAGCAGGGGTTCCAGTTCTCCGGCCTGTTCGGGATAGTCCTTGAGACACTGTTCAACCGGTTCTCCCCGGATTATACGCTCCAGGCAGACGGTTACAATTTCTTCGAACTTCCTCTCCTTCCTCATGGCTCTTTCCCCGTCAGAGCTTTCCTCAGCGCTACTACGGCGCTGTGCTGAAGGGCCTTTATCGCTCCCTCTTTCTTACCCATGACAGCAGCGCATTCAGCTATGGACAGTTCGGAGGCAAATCTTAATGATAATACCTCCTGCTGTGCCGCCGTTAGATTTTGCGTCGCTTTTTTTACTTCCTCTATATCAAAATGCATTTCCATCATATGCTGTGGGTCATCGCCGCCGTCCGGCAATTGAATCCCCTCGATATCCACGGTAGCCTTCTTACCCTGCTGGCGATAAAAGTCGATGACCTGGTTATGGGCGATTCTGAAAAGCCAGGAAGAAAACGGCACGCCCCGTGATTTATATGAGGCTATGGAATCCAGCATTTTCATAAAGACCTGCTGCGTTATGTCCTCCGCTTCAGCCTCGTTCCGCACCCGCATCACTATATACCGGTAAATTTTGTCAAAATAGGCCTCATACAGAACGGACAAAGCCTGGCTGTCCCGCTGCTGCGCTCTTAGAACGAGGTTTCCCTCATCCAGTAGAGACAGGTTCTTTTGATCTTTTACCTCACCCATAGTATATAACGCAGCACCTCTGAAAAAGATAGTATGGTAATCTCGTTTTTCCCTGATGGGAGCGGGAAAAAAGAAGGACCTGCTTAATTTGAAGAAAAACAGCATGGTCGGGGTGAGAGGATTTGAACCTCCGGCCTCAGCGTCCCAAACGCTGCGCGCTGAACCAGACTGCGCTACACCCCGCCGACAGAAGTATATCAAAGAGAAATCTAAGGGTCAAATCACCGCTGGTTTAAACCAGCGGTGATTTGACCCTTCAGCGGGATCTATCGATATCAGGCTATCAGCTCTTTATCCAGGCCTTTCCAGCCGGTAAACTCAGCTTTAAGGGGCCAAAAATCACGTGAGACATCAGATACCAGGCCAGAAGAGCGCAGACTATCAATTCCACGGCAGCAATCTTGTTGAAAACAGCCGCACCGGGGACCAGGTGACCGATATCAAGCAGCACAAAACCGATCAACAGGGTCAGGAATACCCAGGACAGAGCGCTGTTCTGTCTCATTGCGCCGATCAGGTAAATACCTGTCAGCAGGGTAAAGACCACCAGGAACCAGCCCACATCAGTGCCGGAAATAGAGGTAAATTTTAACTGGGCATTCATCCATATCCCGCCCAGGGCAATCCAGAAAGCACCGTAGGTGGTGAAAGCGGCAAAGCCGAAGTTATTGCCGTTGCGGTATTCCAGGAATCCGGCAATCATCTGTGCCAGGCCGCCGAAGAATAAAGCCATCCACATCACCGCGCCAACCCCCAGTAATCCCAGGTTATGGAATTGCAGCAGCAGGGTGGTGGCCCCGAACGCCCCCAGTCCGACTGCCGCGGGATTGGCAAGGGGCTTTTCGGAGCCGGCCACCGCCCTCTGGATCTCTGAGAACAATTTCATATCATTTTCTTGATCGATATATTCCTCGAAAACGCCTCTTTTTCTTATCTGGGACAACGCACTTGCCTCCTAAAATTTCTGGTAATATTTCAGTTAGCTATACGCCGGTAAACCGGTATCAGGCTTGCTTCATCATACCCTGCAAGGAATCCATGGGTTTCGCGGCGGACTTCTTTTTGTCGGAAGGATTTACCGCCAGTACCGGGATATTGCCTTCGAGCCTCATCACCTTATCGGAAACGCTTCCGATAGCCCAGCGTATTACTCCGGAATGATGAGGAGCGGACATGGCGATGAGGTGCGCCCTGGTAGCGCGGGCCGCCTTGACGATCTCATCGGCTTCATGACCAAAAGTAACCATGGTCTTGACATCCATACCCTTTTTCCTCAGCTTGCCGGCCACCAGCTCAAGATAATCCCCGGCTTCTCTGGTAAGGACAGCGGCTTCATCTTCAGGTATCGGCAACTGGGCCCTGTCATCATCCGTCAGCATGTTGAAGTTCATTCTGGATATTACTTTGAGAAGAGTTATTTTGGCATCCAGTCGGGGGGAGGTCTTGAAAATCAGGTCCTCTACTTTGGGTAATACAGCTTCTCCTGCTTCTGTTCCATCCAGGGGGATCAAAATTCTCTCTTCCATTCTATTTCTCCTTTATCTCCTTCAATAATTTTTAATTTATTTTTGGTTTGTTTCTTGTTTCACTTATAGAATAACAATACCGATGAAACCGTACATCCGTCGTATGTACTGTTTTCAAAAGAGCGGCAGACCTGTTTTGGCAAGTATAATACGCCTGCCGGCGAAAAAAAAAGACACAGGCTGAAACCCCTGACCCCGCACAAATACCTGCGTGTTAGCAGGTATAAATACCTGTTAGAGACTTGTATGGCAGAGAATGAATAATTTAGTCTGAGTAATGATACAGTAACAGGCGATGTCGGATAAAAATGAAGTCGCGAGTTTTTTCAACGGTAAATGGCGGGCGGGTTTGTCCTGAATTTATTCAGGCACCCGCACCCTACCAACCTGATTTTCTATCCGGAATAGTGCATGCCGTTAAAGCCTTTTCTGCGCAGGGATAATATTGCTACCCTGCCACCAGATGCTTCGGAAACCTCTATATAAACCAATAGCCACAACATAACCGGAAGATAGAGATCTGCACAGACCGTGCGTAATATCCCCGGCTATACCCCCTTTACATTTCAGCCGGTTAAGTTTATAATGGAACTAAATATTAGATTACATCTAATAATTAGATGAAAAAATTAAGGCTTCGGGAGGAGTAAAACATGCCCTCCGCTAACAAAGAACAGCTTATTGATGAACTTTTGTCTCTGGCCGACAGGCTATTCCGGCAGCTTTTTCACACGGTGCCTCAAAATTTAATCAGCCTGGACGTGACCATGCCCCAGATAAAAATTATGCTGCTCCTTTATTTCCACGGCCAGGCCCGCATGAGCGATATCGCGGCCGAACTGGATGTTACGCTGCCGACTTCCACCAGCCTGGTAGACCGCCTGGTAGAAAAAAATTTCGTGGTCAGGGAGAACCAGCCGGATGACAGGCGCGTGGTGCTTTGCCGGCTCTCTGAAGCCGGGAAAAAGGCTATCGGGGGCATATGGGCCTCCACCCGCGTCAACAGCCAGAAGCTTCTGGAGGCGATGGATACGGAGAAGCTGAGACTATTCGTGGAAGTCCTGGAAGCCATGATGCAAATACCGGCTACGCAAAATGAAACCCTGGTTTCCGGGAAAAAATAAATCTACCCCGCCCCTGAGGGCAGCGTCCGGCATATCCGGGTGGTAGGGTGTATGAGGAGGATTCGATGATTGCAGTAACAGGAGCGACAGGACATATCGGCAATGTGGTGATCAGGGAGTTACTGGCCGCCGGCTGGCAGACGAAGGCAATAGTACCGCCCGGTGAAGATATATCGCCGCTGAAAAACCTGGATGTTGAAATTGTAGAGGGAGATGTACGCAATTACATCTCTCTGCTGAAGGCCTTCGCCGGAGTTGAGACCGTCTATCACCTGGCTGGCATCGTTACCATTCTGCCCGGTAAAAGAAAGCTGCTTGAGGAAGTAAATGTCAGAGGCTCCCGCAATGTCGCGGAAGCCTGTTTGGAGGCCGGGGTCGGGAGGCTGGTATATACCAGCTCCATCCATGCGCTAAAAGAACCGCCTGAGGGTACGGTTATTACCGAGTCCCAGCCTTACGATCCTGTCAGTGTGACAGGAGACTATGCCCGCTCCAAGGCCCGGGCGACCCTCGAGGTGCTCAAAGTCGCCCGCAAGGGTCTGGACGCCGTTATCGTCTGTCCTACCGGGGTTATCGGCCCGTTTGACTACAAGGGCTCGGAAATGGGCTGCCTGGTACGCGGCTTCCTCGATCGTAAAATCAGGGCCACCATTGATGGAGCTTATGACTTCGTGGATGTCAGGGATGTGGCGAGAGGTATGCTGCTGGCTGCCGCCAGGGGGCGCAGCGGGGAAGGCTATATACTGTCAGGTGAACGTATAACCGTAAGCCAGCTCATGAAACTGCTGGAGAAGACCAGCGGCATCAGGGCGCCGGGCTGGCGGGTACCCTGCCGCCTGGCCAGGTTTTTCGGTGTGCTGGCTACTCCCTATTACCTGCTCAGCGGGTCCAGGCCGCTTTTCACAGCCTATTCCATTGATGTGCTCTCCGCCAATTCGCTGGTCAGCTCGGCCAAAGCCAGCAGGGAGCTCGGTTATAGCGCCCGTTCGATAAGAGAATCCGTTGCCGACACGGTTTCATGGTTTGAGTCATGCAGAGGGAGGAAATATAAAGCCGGCAAGACCGGCAACATCCTGAATCCGGTCTGACCGGCCGGTCTGAGCACAGCGGGATAAGCTATTTTCAGTTTTAAATTTTAAGGGTTGCATAGACCGCGGGAGGACTTTTGTTGTTTTTTTCAGGTCGAAAAACCTCACCGGCTCTTTGAAAACGGCTATCAACAGGCTTACATCCACTGAAAAAGGGGAGACCTGAGGTGCTTTTAAAAAGCCGGTTTTATGTAATAACACACTCGAGTAACTGACAGGGGGATTTAACATGTTCGACAAAATAGGTGATTTTGCTGTAAAACACAAAGTCTGGATAATTCTCGGCTGGGTGGTACTGGCCCTGCTGATGTTCCTCTTCGCTCCTGCATTAAGCCAGGTCGGCACCATGACCGAGTCCAGCTTTTTGCCCGGGGATAGCGAATCCCTGCGCTGCCGCGAGCTGATCGCGCAGTACTTTCCGGAGAGCCAGGCATCGTCCTCCGCCAGCCTGGTCTTCTATAATGCCGGTCAGTTGAACGACGACGACCTGGCATATGCGCGGGAAGTGCAGGACTGGCTGATATCCGGCGACACCCCCTTCGAAGTAGCCAATATCACTTCCATTTTCAATCATCCCGAGATGGAATCAAGCCTGAAGAGTCCCGACGGCACTACCATGCTGCTTAATGTCGGCCTGGAAAAGGCCGCCTTCGAGTCCGATTCCCTGAGCACCACCCGTGCTATCCGTTCTCAACTGGAGTCCGTTCCGGAAGGACTGGAAATATATGTCTCCGGCCAGGTGGGAGTATATGCGGACCTTTTCGAGTCACTCGATAAAAGCATCACTCTGACTACAATAGTTACGGTCCTCCTGGTGGTAATCCTGCTGATCATTATTTTCCGCTCCCCCGTAGCCGCCCTGGTACCCCTGATAACCATCGGTATAGCCTACCTGGTAGCCAGGGGAATCATCGGCATCATCGCCGGCGCCGGCGTTTCAATCTGGTCCCAGATAGATGCCTTCCTGATCGTCATGATCTTCGGCATCGGCACCGACTACTGTCTCTTCCTGGTATCCAGGTTCCGGGAAGAGCTGGTCCATAAAGACATCCGCTCCAATGCCCTCAGGTTTGCCGTCAGCAAAATCGGATCGGTAATCACCGCCAGCGCCTTTGCCGTTATCGTGGGACTGGCCGGAATGGCCGTGGCACGCTACCAGATGATACAGACCATGGGACCTATCCTGGGTGTGGCGATCTTCATTACCCTGCTGGCTGCCCTGACACTGGCCCCCGCGACGACGGCCCTCTTCGGACGCAAGCTCTTCTGGCCCCGCCATGAAATGCGCAATGCCTCCTCCACCCCCAAACGTCCGGGAATCTGGGATAAACTGGCGCGCCTTTCCACCGGTAAACCCATCATAGTAATCTGCGTGGTCGTGATTGTCATGCTTCTGCCCTATTTCGCTCTCCCCAATCTGACACGCTCCTTCGACCAACTGGCCGAAATCCCTCCCGGCTCGGAGTCGGTGAAAGGCTTCAACATTCTGAAAGAGCACTATAACATCGGGGAGATGGACCCCGTGAATATCATCGTGGTCGCTCCCGAGGGCCGCAGCATGTCAGACCCGGAATCCCTGGCGGCGCTCTCTAAAATCAGCTCGGACTTACAGGAAGTTGACGGCATCCTCAAGGTGCAGAGTATCGTTCAACCTGAAGGAACAGGTGAAACACCCGCCGGGCTAACGGTCTCCGGCCAGCTTGACTCTATCAGCGGGGGGATTACAACCGCTTTTTCTAGTACCGGCAGCGATCCCTCCGTGCTGTTCAGCGACCAGGTCGACGCCGGGTTTGCCCGGGTAAACGGGTACCTGGACGAACTCGAACAGAATTTCACCTGGGTCGAGGATGAATCCAGTTTCCAGGCGCTGATGGCGGATATCGACGCTTTGCAGCAGACCATAGAGCAGACCAGGTCCGCCGCCCTGGTAGAGACCCAGCTTAAAACCCTCAGCTCACAGATCGGTACGATGGGATACCTTCTGACAATATCAGCGTCATCATCGTCCTCCCTGCCGCCCCAGACCGTTCAGTTCATTACCCAGCTTGTGGCCTATTTCGACGAACTGGCTGAACAGTATCCCGCCGTGCGGAATGAAGCGAGCTATCAGTCCCTGTATGCCACCCTTACAAACTTCCAGTCGCAGGCAGCCCATCTCCAGGACCTGTCCCCCGAACAGGCGCAGGCCCTGATGGCGGGACTGCCCGGCTATCTCCAGCAAATAACCGCCGATCTCGACAGCCTGGCCGCCTTCTTTGAAGGCAGCGGCGATTTCCTTTTCTCCACGGCCCTGGCAGAGATGTCGATGGACGAATCCCCCCTCGATACGCTGCAACAACAGTTCGCTTCCTTTATGACGGATATCTCGGCCTTGGGCGCGGCTTTTGCAGAGAAGGGCAATCCGGTCTTCCTCTCTCCTTCTCTCCTTGAGGGGACTGAAGCCGCCAGCCTGGATAACACCTTTTTCAGCCATGACAAACGGGCCACGCGTCTATACGTTGTGCTGGGCTATTACCCTCAGTCAGACCTGGCCCTCAATGTGGTGACCGAGGCCCGCCAGGTCGTTCACGCGGGCATCAGCGGCACTGCACTGGAAAACGCTGAAATTGTAACCGGAGGCACCACGGCGGAAATGGCGGACGTCCGCAATATCCTGGATGAGGACTTTACCCGCGTAATGATCGTGGTACTGGCCGCTATCTTCATCGTGCTGGCATTGCTGCTGAGAAGCCTCGTCGCGCCGCTCTACCTCCTGGTCACCGTACTGCTGAGCTACGCTACCACCCTGGGTATTTCATCCTGGATATTCCAGGACCTGATGGGGCAGGAAGGCATCAGCTTTGTCATACCCATTATCATCTTCGTGCTGCTGATCGCCCTGGGATCGGACTACAACATCTTCCTTATGTCGAGAGTCAAGGAGGAGTCGCTGGTACGGCCTACCAGGGAAGGCGCGCGACTGGCCGCCATCGCCACGGGAGGGGTTATTACCGCCTGCGGCATCATCCTGGCCGGTACCTTTGGCGCCCTGGTGGTTGCCCCTATTAATACCATGATGCAAATCGGCGCCACGGTGGCCATAGGCATATTGATCGACACCTTCATTGTGCGGGCGCTGCTGGTGCCGGCCATTGCCAGCCTGCTGGGACGGTGGAACTGGTGGCCGGGCAAGCACGGGTAGGAGGGAATAGGGAATAGGGTAGAGGGAACAGTTTCGAGTTTCAAGTTTCGAGTGGGGTTATAGCGGTACGGCACTTTCATGGATGGAGAGGAAGCCGGATTCAGTTCCACCAGGAAACAGGCGTAAGGCAGCTTAAAACGAACCCGGAACGAATGCCATTCCAATGCCTATCGAATGCCGGTTGAACCCACATCCCGGTCCAATATGAACGCGTTCCAATGTGAACGCCCCGTATCGTGTGCAGGAGGTGTTAATATTCAAGTGTTAAGGTACCGCTGTCAGCCAGGAAAACCGGGCCGTTTAGCTTCGATGGATTTGATTTCGCAAAAATTACTTTTTTTAAAAAGCACGGCCTTTTCACCGGTTCAAGAAGGCATATCGCCGCGGATTATAAACAGCCTGTGCACACTATAGCACATATGTTCTAATATTGTAAAGCGTTTGGTGGCACTTTTTGGGGGAAAATGAGGTAAAAATTCAATAACCAATAACCAAACAATAACCAAAGAGTTTTGAGTTTCCAGTTTCGGGATAGGGAAACGGAATTAAATAATGAATAATATAGTCCGGATTGAACCATTGGTTTAATGAGTGAGAGCTACTGTAATACTCAAAATGAGCCATATTTTTAATAAGAGAGCCATTTATGACAATACATTCCAGTTAACTGCAATGCTGGTACGCAAATTGAGGCCAATACCACATAGTAGGGGCCGGTTTACCAACCGGCCCGCCCGGACCTCTGAATGAAAACGATCCTGTGTAATTCTGACATCATGATCGATAAAAATTAAAAATAAGCAAGCATCTTACATGGCATAGTAGTAACGAGCCAAAGCAGGCAGAAGAGAAAGGTGCCCTATGGAGGTAATTAATTCGCGTGACATCTGGTATCGTCCGGCCTTATTTTATGGGTTGGTTCATTCAGAGCGATGTTGGACATAAATATAGCCACGAGTTATTTCAATGGGTTATAGCGGGCGGTTGCCTGAACAAGTTCAGGTTAAACCGCGCCCCTACCTTTGGGTTGATCATCTGATGGCCCGCACAGGTATTTTTCCGGGTGGTTCAGTCACTAACATCCTGGCTCATTTTCCCTTGACAACAACAACACGGGGCTGCTCAATATATATTGGAATGGCGGCTCCGCCGCATCGTAATATCCACTATTACCTTTTTTCATAACTCCAGTTTGCTGGTCAGGCTGAGTTATGTAGTCCAGATATGTCCCCATCATCCAGAGCCCTAAATCTTGCACGAATGGCCCTACCACCTGGTGCGCTATTTGCAGGGTGAGGGTGTTTTTACGGGGTAAAGGGACAAACGAATCCGGGTGATTTGAAAGCCCTAATCCGTCATATAAAGATGGATTATCGATGTAATTACCGTGGCTACCAATGGTTATTTTGATCATCAACATCAGCACAAGCGCCTTGTTAAGACTCACTGTTCAATGCCGCAAGCAGAAGCCGAGAGACAAAATCTTCCATGACATTGGCAAGGTGCCACATGTCGACTGATTCTTCTGCTATTGTGCCAGTATGAAGTATTTGGCTTCGCCAATCGTAACAACGTGTGAAGAAATCAGCCGATGACTGTTCGTCAAAAAGCATATTTGGGACTAATCGACTAGCCAACGAACGCCCAGCCTGACTAATCGATTGATGCCTTAACCGTTCAAGGCTGCCAATAATTGAGTCTCTTGTAGACTTATCTATTGTTGACTGCCCTGTCTTGGCTTTAAACTCTTCCACTAGAACTCCTACCTCATCAGAGCGCTTTAGCGGCTCTAAGAGGGCTTCGACTGCTGTAACAAGTGTGAGGAACCGACTGCGTGAGGACACATCAAAGAAGGAACTCGCATAAATTTCGCTCGCGAGCAACTCCTTGTCTTTAAGATGCCTAGTGTGAATGTATTCGCGTCTGAAGGTATCAATTAGTTTAGGCGGATGTTTACCTACCGTTGCCTCCGCATTTACGCTAACAAACCTTAGTTTTTCAACGTGTTCATAGACGTCAATCCCGTGTATATCATTCCTGACAGGACATCCATGTTGTTTTTGCAGCATAGCCAAGCCTGCTTCAGTCACACAGCTTCGTTGTTTTCCATCGCCAAAATCTATGCCTAAGCGCTGCTCGATAGCCCAGTAAAGAAGTGCACGTTTAGATTTTTCAGCAGCATCTTTTGCTTGGTCTTTTGAAGCAAACGGTCCCCCTAAAACGGCAACCTGAGCGTGGTCTTTTATTTGCGTTCCGATCGCACCACTTCGCATCCTGATGCGCTCGCCGAACGGTAAGACCAGGAGTTCAATCTCCTCTACATCAGAATGAATTCTATACGCTTCAGCAAAATTGAATCGGAGTCGAAAGTTGTATTGTTGCATCTTCGGAGCCAATTATAGCACCACTTTGGCTTTGGGACAAAAGACATCCTTGCCTTTTCCTTATTTATTAGCCGGAGTAATTTCTTAAGTAATTATGTTCCCGTAAATTATTAACCCAATACCTATTGGTTTTACCTACCGTATTGAAACCTATGCGCTTTGGTGTTAACATTGAATTCCATGATGAACAGGCGAAAGAATTAAGACCCTGGATACCTTTACTCATTGCTTTAGCTACTGCATTAGGATTTGGCTTACATCTATCAATTAGGTTATTTTGATTTATAACACTCATTCTGACTTAATTTAGTTGGATTTGACAACGATTCTTAATCGGAATTTCTCATTGGTAGGAGATAGATATATGGACTCAACAATGATATCGGCAATAGCAACTTTTATTCTTGCATTTTTTGCTGCTGGTTCTGCGATTGCAGCGGCATGGACAGCTTTGGAAACGAAAAAACTACGCAAGGATAGCTTACGACCTTTACTCGTACCGTGTGGCGGAAATGAAGGAATATCACACACTACTAAAATGCCAAAGTTGGACGATTCCGGAGATTTACTTCAAGTGCATAATATAGGGATGGGCCCTTCTGAAAACATATCGATTAGATTGGAACTCCGATCTGGGAAAAACTCGCCAACTGTTCAACTAGATGAGATGTGGACCAATGTCGAGCCACTAGCATCGGATGAAAAGGCTATAGTATTTCAACGAAGAGCTACAGAAAAACCATATGAAATATATGATGACCACTGGATAGTGGTTAGTTACGATGACATTTTCCATCGTCACTTTGAAACAGAGGCTCGGCGTATCAAAATGACTAATGATTGGGTGAGCATTAAGACTATTCAAGTAAAAAAGCTTCGACCGCGAATAAGAGAAACGGATTATTATTCTAATGCGTTCGGCAATAATCAAGTAAAAAAGTGAATTGGGGTTTACAATAATACCGATTGTTATGTCTGCTTCTAAGCCGATCTGAGTAAAAAATACAATCTGACGTTTCGCGATGCACGAAGAATGTGTCAATCTCCCTTAAGTTCCAAAAAGGTGCCTATTGTAGTAAGCCTAAAAAAGACTTTAAATTAGCCATACCAAAAAAAGAAATCCTTTTGGCATAGCAACGATCTAAAGAGCTATATACGAAATTTTGGTTTACATTCAATATTCCTATTTTGAATATCATAAATTTCTATCAAATCAGTATCTCTACCTTTATCAATAAGTAAAGGTTAACTTAAGCTTTTGACTTCAATTTAGGCAAGGGTTAAAATATTCAGTAAGTCGTATAGGATGTTAGACTGGGGTGGCTGTCATTAAGGGAATTTATTGTTTAGACAATCCCAAATATACAATAAAAGCTTCAGAAAACCATTTGGTTCAGGATTTGAGCCGGTGCTCTCTCGGTTAAAATCACTTGCTGCTAAATTTTCACCAATAACAACAAGAATAATCCCCACAATTATTTCCCCTGAACCGCATTTTTCTGAATACCTTTATCACAAAGAGATGTTGGTGCATTTGTTCTTAAAACATGATGTAGAAATTTGTCGTACCACCAGAGCCAATTTTTTCGCCGGTATTTTAGAGGCTGAATAATGTTAAAAGGCAAGGATGCATTTTTAAGGATTGAAAAGGGACTGATAGATGGATATCGTGAGCACGAGGAGATAATGCTCAAAACGGATGTCATAGTTATCGGAAGACCTGCAAAAAGTCTGAACACTAATTCCGATATTCCGGATTTCAAAGCCAATGATGATTACGTTTCACGTGGGCATGTAAGTATCTACTATAGCTACGACAGAGAAAGCTTCATGCTGAAGGAACGCGATGGTGGAACCAAGAACGGAACTTTTTTGAATGGAACTCGCATTGATCCTGACGTTCCTTATTCCTTAAAGGATGGCGATCTAATTCAACTTGCTAAGATCAACGGGAAATACAGGGTTATTCTCAGGTTCAGGGAGTCAGAAGGCACACTTGTCGAATATCTGGGGTTAGAGAAAATCTCATCACAAGGCCTCAAAATCGATCTTCAAGCACGGCGCGTCTGGATAAATGGGAAAGAAGTTCCGTTACGGAAGAAGGAATTTGATCTATTAGCTTTCCTGTTTGAAAACTGTGGCAAGGCGTGTAGCAAAGATAAGATTGCCGAGAAGGTCTGGGAACAGGAGAGCGGGATAGTGAGTCAGGAGACGATTGAGCAAAATATTAGCCGAGTTCGTAAGGTAATTGAAGATGACCCTACACAACCCCGGTATATCATAACTATTCACGGAGGGTACAGGTTAGATATATAGTCCATAGACCTATGTGCGCTATAGCTTGGCAATCCAAAAAGTAATAAAATGTTCCCGCAAATTGTCAGCTTTTTGTCAATAGTATTTCAGGAAATCCGAGGCGGATAAGGCTATAGTAAGGTTACCAAGAAAAGGAATATTTATACTCGGAAGGATTTTTAAAACCGCGATAAGCTATGAATAATTTGAAATACGAAATCGGAACGGCTACTGATCCCGGACTGGTAAGAACGTCGAATGAGGATAGTTTAATGACTATCAATCTAGTGCTAGAGGAATCTGCAAAATTGCAAATTGGCCTTTATGCAATAGCCGATGGATTAGGTGGTTATCAGGGAGGAGAAAAAGCGAGTAGTATGGCACTGAAATTAATGGCTGACTACTTGGTAAAAGATACTCTCTTCCAGTTATTCAAAAAGGAATACGGCAATTTAAGCCATAACTCTGTATTACAGGCAATGGCGAATGTAATCAAGCGAGTTGGTAACGAGATGTTTGGTTCAGTAACAAGCGAAAACCATCTAATGGGTACCACTTTGGCAGTTGTTCTTATTTTGAATAATACCGCTTATATTGCCAATGTAGGCGATAGCCGGGTTTATTTGATGGATCACCAGTTACTCCGACAGATAACAAAAGACCATTCACTGGTAGCAGAATTAGTGTCTGTTGGAAAGATTACAAAAGAACAAATATATACCCATCCGCAAAGGAACATCGTTACCCGTTGCTTAGGAATGCAATACAATACCGACGTTGATCTCTTTACGGAAGTAATGCAGCCGGATATGTCTATCCTCATTTGTTCTGACGGTCTTTGGGAAATGGTAAGAGATCCCAATTTAGAGGAAATCTTGAGTAAAACCAGTAATCCACAAACAGCGTGTGAAAAAATGGTGGATTTAGCTAAATATAATGGGGGGTCGGACAACATATCTGTAATTATAATTAAGGTCCCTTAACCCCTTAATTAAGCTTAAGAGGTGACATTAGTGGTTTTGGATAATTTAAGCCCGGAGGTAGAAAAAATAATGGCGCTTGCCCAACAGGAATCTGAAGGGCTCCGGCATTATTACTTGGGTGTAGAGCATATCTTTATTGCTTTAACTAAAATAGATTCCGGTGTGACGCAAAGAATTCTACGGGAACTAAAACTAAATCCCAAACAACTCAGAGATAACTTGCGATACTTTGTTGGGTTGGGAGATGGTCACCGATATTGGGAAGGCACTGTTATTACTCCCAGGTGTAAGTCAATTCTAGGATTAGCAAAGGAGGAAGCAGAAAAGGATGGGGTGGGTTCGATCTCCGCGAAGGGTCTTCTAACTGCCATCTTTAAAGAAGGTGAAGGAATACCGGTAAGGGTTCTTGAAGGATTAGGATTTCGAGCACAAAAGATACTGGAGATGATCAATGACTCGACAGTCCCAGTTGAGGGCGAAATGGCACTAGCTACCGTCAGTGATCAATTTGTCCAACTTTCTATTGAAGAACATAAATTTACATCAGGCGGAAGAAATAATTAGACAAAATTTAGTATAAGCATATCTGACAATTTTGGGGGATTTTTAATTAAGAAGAAAAATTCAAAGAGGGCCTGAATGGCAGCAAATAGCGTCATCGTCAAGATACTGAGCGGGGTTGAGGATGGAAAGTTTTTTGAGTTCAGTGTATTCCCAATTAATCTAGGAAGACATCCTGAAGATGATGTGTTTTTACCTTACGATATTAGAACCTCCAGGCACCATGCTCTCATAAGCCAGATAGATAACACTTTCTTCTTAGCTGACGCGGGTTCTGAGGGGAAGGGTAGCACCAACGGCACTTATCTTAATGAAAAACGCATTACAGACGAAACACAGCTTTCATCCGGGGACATTTTTCTGCTCGGTAATGTCTGGCTGAAATTCGAATTAAAGTCATAAGGGGTAGTGGTTTTAAGGCGGTAATATTCAATGCTTTTTGTCGAAGGTCATCTTATAAACGATGTATATGAAATAGATCGATTCCTTGGGGAAGGAGCTTTTGCCGAGGTATATCGGGTCAAGCATAAATTTCTGGGCAGGCAAGCCATGAAAGTATTCAAGGCGCCAAGCGCTTCAGTCAAGGAAATTGAGGATAAGCTCGGTGAGGCAATGATGCTTTCGAGAATCGGGCACCCCAATATAATTCGTGTTTTTGATGCCGGGACCGCCAAAATCAATGGTCAACAATATGGCTACTTTACAATGGAGTACGTTGCTGGTGGCAGCCTTGATAATTATTGGAGATCCTATGGATCTGAATTCGCACCGGTATCGGAGGTTGTAGAAATAATTCGCCAGGTTTGCATGGGTCTATCCGTTGCTCACGCTGAGAAACCTCCTATTATACATCGGGACATTAAGCCACAAAATATACTAATAGGCTACGATACTGGAGGGCTGCGTATTCGCATTGCCGATTTTGGACTCGCCAAAAAAGTGAACCCGCTGACTCTCATAGCAAGTGCGAAAGGAACGCCTGCATTCAAACCTCCGGAATGTTTGTCTAATATGGATTCTTGTGCAGCAGATGTATGGGGAATAGGAGCAACGTTGTATCTTTTATTGACAGATCATCTGCCATTCCCTGTAGATAGTGTAATGGATTTTCAAAACGAAAAATGGTGGAAGAACCCCCTAATCTCAGCCAGCCATTTTAACGTGCGTGTAGACCCAATTTTGGATTCTATCTTAGTCCGGTCATTAGAGATAAAACCCAATGACCGTTATCCTGACGCATCGGCAATGTTACAGGATCTGGTAAAATGGAAGCCAATAGAAACCAATATTCCGGCAAAGAACAAAAAAAATACCGATGAGAACAAAAGCGCTCTCGGGTTATTACCGAAATCTGATAAGAGCACCGCCGAAGATATGTTAGCCAAAGCATTAAGCCTCTCCCATGACTACAGTAAATTAATTGAAGCTGCCGACCTTCTAGAAGAAGCTTTAAATAAATCGCCAAGTTTGAGAGAAAAGTACGGATATCATTTAAAGCTCTGGCGGCGGGGAATAATGATATAAACTGGAATGTATTCAGGGTAAGCATACCGAATAAGGAGCAAGCCAATGGTAGATGGTTATCAAGAAGACAATGCCGACCTAAAAGATAGAGGCAGCGATATATTGCTAAAAATAGCAAACCCGGATATCTTCCGATTAAACTCCTTTCGGATATTGGAGCTACCAGTAACTGCTTCGCCAAGAGAAATTTCTTCCCAAATGCGAAAACTTGATCTTGTAGAAAAATTTGGAAATAACGGGTTTGCCGAAAGAGGTGCTCTATATCTTAACCCAGCGCCTGACACCGAAGCCAGGCAAACAGCCTACCAGAGGTTAGTTGATCCTGAGTCTCGATTAATTGATGAATTATTCTGGTTTTGGCCTCTTCAAGCTTCTCCTGTTGATGCGGATGTGGCGCTAACAGCATTGATACAGAATAACCTGTTGGATGCCATATCTATTTGGAAACGAAATGAAATGCAAAATAGTGAGTCTCATGTATCGACCCACAATCTGGCTATTCTGTATCACGCTTTAGCTTTGGATCTTGAATATACAGAAACAGCTCAATCCTTATCTAAAAAACAAATTGAGCAGAAACGTTTTTATTGGAAAGAAGCTTATTCAAGATGGAATATTTTATTAAATAATGAGTGTTTTTGGCAGAGGTTAAAGCAGAGAATTGATGAGCTAGACGACCCTCGTTTGACATCGGGAAGCGGCTATAGAATTCGATCTGAAGCGCCTTCAGCTATCATCTCAATCAACGCTTTGCTGGCTGCCAAGGCTGTACAAAAAAACAGTAATGAAGAGGCACTTTTTCACATAAATCTAATAAACGGTTCGGATTTCGATAAGGATGTGATTGAAAATGCTCTTCGCAGAGCAGTGGAGCCAATGCGGGATCGTATCAAGGTTCTCTGTACAAATTCAGAAACCGAGACTAACAAATCTCCTGAACATGCTGATGAAGTTGCAATAAAATTAATCGAGAATACATCCATTTTTCTGAACACGATAGATACACTTTTACCCAATGGTCATCCTACCCGCGAGTCGGCGCATGATGAAGTAGCCTCTCAAATTTTGAGTTCAACAATAACCTTCGGGAATAAGACTTCTGATCATAAGAGGTCGCTAGAATTAGCTAACCATGCATTATCAATTTCAACGAGCGCGTCGATAAGGCAAAGAATTGAAACGAATATAGAGATAGTCTCCAATAACCTGAGATACAATACCTGTTGGTTCTGTGGACAAAATCCTTCCGAAGATGAAGCTGTACTTAAGGTCAATATGTATGGAGACGTACAGAGTCAGGCAGGATGGACAAGCACGAAATATACTTGGCGGAAATTGGCTGTTGCTGTGCCGCGCTGCAAGCATTGTAAATCTATTCATGGAAGAAAAATACTAATTGGCTGGTTAGGTGCCATATTAGGTATTATTCTAGCCGTAGTTACTGGAGTAAATACTAATGGATGGATCGGATGTGCTTTTTTTGTAGGATGTTTGATAATAGGATTAATTTTGGCTCCTCTTTCTAAACCCGATAAAGTATTCCCAGAAAAATATAAATTAACTTTTCCCGACATTGTAAAATTGATATCTCAAGGCTGGGGAGTAGGTGATAAACCGCCCGGGGTAAGTTAAAAATGAGGATAAAATAATGCTAGAAAGTCTGAGACAGTTTTTTAGTTATTCTAAAGATTTCAGGATCGAAGCGCCGAAGGCATCGAAATATGATGATAATCTGTATAAGATTGTTAATTTGTTGAAATCTCAACTAGCCAATACTGAATTAAAACCTGAAAAAGACGATGGACTGATCAAACTAACGACGGAAATTGGCACCACTGCTTGGAGGCTCCAGAGAAGATTGACCACAACCAACGAGACGTCAGAAACGATTAAGCGAGTTTCCCGGGATTTGGAGTCTGTTTGGGACGCTTTAGTCCAGGGAGGTCTAGAGATTAAAGACCACACTGGAGAAAAATATGATGGCGGCATGGCATTAAACGTCATCGCATTCCAGCCGACGCAAGGCATCACGAAAGAGCAGGTTATCGAGACAATCAAACCAACGATTTACCATAAGGATAAAATGATTCAAATGGGGCAGGTCATTGTCGGAGTACCTGAAAAGGTTTCATTCGAAGATACACCAAAGTAAAAGAATGATTTCATGAACCGTCATGTCCCATAATCCGCCGGCTAACTAAAAGGAGTGATAAGAAAAAATGGAAAGAGCAACTATAGATTTTGGCATCGATTTGGGCACAACCAATAGCAAAATTGCAGTGTTCAACGGGTCTGGAACAACCGTATTCAAGAATAACGATGATATGGAATATACTCCCTCTGCTGTTTGGATTGACAGCAAGGGGAGGATTTATGTGGGCCGTAACGCTAAAGACCGCCTGGAGAGTGATAGCGCAAATACTTATTCTGAGTTTAAGCTTCAGATGGGTACTTCCAGGGTATATCGTTTCGCCGCTAGCGAACGTCAAATGTTTCCGGAAGAACTCTCAGCCGAAGTTTTAAAATCTTTACGCAACAGTGTTGAAAAGCGAACAGGTGAAAAAGTAACGGCAGCTGTCATTAGCGTGCCAGCCGCCTTTGAGTTACCGCAGTGTGATGCTACAAACAAAGCTGCCAAACTGGCGGGCTTATCTTTCAGCCCGTTAATCCAGGAGCCGGTCGCCGCCGCGCTAGCCTATGGCTTCCAGAGTAAGAGTGACAGGGTATTCTGGATGGTCTACGACCTCGGCGGTGGTACCTTTGATGTCGCAATCATTCAGGTTCGTGATGGTCAAATCCTGGTAGTCAACCATAGTGGTGATAATCATTTAGGCGGAAAGCTTATTGATTGGGATATTGTTGAAAGATTATTAGTGCCAGCACTTACCAAAGAATATGCTTTATCCGACTTCAATCGGGTTAACCCCAAATGGAATGCCGCCTTTGCCAAACTTAAACTGAAAGCGGAGCAAGCCAAGATCGCATTATCAAATGACGATTCAATAGTAATAACAATCGATCCGCTCTGTATTGATGATAAAGGTATGCCGATTAGTTTTGAATACGAGCTTAAACGCAATGAAATTGAGCCCTTGATCGAACCTTTTATAGAGCGATCTATCAATAGATGTAAAGCAGCTTTGGAAGAAAAGAGGCTATCTCCAGATAACATTGAGAAACTAATTCTGGTTGGTGGTCCTACCAGGACTCCGATTGTACGAGATATGCTCAAGGAAAAATTGAGAATTACGCTTGAATTCAGTGTGGATCCTCTGACAGTAAATGCCCAAGGCGCTGCAATATTCGCCCGAACACAGCCGATGTCAAAGAAAGTTAATAACATGCCTATTCTTGTCCCGGGGCAATTCTCTTTGGAACTAAACTATGAGCCAATTGGAAATGACCCAGACCCGATGATAGGCGGTAAGATATATGCCCCTGATGGAAAGCCATTAACCGGTTATAAAATCGAATTCACTGAATTAAAAACTCGATGGCGTAGCGGCAGGGTCCCTTTATCGGCCGATGGGAAATTCATGACCACAGTCCATGCCGGAGAGCAAACGAATGAATTTCTTATAGAACTAACCGATGCAGCGGGGAATCTCTGTAAAACCGTTCCAGATAGATTCAATTACGCCATTGGGATGACAATTTCCAATCAGCCGCTTCTTCATTGCATCGGAGTAGCCCTGGCAAATGGCGAAATGCAACCATTTTTGTCTAAAGGGACACCATTACCGGCACATCGGCGGGAAATTCATCGTACTACTATCTCCATCAGAAAGGGAGAATCTGGTACACTTCTTCGTATCCCTGTTGTCGAAGGAGAGACTACGAAACATGCTGATAGGAATACCCTAATAGGAAACTTAATTATTACCGGAGATAAAATTAAACGTGATTTGCCTCTCGAGAGCGAAGTCGAGATAACTATTGATATGGACGAATCACGTTTAATACATGTCAAGGCATATGTCCCTATACTCGACGAAATTTTTGAAGATATCCTGAAACTAGGTAAGACAACTGCTGAACCCCAAAAATTAGAGACCGATTATAAACACCAAATGGAGCGGTTACAAAAAGTCCGCGATAATGCCCAACAGGCTGGAATTACTCAAGTTGAGAAGCCAATTCAAAAGATTGAGGATGAGGGCATGCTACATGACATAGAAACTTCACTCGCTGCCGCTCCCGCTGACCCGGATGCAGCTGATAAATGCCAAAAACGCCTTGTCGATCTTAAAATCATTCTGGATGAAGCTGAAGATGCTCTTGAAGAGCCTTTAATTATTTCCAAGGCTCACGATGAAGCAGAGTATATGAGAGGTATAGTTGATAAATTCGGTGATGAAGAGGAGAAACAGAACTTTAATGCTCTGGAGAAAGAAATAAATGCTGCCATAGAATCTAATGATGTTGGTCTCATTAAACAGAAGCTCGAATATCTTGAAGGGCTTTATTGGAGGATTTGTTTTAAGCAGCCGGGATGGTGGGTAGGTCAGCTCGAAGATATAGAGAAACGAAAACCCCATATGAAAGACCAGCAACTAGCGGAACGGCTCATAATACAGGGTCGGGGAGCCATCGATTCTAATAACCTCGATGCTTTAAAGACAGTGGTGCGACAACTCTGGGGTCTTCTTCCGGCAGATGAGCAAAAGGAGATACAAGGGTATGGTGGCACTACAATGCCGATTAATCGGTAAGGAAGGCTAAAAAATGAAGTTAAAAATCTCAGGCCAGCCAAATATTAATCCCCTGAAAATTCAGCTAGAAAATGTAGATAGTTTGAGCGAATCGCTGAATGGATTAATAGAATCGGGGATTCTTGCTAGAGCGGCAAATTTGGCCCGGAAAGGTGATCTACAGCAGGCCGAGCTTCTCCTGCAACCCCTAGCCAACAAACCAGGTGCGCCAGTACACATCATTGATTTGCTGGCAAAGGTATATGCCCAACAGAAGAAGATAAGAGAGGCTCAGGTGCTATGGCTACGCGCTTTGCAAATGGAACCTTCTAATAAACATATTTTAAAAGCCCTTTTGCGCTGTGCTGAATTATTAACAAATTGATCCAGATGATATCCAGGAGAGTTTAATTGAAAAAGGACAGGATCATACGGATAACAATATCTGTTGCCATTGCTATTGGCCTGATAATTCTTTACACTTCATATGATACCCATAATCAATCTGCAGAAAGCCCGACAAAAAACCAATATAATACCAATACTCAATATGCTGCCAGCCCAACAACAAAGGTGCAATCAACGACGGCCACAGTTGCGACTCCAGAAAACCCTTTTTTGAAGGTCCAATCATTGACGGACTTGGTTTCAACACAACTGGTAACAAGAATTTCAAATGCAACGTCAGCTAACCTTAATGCTATCCAACCAGCTCCCATATTAGTCGTTTGGTCAGATACCGGCAAACTCTGTACTGGAATCCAGGAGTTGATACCGTCTTCGTACTGGCCAAAAACAGTTGCCGACATAAATGATGCCTATTTAGTGAGTATCACGAAAACGACAGGTGAATCGGCTAGATATGGAAGCACTACCAGCAGTATTACCGGCTATCAGGTAGTTTACGCCGCATCCATCATATTCAATAACCAGAGCATTAAAAAGACTTCATTTCCCGGCCCAAAGTTACCCGATTCGATCCGTGTTGAGAAATATAGAACCACCGTCTGGTATGGTGACCCTCCGTCTAACAGCGTTATAGCAGATTGGATAAAAAATACGTTATGTACGCAGCCGAGATAAAACTGAATTGAGAGAAGTTACAATCTTATATTGATTGTTATTCAATTATGGTGATTATCCGAACGGAAAATTACAAATATGAAGGAATTTGTATCAAATTTCATAAAAATTTAAAGGTAGCTTTCATGAAAAGAATAATTAAATTATTTAAATCCGATCTCTTATTTTCCAAAGGCCAAGATTTTGTATCGAAAGGCCGGTTAGATGAGGCTCTTATAGCATTTGATCAAGCTCTTCTATTGATTCCAAACAACGGCGGAATATTACTGCATAAGGCATTAGCTTTATCTGATAAGAATGAATATGATAAAGCAATCGCTACAGTGCAAATCGCTATAGATTTAAATCCCATGAATTCCGTATATTACATGTTCCTCGGCAGAATTCACTATGATAACTGTATGTTCGATGCGGCAATACAAACGCTGGATAAGTCCTTATCGATTGATCCAAATAATACTCTAACACTATGCCTTCGTAACCTCTCTGTCTTGGCTAAACAACATAACGATAATGCTTTTAAACAGCTGAAGATAGAATTCAAGAATACAAATTTGGAATTTCAGAGCCGGCTTCTTTTTCTCTGTGAGTTGCACCTTGTAAAAACCAATGAAGAGTTGAAATCTACTGAGATTGTTCCTGAAGAAAATCTCACATCTCATAATAAAATAATTCAATTATTTGACAACCTGGTGTATTCTATCTGGACGATGAATTACAGAATCAGGTATTTTCGCAATAAAAGAAAACTATCGGCTTATATCCATTATTTAGAAGGTATGAAAATTTCATCAACTAATCTTTCTTCAGCTATTGAGGAATATAAAAAAGCTTTGAATGTGTATCCGGAACTCGAAGAAGCTAGAGACCAATTGATAGATTTCCATTTCCAGAGGAATGATTTTTCACATGTACTCGAATATATTGAGCCTGAAGGTAACCTTAATGATGAGTCTAACTCACAGTTAGGGGAAGAATCTAATAAACAACTTAGTATAAAAACCGAAAACCAGAAATATTTGAGCAATTCGAAAATTCTTTTATCGGGCATAGCTTACTATTATCTTGGGAAATATGACAAATCTACCGAAAGGCTTTTGGATGCCATAGAAAAGGGAATCGATGATTATAGGACCTTTTATTATTTGGGATTATGCAATCTGGCATCAGGAGACATTGAACAATCCAAATCCTGGTTTCGTAAGGCTGTTGAAAAAATTGATATTAAGTTTTTTCAACAGCGTCTTGATAAAATGTCCGAATACAGATCCTCCTTGTTGAGGGAAAGTCTAACTGAAGGGGAAGTCGAATGAAGAAGGTTTTCAGTTTGGCCAGTTTACTATCAATGATACTAATAGTAGTATCTTCTTCTTGTTCGTCAGCCCCACCGGCGCCTATTTACACGCCACAAATACAAGATACGATCGCTACACTATCAAAGTTAACCCCAGCAGCAAACTCTCCTTCTGATAATACCTGGTTGTTACCTACGCCAACATCAAACAATAACTTCAGTAGTACAGAATCACCTTCACCATCGAAATCTATGCAGACAGCAAATCTCTATTGGAGCAATTTGGTTGATATTGCCACTCCTTTAATAAGCGATGTACTGCCATTATCAAGCGTTAATCACTCTGATGAAGAATCCATGACGCTATTCCGAGATAAGCTTGTTGATAAAGGAGTAGCAGCTGGTTTAGTCAAAATAAACTCACGATTGGGTGCAAATGGGAATCTGAATTATTGTGTTGCTGTAAATACCTTGGACAGAGGGATCGTTTTCTTATATATTCTTCCAAAAGATGTGAAAATTAGGAATGAAGATAATCGTTTACAGGAAGTCTATCTCAAAAATGGTGAACGAGTAGGTCTTTTATCTGCCAAATATGGCACTTCAAGCTATTATACATGGTATATAGAGTACCTTACAGATACATTCGCGAATTGGGATTATGGTGAATATATTAACGAGTTTGGTAATATCGTTGACAAGAACAAAGCGGCGCTTGATAAGCTTAAAACAAAAATTGAGGAATTAATTGATTTTGCAGATAATCCCAAGATTAGTGTGTATGATTCTGCGATGTCACAACAACAAATAGATACAAAATATAAGTCACTTTTGGAAGAAGTTGATACTCGTATAGATCAATACAATAGTTATAAAGGTCAATATAATGCGCAGGTTGAAGATTACAATGCTAAATTGAATTCTTTTACAACTGAATCTGAAAAGTATCCTGACGAGCTTTTCTACATAGAAGAAAATTTTTTAAACCCGAATTTTGTTAAAATACCTTCTTTTTCAATTCCTACGCCAATATTTTTTACACCAATTACACCGGTTCCATTTGCAACAATTAATGTCCCAAACACCATAGATACTTTTCTCAATAAATTACAAGATATGGTTAACCAAAATTATTCGTATAATTTGCTTCCAGAACCTAATAAAATAGATTTTAAAGCTGAGAGATTCACTGATAAAAACTTTCTGGTAGATGACTACAATATTCGGTGGTGATCCGAGGCAAAAACGATTATTCTAGCCAGATTGTTGGTTATTCTAATCGGCATAATTTGCGCTAAAGAGGTCTTAAATGGAACAAAATACGATTATTGAACGAAAAAACTCCTTTTCACCCTTAAATGGATTATTTATTTGGATAATGTGGATATTTATTATATTAGCGATTCTGGATATTGTTGCAGTTATTTCCGGATATGCGCAAGCTGATCTGTTACATAGAGCCATTAATGGAGGAATAATTACTCAATCAGAAGCTACAGCAAATGATACGAGGCAAGCTGCGATTGGGTTTTCACAGATGGCTCTCTTTATTATCACGGGAATAGTATTCCTAATTTGGATAAATAGAGCGTATAAAAATCTCACCTCTTTCAATGCGTTTGGTTTAAGGTTCACACCAGGGTGGGCTGTGGGGTGGTTTTTTGTTCCGATTATGAGCCTTTTTCGTCCATATGAAGTGGTGTCTGAGATTTGGAAAGTAAGCATTTCCGGGTTAGAAGAAGCCACACCAACGAAACCAACAACTTCGAGCATTATTGGATGGTGGTGGGCTTTCTTCTTGATTTCAAATATTCTTTCACAAATTGCTCTAAGGATTGTATTAAAAGGTGAAACCGCCTCTGAATTGCTAACCTCAACATATTTTTATATAGTCTCCGATGCCATAGACATCGTAGGAATTATCATAACCATTATCATGGTAAAAAACATCAGTCAAATTCAAGAAATAAAAAGCAGACAGGTCATTAACTACGAACAAGGAATTGTTCCGATTACAAACCATTAAAGCAGAATCTTAAGCAAATTTTGACTCTCACTTTGGAGTTCAAATTGAATTCACGATATGAAAATGTGAATAGAAATATCCATAATAAAAAATAAGGCGGAGGACATATGCCGATACCTATACAAGCTTATGGTGTTCTGTTAATAGCGATAGTAACCTTATGGCCGCTGTTGTTACTCGGATCATGGTCTCCTGTTTCGGTAATTTCGAGTATCGCTGTTTGTATTGGAGTGTTAGCTCTGGTTTGGAAATATTGCTCCAGTTCATATGTCTCTTTTTGGATTGGAATTCATGTCATTTCGGCTCGCCTTTCCAGCGGCTGTTTCAACATCACGATAGTATATCTACTACCTTTTCTGGTGATCGTATATTTTTTAAGCATCTTTTTCACCCTCAGCGGTTTGATTAGCGGACGTGCTCGTGCTCAAGAAAAATGGTCTAATTTCATCTTGAAGTTTGTAGATAAATCAACCGGTAGCAGCGCCGAGGAAGTAAACTAACTTTCTATGTCCCTCTTGGGATCATATAGAGGTTATTGATTATGCCATTGTCTGATAGAGATTATGTTAGGGGTGAACATCCACCGAATTGCACATGTGTGGAGTGTACTAACAAACGGCTAGGAAAAAATAACGTTCATTTGGATGTTTGTCCTAAGTGTTATGCAAAATCTATTTGGTACAACCACAGAGAGAAAATGTATGAATGCTTGAATCCTAAATGCAAAATAAAAGGAAGATCATTAGATGAAGTTAGACATATAGCCTACGATAGATATTCTTCTCCGGAAGACACTTTTAAGGCCAGTGAGAAATACTCCAAAGAACAACAAAGCAAATCCATCCAAAAAGAAAATCATTACACAAGACCTGATGCCAATGAAAACAGAAGGCGCAAAGGTATTAGGCTTGGCAACCAAAACTGGCTCAAATCTTTATTACTGGTTTTAATTGTTACCCTGGTGGGATTGGGGATCAGCATTTATATCGGTACCCCTATCCCATTCTGGACATTATTTGGATTTTTCATCATTTTTTCCATTGAGAAATGGTTTAATTATTTTACTCGGAAACATAAGGCCATCGGCAAGCTTTATAGATTGTTACTAAATTTATCTATCTTATCTCTGCTTGGAATCACCATCTGGTCCGGCATCAAACTATTTTCACGACAATTCATATATAACCAACTGGTCGGCATTCTCATCTTTATTGCAGAACTTGTATTTTCCATTTGGATGTGGAGGGTAGTTTCCAAAAATAGCTGGCGCTGGCCGAGCATGAAATTAACGGTTTTTTCTTTAATTGTTCTCTTCTTGATTTTGGCTTTTGCCGGTGTAGCACCAATGGAGACATACAAAGATACCTCAATCTCATTCTTAAGCTCGAAATTCAGTAATTCGGCAGGGACATCGACCGTAACTTCCGTCAATAAATCAACTCCCTTAGCAGTAAGCCCATCCAGTGTTCAAGCTTCAGTTAGCACCCCGGTAAAAACCTCTCCGGTAGCTTCATTATCATCTGCAATAACTCCAGGACTAACCTCAAATATCGACAGAAGTGCATTCCAGTCAATCGATCAATATGCCATTGGAACGCCGGATTCTGCTGCGAAGTCCGTCAACAGTTTAGCGAACTATCTGATACAGCCAGCCAGGAACGACTTTGAAAAGACCCGAGCAATTTTTCGCTGGATTACTCAAAATATTTCGTATGATTTTTCTGCATATCTAACTGGGAGATATGGGAGTACCAACGCAGCGGATGTACTTGTCAGTCGAAGCTCAGTATGCCAAGGTTATTCATCTCTTTTTAATGCCCTGGCTAAGTCTGCTGGGTTGGAAGTCGTTACCATTACCGGTTGGGCTAAGGGTTACAGCTACTCTGCCGGTGACCAGATTACAGGACCCACAAATCATGCTTGGAATGCAGTCAAAATAAATGGTGCTTGGTATTTGATAGATAGTACCTGGAGTGCAGGCTCGATCATTCAGCAGAGGTTTGTCCGGGATTTCGATGAATCGTATTTCCTTGCTTCTCCGAATCAGTTTATCTACAACCATTTTCCAGAAGACTCCAAATGGCAACTCCTAAGCACACCCTTTTCCAAGAACGAATTTTCTGCTTTACCATATGTTCATTCAGACTTCTTTAAATACGGATTGAATCTGGGAAGCAACACTCAATCTGTCGTCAATGTTAAAGGAAGTATAAGCATGACCTTTCCCGTACCCAATGATACATATTTAATGGTGCGAATAAGCCAGGGATATGTTGAGCTACCAGAAACATACACATCAGCACGCCGATCAGGAAATCAATATATAATTAGCGCAACATTCCCTAATCCGGGCACTTACATTTTAAGTATATATGCACGAAAAAGCGGCGAATTTGGCACGTATGACGGCGTGCTTGAATATAAAGTCTTGGCAGGTACTACTCCTTAATTTGGCAAGATGCACCTGCTCAAAGATAAATGGCGCATGAAGGTGGAACTAAAAATGAGTTGGTTAGAGAAGCATTAGCAACCGCAAAGCATGTAATTGTTCTAGCTAGAGAGCAATTCGGCTCAAAATCCTCCTTCAAAAGAGAAAATTGATTTTGTTTCCAATCACAATCGGGCGTTTTGGGATTAACGAAGATAAAATGATTAACAAATTCTTTTTCTCTTCTAAATTTGGGCAAAAAAAAATGTTGTTAGGACAATAGTTTCCTCAAATGAATTTCTCTTTAAAGATATGGCCTGCTGATAATATTATTAAAATATTTAACTTCTTTAACAATATTATAAATTGACTCATAAATAAACTTGATATAGAATTAGCGTAATCAAAATACCTTCTTCATAGAAACTTAAAGATTACAGTATTACTAAATGGAGATTGACATGAGTAAATTTATGAGACTTTTAACAAACCATTCTTGGTTAGTTGAAATAGCTGTAGCAATATTGATGATTGCACTATTTATGTTTTGGCCTCAGAGCCACGTGACTGCAGCAGACTTGTTTGCTCCTAAAGTAGACTATACTACAGGAGAAGATCCTTACTCTGTTGCCTCAGCCGATCTCAACGGAGACACATATCAAGACCTAGTCGTGGCAAACAATGTTAGTAACAGTGTGAGTGTTATGCTCAACAATGGCAATGGCATCTTCGTACCCAAGGTAGACTATACTACGGGAGCTCGCCCCTTATTTGTGGCTTTAGACGATTTTAACCACGACTCCATTCCTGATATTGTGGCAGTAAATAGTGGTAGTGACACGGTGAGTGTTTTGCTCAACAATGGCAATGGCATTTTCGCACCCAAAGTGGATTATATAGTGGGGAGTAATCCTATTTCGGTGACTATAGCTGATTTCAATCGTGACTTACACCTTGATCTGGTAGTAGCAGTTTTCGGTATCAATGCTGTGAGTATGCTCCTTAATAATGGCAACGGTACTTTTGCTCCCAAAGTAGACTATATCGCAGGAACCGGTCCCGATGCAGTAAACTCAGCGGACTTTAACGGAGATACATATCCCGATCTGGTCGTGGCCAACCAGACTAGTAACTCTGTAAGCGTTTTACTCAACAACGGTTTTGGAGCCTTCATGCCAAAAGTGGATTATGCGATGGTGGGTCATCCTGTATCTGTGCGAGTATCTGATTTAAATGGAGATGGCCATTCCGACTTAGCCGTAGTAAATAATAGCGGTCACAGAATGAGTGTGATGTTCAACAACGGCAATGGCATTTTTTCTGCTAAAGTGGACTATGTCGTCGGGAATAATCCATTCCAGGCCGCTGCTGCTGATCTTAACAGCGATGGCTACCCTGACTTGGTTGTAGCAACCGCCGCTAGCAATGCCGTGAGTGTGATGCTAAACAATGGTGATGGTACATTTGCACCGCAAGTGCACTATACCACAGGAAATCAACCGGTATCAGTGGCAGCAGCCGATTTCAATGGAGATTCCCTCCCGGACCTAGTCGCAACAAATGTTGGCAGCGATACTGTAAGTGTACTAATCAACGGGTTTAATAATACCTACACGATTACAGTTAGTCCCGGTCCAAATGGCTCAATTTCACCTGGTACTGGGATAGTGAATTATGGAGATACACCGACCTACACGATTACCCCTAATCCAGGCTACTATATTGCTGACGTGCAGGTGGATAGCGTATCGATAGGAGCAATAAGCAGTTATACATTCGATCCTGTGCATACAGACCATGAAATTATTGCCAGCTTTGCTTTCATGCCCACACCTCTGGTTCCTGCTTCTTCCAACATAAGCATATTAGTCACGATCGGGAGCTTTATTATACTAATAACGATCTTCATTTTACAAAGAATTCGTCGGCTCTTAAACCCTTAACTTGACCTCCTTTTTATTATGGTAATAAAGCATATTTGGCATTATTTACAGACCAGATATATAGTATGTAAATGAGGTTAGGTTACTAAATCATGTTTTAAAGCGAGTTGAAGTCTACTTGAACTTCTTGTCCCCAGTGCATGGTTTTCTTCAGTCGATACAAAATGGCGGATTGTCATATAGCCATTGTTGACGGTGTATACCTGACGATAGCATAATACATCCAAATCCGGAAAAAGGAGGCGTAAGTTGGCTAGAGTTGAACATAAGACTCTTATCAAGACAACTCCTGAGGAAGCGTTTGATTACATTGTAAAGCCGGCTAATAGACCAAACTGGCTGGGTAGTGTAATGGATGTCTCCAACATTTCTGAAGGTCCATTAGGGATTGGGACTACCTGGAATGAAAAACAAAAAATAGCCGGAAGACGTCTGGAGTACTGCTGCAAGATGACCGAGTTTAACCGACCACGTAAATGGGCGATGGAACTGGATATGCTCGGAGTGAAAAGCAGATTGGAAAACTCCTTCGATATCCATGAAGATGGCCGGGTTTGTATGACGCTGATTATCGATTATACGTTGCCAGGTTCGTTTATTGGTCAAATTGCTGACAGGTTGCTATTTGAGAGAATCTTCGAAAAGACATGCCGGGAGAATGCCGGTACGGTTAAAATAATACTTGAAAGCAAACAAACTGGAACACCATGAAAAGTGAATATGGAAGTAAACCGTTCATGCACTTCAGAAAGGTTTTGCATTAACCAGAAAGAGAAAAAATGAGACGTGTAATCGGCATCTTACTCATAATATTCACTTCCATGGTAGTCTTAGGAGCTATCAGGAATCTTCCAGTACCCCTATTTGCCAGTTTTTCCAGCCAGTTCGATATTGGTCATGCCGTAAGTGGTGTTATCTTTGTTATATTGCTCGGTATACATCTATGGCTCAATCGAAAGCCACTTTCCCGGTATTTCAGCCAGCTAAAATGGTGGTGGATTCTCGTCGGGCTGGGCTTTCTTGCAGTGATTTGGGGAGGAATAGGAGTAACGCTACTGGTTAGTATGGGTGTCTGGTAAACGTCTGGAATTTCAAGTGGGCTTACCTGGTAACGGGCAGATCTAACTCATCCTCCCATTTCCTGCCAGGCACCACCCAGCCAGAAAGCCATCCAGAGGGCATCATAACAGGGGAGTTCTCGGGCAACATCTTCCAGTATCCTGGCCAGACAATCTTTCTCCTCGAAGTTCGGAGGAGTCAGATATCGGATCTGTTCAATCAACTCCCTGGCCAGATGTTCAGCCTCCGATTCCTTCAGGATTTCAGTCACTTCTTTTTCTATGCCCATATATCACTCCCGACCGGTTTACACCGGCGCTAATTCTTTTTTCGATGAATTCTCAACCGCTGTTGATGAATGAATAGCCAGACCAACCGTGCGAATACCACAACCGAGTTCCCGGGCGATTTGCCGGATGGGTTTGTGATCCATGTAATAGAGATACCGAATATTCTCAAATAACTTGATTTTAGCCGGGTCCGGTGGCCGTCTTATCGGCGTCCCGGACAAATCGATGGCCTTGCAGACGGTGTTGTAGTCATGATGAAATTCCTCGGCAATCTGGTATTTTTTCTTGCCTTCCACGAAATAGGCTTGCCGGATTCTCGCATATATCTCCGTCCGCACCTTTTTCTGGACTGGAATCGAACCGCCGATAAGATAGTACAGCGGAGTGGCGGCACTACCACACCAGGACTCCCTTTCCACCTTGATGACCTTGTTTGCCTTTACCAATTTGTCCAGATAATGTCTGGCTTCTCTGGTGGGTACCTCAAGCATATTGGCAATGGCTACCTGAGGCATACCCGTGTTAGACCGCTCCAGGGCATTCAAAATACGCTTTTCCATGTACATATCGGTGGTTTCATTAGTACGGAAGAATGGTTCAACCTTAATGCCTTCTTTATTGAGGAATTCCTCTTGCCAGTCAGCCAGTATTACCGAAAGTGGGAACTCCTGTCTGGCATAGGTGTTGCGGTATTCTTTGTAACCATACTTCCGGAAGAAAGCCCGGATGCGGCGGCCAGCATAATTGCGGGTCTGCCGAATATCCAGATTCTGCTGCCAGGCATTGTAGGCTGTGATATACAGTACAACCTCTAGTGGAGGAAGTGGCGGGGGCGGGGGTGGAGGCAGCATCTCACCAGTGCTTACTCTGAGTGGTTTCTCAACAAATACACCTCTGAATATTAGTAGCAGCGGATTTCTTCAGGACGCGGTAAAGCTACAGACCACAGACGGTCTGCTTTCCATAGAAATCATTCAGGGGACTAAATTATTAAGTGCTTCAAATTCAGTCCTGACCAGTCTCAGCGTAACACCTTCAGTTGCTCCTCCACAGGCTCCTGAGGGTAATGCTATAGTTCTGGCTTTTGCCTTTGCTCCGGATGGCGCTAAATTCGATCCCGCATTAACCCTCACAATTGCTTATGGTCTGGTGATAACTTCTGGTATAGCCGAGAATGATCTCTATATCGCCTACTTCGATGGCACCCAGTGGCAGAAATTGGAAACTACGGTGGATATTTTGACTAAAAATGCTATTGCCAAAGTGCCCCATTTCAGCAACTTTGCCTTAATTGGGAAGGTGCTTGAACCTGCGCCTGCTCCAACAACGGCAATAACCACTCCAACTATTACTTCAGCATTAGCTCCGGTTTCTTCGCCCTCAACCACTGTTGTTCAGGCGCAAACTCCGACTGAAAGTAGCCTTGATGTGCCTATCATGCCTTCTCCTTCAAAAACGAATACCTTATCGTCGTCGCCATTAGAGTCGTTGTCCTCTGCCCTAGAGCAACCGAATAAGCAGCTTTCGCACTGGATGATCATTTTGTTTATAGTAATTGGGATAGTGGTGATCCTGGCAATATGTTTGATAGCAATAAGAAGCAGGAAGAAAGAAACCAGGTGATATGTGGCATTCTGCACAGAAACGTTGTTTTATTTGGTCGTCACATTGGGGCGGATTGTATAATATGCAACGCCTTGGCTTTCTAACGCCGGTTGAATAATCCGGGATACATTGCGCCACGGTTCCGGTCTTAGAGAGCCAGGCTTCCGGCGTTTTGAGAGCCACTATTCCGGATAT
>JAFGOB010000149.1 GCA_016926695.1 Dehalococcoidales bacterium | reverse complement strand
ATACCGGATTAACGGTTCTATCCAACCCGGAATATATTCACGCTCTCGATATATCCTGCCTTCCCGGAAAATTGTAACGATAGCCACTGAAAAACGCTAAAATTGATTCAAAAATAGCCCTTTACCCTCTTGACATTTGCCTCAATAATAGGTATAATTATAACAATGGGATTGGAGGTGCAGAATGTCTCTGGTCTATGTCAAGAACAAACGCAACGGTGTTACCTATGTCTATGAATCAGTCGGCTACTGGGATAAGGAAAAGAAACAGGCCAGAAACCGCCGCAAATGCATCGGAAAGCTGGACCCTCAAACCGGCCAGATTATTCCCTCTAATAAAATCGATCTGGCTGATCTGCCCTCCCAGGCCAGGAAACGCGGCCCAAAGACAACACCCGATAGCCAGCGCCGCTTCTACGGAGCCACTTATCTCTTTGATGCCATCGGTGAAAAACTGGGCGTGACCAGGGATTTTGAGACCTGCTTTCCTGATAACTACCGGCAAATAATGTCCCTGTCCTATTACCTGGTACTGGAAGACCGTAATCCCATGAGCCGTTTTCCCCGGTGGGCTTTAACTCATATTCATCCCTACGGTAAAGAGCTGCCCTCCCAGAGGAGCAGCGAGATACTGGGATCGATCACAGAGGCTGCCAAACTGAGATTCTTTATCGCGCAGGGGAAGCGCCGGGTGGAAAAGGAATTCCTGGCCTATGACATCACCTCGATTTCGTCATATTCCACTTCGCTCAAACAGGTCAAATACGGTCTCAACAAGGAAAACGATTCCCTTCCTCAGATCAACCTGGCATTGCTTTTCGGAGAAAACTCCAGATTGCCGGTCTACTTCCGCAAGCTGCCCGGCAATATCACTGATGTCAAGACCGTGAAGAATCTGCTAGCGGATATTGATTTCCTGAATCTGGAGAAGGTGCAACTGGTGATGGACCGGGGATTCTACAGCGAAGACAATATCAATGCCCTCTTCCGCCAGCACTACAATTTCCTGATCTCCACCCGGACTTCCCTGCTATTTGTCAGGCGAAAGCTGGACGAAGTATGCGGGAGTATGGCTTCCCGCCCCCATTATAGCTCAAAATACGGCCTCTATTATGACTCCTTTATGCTGGACTGGGACTACACGGAGACCAAAAAGCGCAGCGGTGAAGTGGTGAGTGACAACCGTCGCATTTATCTGCATCTCTTTTACAATGACCAGAGGGCCACAGACGACAAGATCGCTTTTAACAAATTTCTGGACGCTCTGGAATATGAGCTTACCAGCGACAAGCGCAATCCGGAACATGAAAAGCAATATGACAAATACTATGAGATCAGCGAGACCCCGGTCCGAGGAGTAAAACTACTCCTGAAACAAGAAGCGATCAGTGCGGTGGAGAAATACTATGGCTATTTCGCCCTGTTGTCCAACGGGGTGAAAGACCCGCTGGAAGCTCTGGAAATATACCGCTCCAAAGACCTGATTGAAAAAGCCTTCGGCAACTTGAAAGAACGGCTGAATATGAGGAGGACATCGGTATCTTCGGATGAACACCTGGAAGGCAAGCTGTTCGTGCAGTTTGTAGCCTTGATCTATCTGTCATACATAAAGAAAGCCATGTCGGATCACAATTTATTCAAGGACTATACGCTTCAAGAATTGCTGGATGAACTTGATGTGATAGAGCGGTTTGAACAGCCAGGTCACAAACCTAGAATCGGCGAAATCACTCAGAAACAGGCCAACCTCTACGCCTGCCTCGGGGTCAACCCTCCGGCATAGGTATAAACGTCCGGGAATTCAGGGTATAAAGGGAGCAGCCTGCTTAAGCGGAAATCCCCTGGAAACTAATTGTGCACACGTAGAAGGAGATTGTAAAGGTTTACCGGTAAAAATAGTCAATTGAATTTGCAGTGAGTTATAAAACAATCCCTGTGCTATAATGAGGGCGAAAAGGTCAGGGGGGTGGTGAAATGACATATGGGCGGAGATACAGAAAAGGAAGCCCTGGATAATGACAGAGAAGCGGCGGCTTTATATCTAAAATCTCTACTTAAACATGGGGATCCGATTCCAATAGACATACTGGAACAGGAATCCACAGCAAAAACTGCCAACGCCGGAAAATATATAAGCTCATTAATTGAAGAAATTTGTGTCGATCTGTAGTTGAAAAAAGAAGTATGGGACGAGTTAAAGAATATCACATCCGGTGAAACAATCCAGGCTCTGGAAAAAGACCGGGGCAATGGCTGGTATGCAGATGAAACAGGCGGGTCTACCCTTGTTTGACGTAATATTAATCAAGGAAAACTGCTTGAGGTGCTATAATAAATAGCGTGGAAACGGTAAGGGGCTGAAATGAAAACATTAAAACTACCTGTAATAGTAAGACCTGGTGAAGATGGGTATTTCGTGGCTGAAATTCCTGTTATTCCAGGATGCATTTCTCAGGGGAAAACCAGGGAAGAAGCTATAACCAATATAAAGGAAGCGGCCCTGTTATGCCTGGAATGTCAGAAAGATGAAGGATGGACAATACCCGGTCAATGTTTTGTTGAGGAAATCGAGGTCGTGACTGTATGACCTCCCTTCCCGTTGTTTCTGGCAATGACTGCATCCAGGTTTTACAGAAGGTGGGTTATAAAATAACTCGAACAAGGGGCAGTCATGTCCGGATGCAATGCCCTGGGAGGACTCCGGTAACAGTCCCCAAGCATTATGAAATAGATAGAGGGACCCTTTCTAATATTATACGGACAGCCAATATCACCGTGGACCAGTTTATCAGTCTTTTAACACAATAACACCGGTTGAGTAGATTAGCCGGTGGTTGTTTTTAGCTGCAGGGTAAAATTTGGTCGGGATGGGCGGATTTGAACCGCCGACCACCTGAACCCCATTCAGGTGCGCTACCAGGCTGCGCTACATCCCGACTTCCCAACGTAGTGCCAGGTAATCGCGTTTACAGTTTTCAGTCTGTTTTTGAGTTCAAAATACTGTAAAACCAGCTATGAAACACTACATTAGATATACTAGCATAAATCAGGTTGGGAGGCAACAGGCGTAATTTTGTCCGGCGAATATTGCCTGCCCCTGATATCCTTCACTGCACTTCAGGATAACAGCGAATAAAGGTATGCTTGTTGAGAATAGTCTGGATGCCGGAACGGACCTGTGGTGGTACTGGGGCGACAGGTTGGAGGGAAAACAGGTAGTATCGGAGGGATGGACGAGCGGAAGTTGAAAAGATGCATTAACCGGGGCGGGCCGGTTGGAAACACGGCCCCTACGAGCGGACTTTCAGCAAATACAGGCTTTATACCGTAACAGCGCGGGATGGTTATAATGATTTATTCACTCACCCTCTCCCGTCAAGGGAGGGAAAATTTGTTAGGTACAGGTCGGCAATTTCACAAGTGCTAGTTGCATTCGCTGCGGAGCTTGAGGGGATTTACCTGGAGCGGGGCCAGCTCATCCAGGAACTCTTCACCGGTCATTTCTCCCAGGTTCCACAATGCGGCCGAAAGAGGCCTGTCCAGAAGGGTAGAGCAGCTCATTTGCCAGCTTTCGACCAGAGAAACAGGGATGGTGTTTTCCAGAATGAGAGTTCCGTTCATTATACTCCGCTCCTCGAAGCCGCCGCTTGCAGCCGGCGGCATATAAAATTTGATTACTAGATATTGGCTATAGGGAGAGCCAGTGAAACATCAACCGGACTTGACGGCTGGGGCGGCCTGCTTATTCTTTTACAGCGCAATACCGCCCAGACCCTGGCCATTAACTCATCCACGCCGAAAGGTTTCCAGAGGTAGTCATCCACACCCATTTCAAGACAGCGCAGCAGGTCGGTTTCATTTCCTCGCATATTAAAAGCTATTACGGATGAAAGAGAAGACTGACAAATCTGCCCGCACAGGTCAAAACCATCCACCCCACGTACCGTCAAATCCAGGATAACCAGATCGGGACTGTCTTTTCTGATAATGGCAAGGACCTCAGGACAACCCCAGGTTACGGAGACGTCACAACCTCTTGCCTTAAGATTAATACGAAAAAAGTCCCTGAGAGAAGATTCATCATTTACTATCAGTACACGTGGCCGAGTCACCTTTTTGCTCCTTTCAAATATACCCGCGGTCCTTGCCGACCTTTTTTCCATTCAGTTTAATCTTAAAGCGCGTATATCACAGGCAAGTAAAGAAAGCAGGGACAATATCACAAACAAATCACAAAACGAGGGAACCGGCCGGCCGGAAAAGCTACGGCGGTAAGGGCGACGCCTTTCCAGAAAACAACCGCATCATGTTCAACACTATCGCTATAGGTCAGCCGGACGCCTTTACTGAAAAATCGCCTGCTGTTAGTTAATCAACGTAATCGAAAGTATACGGTACGGCAGATTGTTCACGCCACCATAGCGGGAGTATAATAGGCCTTAAATAGAGCACTGGCATGCCGGGGAGGCGCAGATGCGGGAGTCGGCGAATCGGTGAGCAGGATTTCAAGTTTCCGGATACATTATACCTGGATTTTCGTCTACGGCCTGATAACGGCTATAATAGTGACTCAGTTCCCTGAGAACTATTCCCTGCTGCAAAAGATCATCCTCGGCGCTGTGGTTTTCGGGCTCTTTCTATTAATGACCGTGGTACGGGAGCTGGTATTGAGCACGGCGGTCCTGCGCATTGAAACCCCGATCAACAGGATTACGCTGTTTGCCTTCGGAGCGATATATCATGAGAATAAGGACAGGGTGATGACCGCTCATCTGCCGCTTTTGTACCTGATCAGATTTCTTTCGCACCTGGTAATAGCCGCTATTTTCTGGGGACTTTACGCCACCTTTATAAACTCCGGCAATTCCACCCTGGCCGGAGTGGTGCAATGGCTGGCTTACATCTACATACTGCTTTTCCTGGTGCACTTTATGCCGGCTTTTCCGCTGGACGGCGGTGAAATCCTGCGTATGCTGCTATGGAAGTCGACCGGCGATTTTTATAAAGCCACGCATACAGCCTGTTTGATCGGGCTGGCAGCCGGCCTGCTGATGGTTTTTGCAGGCGTCCTGGTGGGCATCCTGACCCGGCAACTCTATTTCGCCATGGTGATCGTGCTGATGGGGTGGATCATCCAGATCGCTGCGGATTATACCCGCCGTGAAATGAAACTGCATCTGGCGCTGCAAAATATCACTGTTGAAGACATCATGACGGCTGAATATCCCATGCTGTCCGGAGAGACTACTGTAGGGCAGATGGTGCATGAGCATGTCCTGAGGAAAGGCTGGCGATACGTCATAATAGCCGAGGGGGGAGAGTTCAAGGGTATTTTAACCCTTGACAGGGTAAAAAAGCTGCCAGTGAAAGCCTTCCAGAAGACCAGGATCGACGAAGCCATGACCCCGGCGGCACAGCTCATGACTGTGGCCCCGCAGCAAATGGCGGATGTCATCCTGGATGATGTTTATCACAAGAGAATCCAATTCGTTCCCGTCCTGGACAACGGCAATATCGTCGGAGTGGTAACACGGGATGCGATAATGAACCTGGTCAGGGTACGGACCGGTTTCGGGTCCGGTTGATCGGGTCCCGTCCCTTGGCAGGCGCACTGTACGGAGCGTGTTTACTGCAGCGGGTTCCGGAAGGGCAGGCTGTCCAGCACCTGTCGCTGGCGGCTTTCCTTGTGATATACTTTCCACTGGGCCCTGAACCAGCGGAAAGGGCTCTGGGCAAATGATGATATCCGCAGCCTGAGATCATGCGGATCGGTCGTTTCCCAGAAAACCCGGTCGATGCCGATGAACTGGCTGCCTGTTTCTATCTCAACCTCATAATGATCGCGTATGATCCCCGCGGGGAGAAGGCCCGGTTGATAAACGCTCCAATCGACCTGGGTGCTGCTTTTGGGGGCTGCCCGGGTTTTCAGGTATAACCTGCCGTCGAGTGGTTGGCCGGCATTTAGCCACCTCGATTCCTGTATCCCTGTCAGAAAAGGAAACGAATTTTTCTGTGCCGTTTGAAAACTGCTGCGCGTTACGCTGGATTTTTTCCCGACAACATCCTCCCATTCCGCCCATTTAAACAGGGACTCATTACGGTGCAGGATGGTGCCGGCGGCGGTGAGCACTCCTCCTACCATGTCTTCCCAGTGATTCGTACCGGGCAGCAGGCCGGCCTTGTGTTCAAAAGAACCGCCCCTGGCGAAAACCGAACATTCTACGTTTCCCCCGAAGATGTAGCTCAGTATGCGGTCCGCCACATAGTCCGATAAGACGTCCTCTTCAGTGAATTCGCCATGATGGTATTCTCCATAGTAGATCACATCCGCGCCGTCGGAATACTGGCAGGAAAGCGGAACGATGGTATCATCCATGTTCCTGGGCAGAGGGTCGATGCCGCCTGTATCGTACTGGCTGCTCTGAGGGGTGGATTCGGCTGAAACGAATGCCAGCCAGTGTTTTTTTTCGCTTACCCAGAGTCCGTCCTGAGCGCTGTCGTAGTTGGTCAGGGATTCCAGCGCTCCCTGGTTGGACATGATCAACTGTGCGCCACGGAAATCAAGAGCGGTATCTCCGCTGATGAAGTAGTAGTTCGCCAGTTTTCTTATGGGACTGTTGAGGGTTACGACCATGGCTACCTTGTCGGCCACATTGCCGATGTTATGGGCCACGGTGTAAAGGGCGGTTTTACCCCCCATGCTGTGCCCGATCAGAACCAGGTTTTTTTTGCCCGTAAAACGCTGGTTGATGGAATCTGCGATGTTATCGGCCCAGCTTTCGATGTCCACATTATTAGGGTAGGTGCGGTTCAGTATGCTGGTTTCTATTATGACGTCCGGACGGTCGGCCTGGTAGCTGGTGACATAGGCCGGAAGCTGGTCGATGATGGAATCCTCAAGACGCTGAAGCGAACCGGCATTGCCGTTAAGCCCGTGCAGAAAGACAAAATTCAGCTCTTTCACGCCGGCAGTCCCGGCAGGAGCTGCCCGGAGCGGCCCGGGAAAGGAAAGGACAATGCATAACAGGCATGCTGCCAGCAGTAACAACCGCTTCATTTTTTACCCTCAGAATACAATTAGATAAACCGGACTGGCTGATTACGGCTCCAGATAAAGCCTATGATAGCATCCGGACAGCTATTAATTCAATAAACCGGCCCAGGCCTGCCGGCCAGCCCTCAACTTTTTGTTGAGGCCTCAACTTTTAATTGAAGTCACTCTTGTCCAAAACAGGGTTTTGTTTCGACTTCAGTTCAGGCATGAAAACTTTTAAGCAACCTGTTTTTCGATGTATTCAGGTTATTCATCAAACACCCATTATGAACCCCCTTTATCCCCCAGTTTTGGGGGATTTTTGTTATGGGGATCT
>JAFGOB010000148.1 GCA_016926695.1 Dehalococcoidales bacterium | reverse complement strand
GCTGTATCAGACGCGGTGGCTCTGCCCTATAACCGCTACAAGATACAGATCGCCAAAACCCTGGTCAAGAGGGCTATTCTGGCCTGTCAGTAAATCGGCTACAGCGGGATACCATTCACCCGCCAAGGCGTCCCCTTGGTGGCTAAATGGCTATTCCTTGCAGAACAAGGGACCGTTGAGGGGAAGGCTGAAACAGGTGACGGACTCCTGGACTCAGTCTACCCCTGTACCCGGGACTTAGGAGAACCCGGCTGCGGGTCAAGTCTTCCTCAGTCCCGTTATAAAACCTGAAAATCTTCAGTGACCGCCCGCGTTGATCGTTCCGCCATCCACGGGAATAGTAACCCCGGTGATGAAACTGGCATCATCCGAGCACAGGAAAAGCGCCGTTTTGGCCATATCCTCGGGCTTGCCCATCCGGTTGAGGGGAACATGGGCTGCCAGACGCTCCGGGGTCATGAATTTTGCTATAGTTCTCTGGGTCATGGGCGTATCGACAATTCCGGGTGCAATGCAGTTCACATTGATACCGTACTGCGCCCATTCCGCGGCTGTTGACCGGGTCAGGGCCATTACGCCCGCTTTCGCGGAGACGTAGGAGCTCATGCGTGCACTGCCCAGCAATCCCTGGATAGATGAAATATTCACTATTTTCCCGGTCTTGTTGGCCACCATCCATCTCCCGGCAAAGCGCGTACATAGATAGGTGCCGCGCAGGACGATATTTATCATCCGGTCCCAGTCCTCCAGTTTCTCCTCGAGGATGGGACCGCCTAATGTCGAGCCCGCGTTATTTATTAAGATGTGTATGCCGCCCAGTTCCTTGATAGCCCGGTCTACCATGGCCTCAACCTCAGCGGCATTCGCCACATCGGCTTTCAGGGCTACAGCCCGCCGTCCCAGGTTCCTGACAGCCGCGGCTGTCTTCTCGGCTGCGGCTAAATCGATATCATTGACCGCAATATCCGCCCCCTCTTTGGCGAAGACAAGGGCGCACCCTTCTCCAATACCGCTTCCCGCTCCGGTTATCAACGCAACCTTTCCTTCCAGTTTCATAGCATCCTCCTGTATATTATTATTTATTATTTCCGGATATCAGCTATAAACAGCTCTCTCATCAATCGAATTCCACTACAGTAAAATGTACAGCCTACTCCTTTATCCGGGATTGTTTTATCGATCATCTTGCCTGGTACGGAAAGATTAAACATGTGTGAATTATGAGTATTGTAGCATATTCAGCCGTTTATTACAGTCTTTCCTTTTGATGACCAACCCGAATCTCTTCTTTTCACCGGGCATAGCCATCATGCTGTTAGCGTAGTATCTTATATCTGGCTTAACAGTATTTTGAACTCAAAAACACACTGAAAAATATAAATTTAATTACCTGGCACTTCGCTAGTATTCGGATTCAATATGATGAGTGACGGGCTGAGAGACACGCTGGACCCCAGGCTGAGAGGCAGGCTCTGATTGTTACAATCCTCCCAGCCACTCCAGCAAAACGAATAATATAACGTACACAATAATATCTATGCAAACGCCGAATCCTGTTCTCTTCGCCGCTTTGCTTCTATGCGAAAAAGCCAAACCGATTGACGCCAGAAGCCCCGCCCCGGTCAAACAGGTGCCCGCAATAAAAAGAGCATTTGAAACATCCGACACCATCGTTTTCCCGGCAGCGTTAAATACGACCTGGTAAACAAGAGCGGTAATAGCCAGCAGGCCGGGAGGAATCACCACAGCCAATATATTAAGTGTGCCTGAATCTTTTGTTATTTCCACAGGCCGGAGAATCCACGCTATAATGCCGGTAACGATAACCAGCGGGATTGCAACACTCATAACCGCCACCTCAGGAGTTTTCTATACTGATACTTATCTTTCCCCCATCCGGTATCATACCGGCCTCGCCATGATTGGATACCGTGACAACTAAGTGATTTCAATCCTGTTCATCGTCAAATAAAAAGATATCCTCGATTCTCGCTTCAAGCGTCCGGGCGATATTATAGGCCAGTTTGAGAGAGGGATTGTATTTGCCTTTTTCAAGGAAAATTATAGTCTCACGTCGTACTCCCACAATTTCCGCCAGTTTCTCCTGTGTCAGGTTATGAAGCATTCGGTATTCTTTAATCCGTGTTCTCACTGTGCTTCACCATGGACTTCAGGACTGACCAGCCCTTTGATGTAAATAGCCAGGCTGCCCAGCAGACTGGCAGCCAGGACCCCAGGAGCCACCAGTAACCCCAGTATAAAGAAGAAAGCATCCTCGACACCAAACAGGGCATAGAGCATGTTATGCAGGACAATAGCCAGCGCTATGGTGCTCAGGGATAACCCTGCCGTTATCAGGCAGATTTTAAGCCATCGCATGGCCAGTTTTCCCAGATTCGGGCGTGCACGGTCATAGTAATAGTAGCCGATCAAATAGACTATACCCACAACCACCAGTTGCCCGCTGATTATCAGCTCCTTGGGTGTATTCTTGAAGACATTGAACCTCATCAACAGTATCAGGACTATAATGGCAATAAAGAAAAATATACCTGTAAGGCGCATTGCGCCGGTTAGATTTTCCCGTACCCTCTCATCTATCACCGGCAGCCGTCCGTACCTGATGAGCGACCAGATTTCGCGGTGCCCCAGCAGCAGGAAGCCCAGCACAAGAGATCCTACTACATAAACATTCTCCCTGGATAGCAGCAGCAGCAACCCCAGCATGCTGATAACGCAATATGCCGTCAGGATTATTCTTGTTTTCATTACGCGCCTCCGCCATATGTTATAAATATATAACGTTAGATATATATAACATACCACCCCCGAAAAAACCTGTCAAGCCCCTTTCACCCGCACCGGTTTACTGTACATATCTGCTAATATCCGAGATACGGGGATATTTAAAACACAGCCCGGCTTCATACTTAACTGAAGCCATTTTCAAGCCGTTGCAGCGGTACCGGGAATGTTAATATGGACTTAATGGCACAAGTCGTATACAATGTTCATGTAAAAGATATATTTCTGTGTGAAAGATATTACCAGTAAAGCGGCAGCCTGCTGGGAATAGCAAATCGTGTAACCTGCGACCGGGTATATTTATCCGGCAAAAATATCTCGATTTCCGGATAATGTCATCTTCTAATATGATGTCATTTTCGATAATAAGAAAAATGGACGGTTCCCCCTATTAAGAATCGTGTGTTTTACGGCTGGATCGTACTTCTCGGCGTGATGATGGTAATCTTCATAGCCGGTACTACGCTTTTCGGAGCCTTCGCCGTATTTCTACCCGTGATGTGCCGTGAATTTGCCTGGAGCCGGGCGGAGGTAGCCGGAGCATTATCGGTAGGTATTTTATCCTTCGGTTTGCCCAGTCCCCTCTTTGGCATTCTTATCACTAAATTCGGACCAAGGTCCAACATCATTCTGGGAAACGTGCTGGCAGCAATCGGAGTCGCGGGCATGTTTTTCGTCCAGGAAGTCTGGCATGTTTATGTTTTGTACGTGCTGATAGGCCTGGGCGGAGGGTTCGGAGGCTATATAGCCGGGACCACGATAATTAACAACTGGTTTGTGAAAAAAAGGTCTCTGGCGCTGGGATTGTTCATGGCCTGCGGTGGGCTGGGAGGTCTGGTCTTTCCACCTACCATAACGGCTTTGATCGGTACGATTGGCTGGCGGCCGACATGGCTTGTATTGGCTGGACTGTTCATCATAGCCGTCCTGATCGGCGGCGTTTTACTTATCAGGAACCGTCCGGCTGATATGGGCCTGAGGCCTGACGGGGCACCCGCAGATGCTGCTGCCGGAGTTACTGAAAACGAAAGTAAACGGGAAAAGGACAGTGTTCAGACAAGCTTGCTAAGGCAGGTTGTGAACACGCCGGTAACCTGGTTTATCCTGGCCTTTATCTCTATGGGCGCCTTCAGCATGGGTACTATTACCACTCACCAGATAGCCTACGTACAGGATATCGGATTCAGCGCAATGACAGCAGCTTCGGTCGCAAGCGTCATGGCTGTTTCCCAGACCTGCGGAAGCCTGAGTATGGGAGCTCTGGGACTGCGGTTCAACATCAGGTACCTGACCTGCATCGCCTTTCTCTTCCAGATTACAGGTCTTATAATCCTGGTAACTACCAGAACTCTATCGATTATTTATGTTTATGCCGCTTGTGTAGGTATTAGCTGGGGCGCAATACTGACGGCACTGCCGACATTTATCGCCAACAACTACCGTCGCGACCGCTATGCCCAGGTGATGGGTTTCATCTTCCCCTTCCAGGTTTTGTCACAGGCAATTTCAGCAACGGTAGCGGGGATAGTATTTGATGTCACGGGCCAGTATACGCTCATTTTCACCGGTCTCATTGGTTTTGGTGTAATAGGGTTTGTGAGCGCGGTACTGGCCCGCGGCCGTGAAAAACGACAGAGTATTTAATTTCGCTTACATGGAACAGCACCAACGGTACTGGCCGCGGCCGCGAAAAACAATAATGTAATTAGTTACTACTACCCGGACCAGGACCAATTGAAACCCAACAAGGTAGAAAAGATCAGAATAGCACTAAACAAGAAAAACATTATCTTCATCAGGTTGTAATTGTCCATGTTACTCTCCTCTCCGTATAATAATCTGCCTATAGCTTACGATCAGTGACAACTCGTACCATAATATATGCACTGCAATCAATGTTCAGCCGGTCAAACAGGCTTTTACTTCTCAGGAACCTCTCTAACCGAGTGTCTCCTCCCTGACAATATTCACACCGTGTACTGCCAGGTTCATCGGCTGGGGTTTGGCGGGAATATGCTCCGGCGGCCTGACCAGTTCGAACGTGAGGGCATTTTGCTTACACCCGACAATGCATGAACCGCAGCCCATGCAAAAATCCCTGAGGATATGGGCCTTTTTCTTCTTGGAACTGGTGGTCAGGCGCATCTCGATGGCATTGAAGAAGCAGCGTTTAATACATTGCTGGCAGCCAGAACATTTATCGGTATCCACAGTGGCCACGTAGCGGCTGGGCGCATATAACTGGCGCAGCCTGCCGGAGCGTATTGCTGGCCCCAGCACAACGCAGCAGTCATCGCAGCAGTTGCACATCACATAATCCGGATATCCGGCATAGTTGGGCATGAGATGCATCAGACCGCCTTTTTCAATTTCATCTGAATAATGTATGGCTTCTTCGAGGCTTATTTTCTTCATGGCGGAATGCTCGTTGATATCCCGCTCAAGGGTATGCTTTGAAAAATAGTAGCATGTCATCAACGGCCTGTCGCACTTGTGAAATTCCTTGCGGCAGGGACACTCAACAATACCTATCTGCTCTTCCCTGGCGAAGATCTGCGCTATATCCTCGTACCACAAGATATCATCAGGCTTGACTTTGGGGCTGGCGGCCAGGGCCAGGCGGTAGGGGATTATCCTGTTGGGCGGTACACGCGGCGCATCGGGACTATCCAGCCTTTCGGCATCGCCCATCTGAAACCTTTCAATTTCTTCAGGGTGAAATTCCCGCCAGGCATCCCAGAACCCTTTAGGAATATATTCGGGTTTGGCATGGGGGATCCGTGCAAAAAAGACATGTATACCAAACCTGAAGACATATTGCTTCTTTCCCCAGAAAAGCAGCCTTCTGCGTTTGAAATCATCCAGTTTCTCCTGAAGAACCTTCTCATCCATGTTCAGCCTTTTCGCCACCTCCGCGCAGGTCGCCGGCTCCAGGAATTCAAGCAGTAATTTACCTTCTTCAGGCGTAAAGAGCACTCTTAAATATTTAATACAGGCTGCCGAACCCGGGTAACCCAGCTTCTCTGCCGCCACAAGGTATACCTCATCATTGGTCATTATCAGCCTCCTCCTGTTTTTCTTCCGGGTGATTCCACTTACCGTTCGGGGAAAAGGGATCAGTATTTATTGATATTTTACAATATCTACCTATGCGATATAAAGTCAATATTTTGCGACCAGTACAGTCCTTTCCATCCCGGACCTTTTTCTATACCCTTGATCCATTATCAAATTGTCTCCGATTAGCCTGAGACCACGCACTATTCTGCTGAAAATTCAGGCCCGATCAGCCTGGACTAAATTATTTTTCTGTCTTGTATTGCACAGACGATGGTCTTATAATTACTAATAACTCCTGTACGGATTGCCATTATCTTTTATTTTCAGCGGGAAATTAGCGATCATTCTTAAGGAGGCCGAATACCATGTCTTCCGTAAATAGACCCTTCAGGCTCGATGTTAATGGCAGGTCTGTGATAAAATGCCTGTCCCAGTGTTCCTTTGCCCTTAATGGAGACCCCTCTGAATTAGATGTCAGGGACGGTAAAATCCTGAGGATAAGACCCCTGCACTATGACTCAAAATACACCAGGGAGGAAATCAGGCCCTGGAGAATTGAAAAGGAGGGCAAATCGCTTGAACCCCTTCTGAAAGCCGTCATCGCTCCTTATCAGCTCGCCTACAAAAAGAGGGTCTACTCTCCCAACCGAATTAAGTACCCCCTGAAGAGAGTGGACTGGAATCCCTGCGGTGAACGGAACCCTCAGAACAGGGGTATAAGCAAGTACAGGAGGATCTCCTGGGATGAAGCCTCTACCCTTATCGCCGATGAAATAAAGCGCATCAAAAAACAATACGGTCCCTACGCTGTCCTTTGCCACGGCGACGGACACGGAGAAACCAAGACTATCCACGGCCCTCATGGATGCCAGATGCTGCTGATGGACAGGATAGGCGGTTACACCCTGGCAGTGCGCAATGCCGATAGCTGGGAAGGCTGGTACTGGGGCGCTCAGCATGTATGGGGCGGACAAAAACAGTGCGGGCTGATGACGCCGGCCGATAATCTTCTGAATGATATTACTCAGCACTCCGAACTCTTGATACATATAGGTTCCGACCTTGAGACTACACCCTGGGGCTTCAGCGGCCAGTTTCCCAGCCGGGTGCTTTATTTCTGGACCAGTATTGGCAAGAAGCAGGTCTTTATCAGTCCGGACCTGAATTACTCGGGAGCGGTCCATGCCGACAAATGGATACCCATATTGCCGAATACCGATGTTGCCCTGCTGCTGGCTATAGCCTATACCTGGATCAAGGAAGGAACGTATGATAAAGCATACGTGGAAACCCATGTTGTGGGTTTTGAACAGTTCTCGGACTACGTGCTGGGCAAAGAGGACGGGACTGCCAAAACACCCGCATGGGCTTCCGCTAAATGCGGCGTCCCGGAATGGACCATCAAAGCCCTGGCCAGGGACTGGGCTGCCAGGGTAACTTCTACCATACATTTCTATGGAGGCTCCTACATCAGGGGACCCTATTCTCATGAACCTGCCAGGCTGGAGGCCTGTTTATTGGGAATGCAGGGGCTGGGAAAGCCGGGTATCCATTCCTACATCAAGATGGGTGGAGACCCACCTTTCATGTCAGACACACCCAAAGCGGTGAAAGATGTGAACCGGAGCGGTATCCGCAACAATATCTGGTCCGGCAGCAGAATGCTCCAATTAATGCCTCAGAGTATCCCCAAGACCCAGGTCCATCATGCCATACTAAATCCGCCTGTCAGCTCGATGGGAAGCACCATCCTTTTTGCACCCGCCGAGGACCAGTTTAAAAAATACACCTATCCCATCCCTGCTGAGAAAGGGGGAACGGAGATCCATATGATCTGGATGGACAATCCCTGTCGTACTACCTGTTGGAATGACGGCAATCTTTCTATCGAGGCCTTCCGCAGTCCCAAGATAGAGACTATTGTGGTCCAGCACCCCTGGCTGGAGAACGATACCGTCTTTGCGGACATTATTCTCCCTACCAATACCAAGATCGAAGAAGAGGATATCGCTCTTATGACCGTGGGGATACCCTTGAAAGGTATCTCTCTCGAAGAACAGGCTGTCCAGCCGGTTGGCGAGTCCATGAGCGATTATGAGGCTGTGGGTGAGGTGGCTAAAAAGCTGGGACTCTATACCGAGTATACCGGCGGTATGACCGTACAGGAGAAAATCAGAAAGGCCTTTGAGGGCGCGGACCTGGAGGACATGATCAGTTGGGAAGATTTTAAGAAGAAAAAATATTTCATGGTCCCCACGGCAGAGGACTGGGAGAACGTGCCGGCCGGCTTTAGACTATTCTATGAAGACCCTGTCGGGAATCCCCTGGAGACTCCCTCCGGCAAACTTGAGTTTTATTCAAAGAGACTGGCTGAACATTTTCCTGACGATGAGGAGAGATCGCCGCTGCCAAAATGGATCGAAAAGGGTATTACGCACGATGAAAGGATCTCCAGCCAAAGGGCTGTCAAATACCCGCTGCTGATGATGAGCAACCACGGCAGATGGCGCACACATGCACAGAACGATGATATCACCTGGACCCGCGAGATTCCGACCTGCAAGGTCAGGGGATGGGACGGCTATATGTACGAACCTGTCTGGATAAATCCGCGCGACGCCGCAAAAAGGGGTATAAAAAACGGGGATATCGTAAAAGTATTCAATGAAAGAGGCATCGTCCTGGGGGGAGCCATCGTGTGGGAGAGGATCATAGCGGGTGCGGTCTCCATGGATCACGGAGCCAGGGTTGATCCCATTGCTGCCGGTCCGGAGGAATATATCGACAGGGGTGGCGCCATCAACCTTATCACTCCCAGAGCAGGGACTTCCCGCAACTGCTGGGGAATGGCTACCAGCGGTTTCCTGGTGGATGTTGAAAAAGTGACTATGTCCCAGATAGAAGATTGGAAGGGGCGTTATCCGAAGGCCTTCAGCAGGGAATACGGACCCGCGGCAGGACTGCGTTTTAATTCCTGGGTCGTTTAGAAGACGGAAGCCCTGAAGACTGTCCGTTCTGGTTCCGGCAGATCCTCCCGGTCCTTGTTGTTTACTCCCCGTATGAGAACTCGCTGGTGTAGCTCCGGATGATGATTCATTCCTGAACCTCGTAAATTCCGGAGAATACAATAATTGTAATCAAGCTCCGCCCGGTCTGTCCACAACTATTGGTGTATTAGCCCATTTTTTCATTCCTCCTGGTCTCATTGCCGGCTTAATACCGGCGGCAGTGCCCGGAAATTTTTTCGTATGCTATAATGGGGCTGAAAGGCCATGGGAGGTTGATGCTATGAGTGATGAACCACGTTTGATTATAACCAAAAAACCAACCTTGCGGAATCCCAGTATTGTATGCGGCTTAAGTGGGTGGATCAACAGCGGCAACGTAGCTACAGGTGGAATCAACTATTTCATCAAGCAGCTAAAGGCGGAAAAATTCGCTGAACTTCCTGCCTCCCGCTATCATATTTATCAGATATCTGATTCACACAGCCTGACTCCGTTCTTTAAAATGCAGGAAGGGTTGATCGTGGAGACACAGTTTCCCAGGAATGAATTTTACTACGCCGAAAATCCTGTATCAGACCATGACCTGATCCTCTTCCTGGGTACCGAACCGAACCTCAACTGGGAAGAATACGCCGATACCGTGGTCTCTCTGGCCTCCGATCTGGGTGCTTCTCGATTGTTCTCCTTCGGAGGGCTCCTGGCTAAAATACCCTATACCCGTGAACCCGTGATGACCTGCACCTGCTCCGGTACCAGAGTCAAGAATGATATGGACCAGTATAACGTTATGTATTCCAACCGGGAAGGTCCGGCTACCTTTAATCAAATGCTGGTACATGCGTGCAAGAAAAAGGGCCTTGACGGCGCGACCTTCACTGTGAGGGTGCCGTACTATCCGGAGTTTAATATTGCTGTTGGATACAGCTCAAAATCAATCAGAGCAATCCTGGTCAGACTCAATCATATTTTGCATCTCGATATAAATTTCGATGAACTGGACAATGAAATCAACGAGCTGCACAGCAAACTTGATTCCATCAGGCAGCAGAATCCAAAATTCAATACCTATATCGAAGAACTGGAAAAAGAGTACGTCGAGATGACCTACGAAGAAACGCTGGAAATTTCACCGAGTGAGGCCATCAAGTTCGCAGAGGAGTTCCTGAAAGAAAATAAAGACCAGCCCGGGAACTGACGCTACCATTGGTGAACGATCAGGTATTATCGCTCAGGGGATGCGGATAGTTTCACGGAATGACACATTAAAGCCGTTTGCGGCTTACCATTATCATCCTGGACAATCCCAAGAAAGATAAATTCAGGGAAGACTTCCTCCTCTAGCTCCGGGGCTCCGGATATACTGTACAGCGGCAGCCCCGGCTTCACCCGGACAGTTTTGAGTCTATCAGCAACTCAAAGGACACGGATAAAAGTCAGCTCTCCGGGACCTGAAAAACCGGAAAATACTCCTGAAAGAAGCTCTGCGCGTCGACTTCAACCGCAATTTGGTGTTTTCCCGATTCGCCGGGCGCCCAGCACGTCATCCCCCTTGTTTCCCCTTCCGTCAGGTCGACTGTGACATTCGCCCTTTTAAGTACACAAATGCGGTCATTGAATACAGCCGCTCCCGCCAGGGGGTCATGGAAGGTAACTGTCTGGCTTTTCTCAAACCAGGACCCGGCAAAATCCATCACGGGCCTGTGCAGATAATGACGGAACTTCTCTTTGAATTGATCTCTGTCCATGGTCACCTTTCTGGTCACGTTCAGACCGAACGAACGATGTTCACTTATCGCAGCCCGGTAAACTATATCCGCTGCCTGCGGATCGCACACGGCGTTCCACTCCACAACATCAAGCCTTGTTGCCGGCTCGTAAAAGGCCCCGCACATCATAACGATGCCTTTTAGAAAGGAGGGAATCCAGGGATAATCCCTGAATAGATGCCCGATATTTGTCAGAGGACCGATAGTCAATAGAATGATCTCACCGGGATATTTCCGGATGGTCTCTCTTAAAAACTCAACGGCCTGTCCACGCGGAAACCGGCTGTCATGGTCCCACCTGTCCAGGGCTGCCGCCTGGGGAGCATATCGCTGCTTTTGCATACCCGTTAACGGCTCCTCAAAGCCGGGATAGACAGGTATGTTCTTTCCCGCCGCGCGGCAGAGAACGCTGGCCAGCATCGCTCTCTTTTCAGCCTCCCCGGTGACCGTGGTAATGCCCATCAGTTCACATTCCGGCTTAGCCAGCAGATATGCCAGACATACGGCATCATCGATATCAGAACCAATATCCGTATCCAGCAGCACTTTCAAAGCGGATTACCCTCCTCACTTTGTGGCTGATAATCAAAGGCATATTCCTATCTCACCGCATTATTCTACTATAATGAACAAACACTATCGATAACAGTCCGCCCTGATACTGAATCTTTTATTGTTGCTGCATTCACTACCGATAAACGCCGTATTCCCTGACTGCTTCCAGCATGGCCCGCAGGTTCTCCAGCCTGGGATTCTCGGCCACACAGCCGGCCGCCATGATATATCCGCCGCCTTTACCGCAATCTTTAATCAATTTACGGCAGCATTCTTTGACATCGCCCGGCGAACCGGTGGTTATCAGGGAGGCGGGTACGTTTCCCTGAATACAGCACCTATCCCCCAGGACTTCTTTGGCCTTGACCATATCCGTCTGATCGAAATACCAGCAGACGGTCCCCCTGGGAAAGACGTTTATTGATTCCAGACGGGTGTTAAAGCTCCCCTCGGCAAACAAAGTGACGATCAATCCGTCCGCAATCAGGGCATCCATCATTTTTTTAAGCGAGGGAAAATAGAACGTATCGAACTGCTTCTGTGACATCCAGCCGTCAGCCCCTTTATGTAAAGGCAGCATGACTACCAGTCCCTGTGAAGCGCGGGCTTGGGATAAAATGGAAGTGGTCGTAACCTCGCAGATCACTTCAAGCGCTTCCAGGATCCGGTCCGGCCGGCGGTAGAGGTCTTTCATGATCCCCTGTGTCCCTCTCAGTGAATCACCCAGGATATCAAAGGGGGCCTTGTTGATCGCAGCCATTGAGTTGGGAAACCCGCTGGCTGCTCCCATCCCTATGTAAGGCGCCAGTATGTTGTCCCGTTTCTCCGCCTCCTCCCCTACCTCAAGCAGTTTGCGCAGGGTATTCCTGATACGGGGGTCCTTCAAGACCGCAAGCTGGCTGGGGGCTATCTCCAGCAGGTCTGTCAGGGGCGGTAAGATGCGTAACGGTTCAAAAGCGCTGAAGACGCGGGGCAGAAAAGTCCTCATCCAGAAATCGGAGGGGTCCCGGACCAGGGCTGAATATTCATCCGCTTTCATGTATTCACCTTCCAGGAACTGGTAACCGGGGGCATCCGTCGATAGCCCGTGGCCGGGCCAGGCCAGAAGTTTGAAATCCAGAATATCCATTGTCCTGACGGAAATAGTCATCGGACTGGCAAAATATTCCAGCTCCGCGGAATACTTACGGTTAAACTGATTGCAGGCTTCGACTGCTTTCTCCGCCTCATACATGGCGGTGTGCATATTGATGCCGTATAGAGTTAAAGGCAGGTTGCCCACCGGCAGGTTAAGAGGGACCCTATCCGGCTCCTGTATGTTATAGACATCCACGATTCTCCGGGCCCTTATTCGATAGGCTTCCCGGGCTTCCGGGCTGATGAATTCAACCCCTGGGGGGTTAAGAAAACGGTCCATTCTGTAATGCCGTTTTTCTTCCCTGGTTAATTGATCCCAGTTTTCAGGCAGGGACGGCGGTTCATGCATCATGAATTAACTCCTCCTGTTAACATCCGCAGGCTGTTTCCATAAAAGGCTCAAAGGCGGAATCTTGTTTACTATTATCGCTATTATAGCATCTACTCAAGATAGATAGAACCGCACACGGTTATGAAAGCCTTCTTTACATACTTCCCCTGTTGCTGCTATACTTAACGTCATAAAAATTGGCCGTTTTAAGTCGAATATTTTACGACCTTGATTTCATTTTTCGGTATAATATAACATCGTTAAGTACAGAATACCGCTGTATTATGTTATTTAAAGGAGGTTGATATGATACCGCTCCAGACCGATATGTCCATCTATAAAAAACTAGATCTGGAAAAGCCGGCTATCGGCATGAAGTACCTGTTCAACAGGCCGGAGGGAATCAAGCAGCTTGATAAGAGCCTGGCTTTCTGTGAAATGATCAAGGAAGCCCAGCAGAGGAACGAGCCGTTTTACTTTTCGAAAGAGAACGAAGACTGCGCCGGGAAAAATGCCCTCGGCATGCAGGAAACCAGCGCGGCCGCCACTGCCGGACAGATAGGCGGCGGGGGCAGGATTTTCCAGGACGACCGGGCCAACAGCAACCTGATTTACAGCGTATATGAGAACTTCACCAGGCCGGCTATGGGCACAATAAACTACGTAGCCTACGCGCAGGTTGACCGGTTGACTTTCGAGCCGGACCTTTTAGTCATCGTGGGCACCGCCAGACAGGCTGAAATCGTCATGAGGGCCATGGCTTATACCACCGGCGAGCTGTATCGAAGCGTGGTATCCTGTGTCTTCGCCTGTGCCTCTCTCTATGTGTATCCATTTCAGACCGGCAAAGTCAACTACGTGGTAACGGGAATGACCTTCGGCATGAGGGCAAAAGAGGTATTCCCCGAAGGGCTTGTACTGATATCCATTCCCTATCACTGGATACCAGCCGTAACATATAGCCTTAACGTCATGACCTGGGTACCGGAAGCTTTTTCCCAGGGCAGGGAAAAATTCATCAAACATGAAAAGGAAGTAATGGACGAGTTAAAAAGAGATATGATCAATCATTGACCTGGGCCCGGCGCAGGAGCAGGAAAACAGCTCCGCTGATGATAACCGCCGCCGCCAGCATACTGACAGTGCCGGTATAGGGATTAGGATCGGAAGAAGACAACCCCATGACAGTTATTAAAAAATCCAGTACGGTGCGGCTGATGGCTCCATCGGCCAGAGCATTGAAAAATACCAGCAAGATTATCAGGACGATGGGAGAAATAGAGACAATATACCTGGCAATCCGGTTGCTTACGTAATATACCAGGCTGATAAACCATCCCAGCATACCCAAGAAGAGGAAAGCAGCGAACTCCCATAATACCAGGCCGATACTAACATGGTTTCCATATATGACTTTATAGACCATCCATACATTTGCCACCTGCAGATTGATGCTGTAAATTACCAGCACCAGTACCGTGATAACGGCTGCCAGGGTTACCATGCTCAGGCTCCCGGCCAAAAAGAACCTTTTTCGGGAAATACCCTGAAACAGCATATACTTGAAGCTCGGAGCGAAAAATATCAGGCCAACCACGAGTATCCAGATCATAGCAATGCCGTCTCCGGTCCCTGCCGGCCCTTCGTAATCCGTCAGCCTGATAACCGCCGCAGAGATCAGGACATTCAGTAATAAAACTGCAAAGCAAGTGATAATCTGCCAGCTAAACAAAGCTACAAAGTGCAATTTATTGATTTTCATAATACTTCTCATGGACTATTCCCCTTTTTATGAACTGGTCAGGCTGATGAACACTTCCTGCAATCTGGCTGACGTTGCTTCAAGCCCCAGTTCCTGCAACCGGGACCTGTCGCCGCTGTCACGTTTCTGGAAAATGGTAGCCGTTTTGAATCTTCCGATGGATTCCTCGCGGATTACTTTTTTACCGCGCGTAAATGAGTCAACACTGGCTTCTTCCCCGGAAACCGAGTAGGCCAACTGCAATACGGACTCCACGGGTTCATCCAGGATTATTTGTCCGTTTTTAAGAATAATCACCTGTTCCAGAACCTCCGCCACTTCGTCAATCAGGTGAGTGGCGATGACTATTGTGCGCGGATGCTCGCTGTAGTAGGCTATAAGCTCACGGTAGAAAAGATCCCTGTGAGCAGCATCCAGTCCCAGCACTGGCTCGTCTAAAATAAGCACCGGCGAACAGTATGCCAGAGTAAGCACCAGCCTGAAAACCGAGTTGTAGCCGCTGGACAGGCTTTTTATTTTCTTTCCGGTATCCAGGTCGAATTTCCGGGCCAGCGCATATGCATATTTCTCGTTAAAAGCGGGATTCAGCTCATGAGCCCATCTGAAGCCTTCCCGGACCGTCATCCCCCAGGGATGCACATTTTTTTCAGTCATGTAAAATATCTTGGCCTGCGCACGGTCGTTCTCCACAGCCGTTTCTCCGTCTACCATGACTTCACCAGCGCTGGCGAATATCTTGTTGGTAATAATATTGAGTAAGGTAGTCTTGCCGGCCCCGTTTCTCCCTAACAGGCCGTATATTTTTTCCGGTTCGAATGTCAGGGTGACGCCCTTGAGGGCCTCGGTCTTTCCGAATTGTTTACTGACGTTTTTGATCTCAATCATGCTCATTGTCCATATCCTCTCTCGATCATGGCAAGAATTTCACTCTTTCTCAGTTCCAAATTCTTTGATTCCCTGATCAGCGGCAGTATGTAACTTTCATAGAAAGCGTTTCTTCTTTTTTTGATGATTTTTTTCCTGGCTCCCGCGGCTACAAACATGCCGATACCGCGCTTTTTATAGATAATCCCTTCATCCACCAGCAGGTTAACCCCCCGGTTGGCAGTAGCTGGATTTATCCTTAAATTGATCGACACTTCCGTAGTGGAAGGAATCTGGGATTCCTCCTCGAAAATGCCTTTCAATATGTTTTCTTCCAGTTCTTCGGCAAACTGAAGGAAGATGGGTTTTTCGTTATACTCCAGGTTCAATTGCATATAATCTCACCTTGAAGTTAATAATATGCTGCCTATAATTCGCTTAAGCGATCAGGATACCAGGAATATTACTGGAGTCTTCATCCAGAATAGCTTGGACATCTGATATTTCGGTTGCGAATCAGCATAAGCATTCCTCATGTTAATTAGTTATTTGGTTAATTAACATACTACATAAGTATATACACCGGAAAAAAAATTGTCAAGAAGGACGTAGAGCAAAAATTCCATTGTCCGGCATTGGTTTAAAAACCCATACAAAATGGCAGAAAGTCCCGATGGAAATAAAATCTGGAATCTTTGTAATGCTCCAAATGCAGACATATTATTATTGTTAGTTGGGATACTAAGTATATGAAGTAGGGAGGAAGGAATGCGGTTATCAATCAAGGCCAAGTTATTAAGCGGTTTTATGGTTACGGTGTTACTGTTGATAGGGATTTTCGGTGTGTCTTATATAAGTTTGGAAAACGCGGCCAGGGACGAAAAGACTGTGTTTACCCAGACCCAGGAGGACTTCCAGTGGGCCCAGATGAGGGCGGCTATTAACCGCCAGATATCCTATATGCTGGCCTATGGCCTGACTTTAAAAGACAGTTGGATCGAGCTGCGGGAAACACAGGCCAACCTGACTCAGGAATGTGTTATGGCTCTGGACCCTCTGATAAGCACGGAACGGAGAGCTTTATATGAGCAAATAGTCGCAGAAAAACAGGCGGTTGAAGAGGTCATCGAAAAATTGATGGTTGTCTACAGGGAACAGGGAATCGAAGCAGGTAATGCTTTACTCGGCGACCTGGCAGTAGTGAATAATCAACTCACTAAAGATATAGGTTATGCAAACGATACTTCTCATGCCAACGTACTGGCAGCAGACGCTGCCGTTACCGAGGCCAAAAACAGAGCTATTCTTATTACGATTGGAATTGCGGCACTGGCGGTAATCATTGCTGTTTTCCTGGGATTGTGGATATCAAATAATATTTCCTCGAACGTCAAGAAACTCAATCAAGCCCTGAAGACTATTGCGGAAGGAGATCTGACACATAGTATTAAAATCAAGTCCAGAGACGAACTGGGAGATATGGCAGGTTCATACAATGCAATGCAAAAACAACTCAATAGTCTGGTCAGCCAATTGAAGGAAAATGCCACTCAATTAAGCACAGCCAGCGATCAGCTTTCCACTGCCGCCAGACAGTCCAGTGAAGCTACTCAGCAGGTGGCTGTCAGCAGTCAGCAGATGGCCAAAGGCGCCCAGGAACAATCTAACAACGCTCAGGAAACTTCCAGGTCTATAGGGAGTCTATCGGATGCAATAAACCAGTTAGCCCAGGGATCGACCCGGCAATCCGAAGGAGTACAAAAAGCTGTCGCATCTATAACTCAGGTAGCCAATACTCTCACAGAAATGGCCAATAGCGCGGATGAGGCTGCAACGGGAGCCAAACAGGCGGCCGAATCAGCCGAAACAGGAGCTGGTAATGCACGCCATACACTCAGTGGGATGGAAAAAATTAAAGCCTCAACAGGCGAAGTATCCCAAAAAATAGAAGAACTGGGAGCACGCTCCGCTGAAATCGGAAAAATAGTGGCTGTCATTGACGATATAGCAGCCCAGACCAACTTGCTGGCTTTAAACGCAGCCATTGAAGCAGCCCGGGCTGGAGAACAGGGAAGAGGTTTTGCAGTGGTTTCTGATGAAGTCAGAAAACTGGCTGAAAGAACGGCTACAGCCACAAAAGAGATAGCCGATTTGATCAGCAATGTTCAAAAAGGCGTAGAAGAAGCCACCCAGGTTATGAATGAAGGTAATACCGCAGTTGCCGAAGGTTTCAATCTAGCAGTGGAAGCGGGACAATCGCTGGAACAGATTCTGAAAATATCCAACCAGGTAAATATCCAGATCAACAAAATTTCAGATAAAGCCCAGCAGGTCAATACCTCCGCGAATGATCTGGTCAAAATTATCGATAGCGTAGGCGATATCACCGAAGCCAATACTTCTGCTGCAAAGGAAATGACCGGTTCAGCAAGTCAGGTTTCCCGGTCTATTGAAACAGTAGCAGGAATAGCGGAAGAGAACAGCGCGGCAACTGAACAGGTCTCAGCTTCCGCCCAGGAGATGAGCGCCCAGGTTGAAGAGATCGTGGCCTCATCACAGACTCTCAGGGACATGGCTGTAACGCTCGAGCAGAGCGTGGCCAGGTTCAAGGTTGAAGAAACTGTTCGCTCCGTAAATAACCCGTAATAGAGGAACAGAAATAGTAACAATGCCCGGGACGGATACCGGTATCCGTCCCGGGCTTCAACATACAGGTCTTTAGATCATCACCAGTACAGGTTAACTCCGTAACCGGCATATATATTTTTATTTAAGCCCCTTCATTATTTCTCTTGCCCTCTCAATTAGTCCCTGGTTATCCGAGAGTTCGATGCACCTTTCAAAGTCATTTAACGCCTCGGCATTCTTTCCCTGCGCCGCGTAGGCGCTGCCACGGTCGAAGTAGACCACATCCACATCCTGGAGTCCCAGCTCGATAGCCCTGTTGTAGTCGTTGATGGCGAGATCAAACTCATCTTTACCGCTGTAAGCTAATGCACGGTTGAAATAGGCCCAGGACATTTCAGGATCAAGCTCTATTGCTTTGTCGGAATCATCAAGAGCAAGATCGAACTCGCCCTTTTCATCATACGCCCAGGCCCGGTTGTTATAGGCCAATGCCATTTGGGGTTCAATCTCAATGGCTTCATTGCAGTCGGCAATCGCAAGATCATACTCTCCCGTATTATTGTAGGCAGAAGCCCGGCTGGCATAGGCCAGAGCCAGATCGGGATCACTTTCTATAGCCTGCGTGTATTCATCGATAGCCGCATCCCATTGACCTTTTTCCGTGCAAGCATCGCCTTTGCCAAGATGATTAGCTCCCGTATTGTTACAGCCAAAAAATGACAGTACCAGGACCATAATCGATAGAATCACAACAGCCTGTTTCATCTTTAGCCCCCCTTTGTCAAAAGAATAGAGAACACAGGTTTGATTGTCAAGGTCTTCCTGATTAGTCTCAGCAGACAACTTTGAGATTGAAACTGATATGGGTATATAATCTGAAGGATAAAACTGTGGTCACAATATATTTGATAAGAATAGCCTGATTTAAATGCCAACAACACAGACCGGTGATATCCGGACCTTCTATGAAGTATATGGCAACGGTTTCCCGATGGTGTTCATACACGGCGGCTGGGTCAATCAGCGTATGTGGAAACCTCAGGCTGACTATTTCTCGCGTAACTTCAAGGTCATCACGTATGATGTGAGGGGACACGGTCAAACAGGCGGCTCTCTGAAAAAGAGGTATTCAATGGAGCTGTTCGCCGATGACCTGTCAGCCCTGCTTGAAGCGCTGGAAATAAAAGCCCCCGTTATCTGCGGTCTCTCCATGGGAGGAATGATAGCGCAGGCTTACGCAGCCAAATATCCGCATAATCTCAGCGCCCTGGTACTGTCCGATACCGCCGCGTCAAGTGAACTCACACTCAGCGACAGGATTACCAAATACCTGCTGGCTCCCGAGTGGCTTTTTACCCTGATGGTCAGACTGTTCGGAGTAAAGAAATATGCTGGTTTCGCCTTCTGGTATGCCGGAAAAACGCGGAGTGAAAAATGGGCGGGAATGGATAAAAGCGTGCTTGAATATGAAAAATCAGAGATGGTCCGGTTTGAAACAAAGGAGTTCAACAAGATATTCTCGGCGCTCTATTCTTTTAAACTGCAGCACCTGTCGGGAATGAAAGTTAAAGTACTTATCATAAACGGTGAATTCGAATCAAAAGCCGTCTTCCTTCATACCGCAGAAATGAAGAATTTAATCCCGAATGCCGGATCGGTGATAATTCCCGGAGCAGGTCATATGTCCAACCTGGAAAATCCCGATGTTTTTAACAGGGAAATGGAGAAATTCCTTCAAGAAGCAGGAATAACGCATCAAGGCTGAATAGAGCACACACTCAACCCGCTACTACCCGATCTGATTATTTGCTAATAACAGCAAGTACATCAAATACCTGGTAATAAATCCTATGATGTTAATGCATCAAGTTAAGTATTATTTGTCAAGCGGTTATAATTAAAGGTCAACTTAATTATTGACTCAGCCCTCATCATTTGCTACAATAATGGTCAACTTTGATAATGTAAACCGGTTATACCGTCATAAACTCACAGCCGGGATAAAGAAAGCGGTCTGTCATCAAAGGAGGGAACTATGGAAAAAGAGAACAGGCTTCAAGAAAAACAGGCAGTCAGCCGGAATTCTGAGTCCGAGTATTCATACCCCATCACTCTTGGTTTCGCCCCGAATTCAAATTCAGCGGTGGTGGATGTCAGGAACGGCAGGATAATCAGGGTCAGGCCGCTGCATTTCGACTGGAAATATGACAAAGAAAGCTTTAATCCGTGGAAAATGGAAGCACACGGCAAGTCCTTCGAACCCGGCATGAAAGCCCTGATACCTCCTTACAGCCTGGCATATAAAAAACGTGTCAGCTCTCCAAACAGGATTCTTTACCCGTTGAAAAGGATCGACTGGGACCCTTCAAGTAAAAGAAATGCGCAGAACCGGGGTAAGAGCGGTTATGTAAGAATCTCATGGGAAGAGGCCCTGGAACTGATAGCTGGAGAGATAAAAAGGGTCATAGATGAATACGGGCCGTATTCTATCCTCGCGCAGATGGATGGTCACGGCGAAATGAAGACCGTGCATTCCGCTCACGGCTGCGGCCTCAGGCTGCTTAATTTACTAGGAGGCTATACCTTACAGACCAGGAACCCGGATAGCTGGGAAGGGTGGTACTGGGGTGCCAAGCATGTCTGGGGAATGGAACCAGTAGGACAGATGGGACCGGATACCAATGTCATGCCGGATATCGCGGAGAATTCCAGACTTTTGTTATTCTGGGGATGCGACCCGGAGACGACTCCCTGGGGCTTCAACGGGCAGATGGCAAGCCGCCTGTGCTACTGGTGGAGCGAAATCGGCATCAAGTCCGTCTATATCTGCCCGGACCTCAACTACGGAGCCGCTATTCATGCCGATAAATGGATCCCCATCAGACCGGGCACTGACGCCGCTCTGCGGTTGGCCATTGCTTATCTCTGGATAAACGAAGGGACTTACGATAAGGAGTATGTAGCTACTCATACCTATGGCTTTGACAAATTTGAGGAATACGTACTTGGGAAAGAGGATGGTATTCCCAAGACACCCGCCTGGGCATCCGGGAAGACAGGCATACCCGAATGGACTATCAAAGCCCTGGCAAGGGATTGGGCCTCGAAGCCGGCAACTATCCTGCATGGCAACGGCGGCCCCGGCATAAGGGTGCCGTATGCTACAGAAAACGGACGTCTTGAGGTCATGCTGCTGGGAATGCAGGGTCTGGGTAAACCCGGAAGTCACCAGGTCAAGATGATAGAATGGAATATGCATTTCAGGCAGCCTATGCCGTTAAGTATCGCATCGCCCTTTCCGGGTAAGGCCAACAGGGGAGATTACGTGCCTGCCGTATGGGATGTATCGAAAGGCTACGGACGCGATTTAAGGCCGGATACCATCTATCCAAGACAATTCATTCCCAAGAACCTCATTCACGACGCCCTTTTAAAGCCGCCTGTGAGTTGGTACGGCACTACACTATGCCTGGCTTTAACTGAAAACCAGTTCACCAAGTACACTTACCCGGCGGAAGGTTGTCCTGAAGTACACATGATATGGACCGATACTCCCTGCTGGATAACCTGCTGGAACGACAGCAACAACTACATCAAGGCGCTGAGGAGTCCGAAGATCGAGTTCATCCTGGCACAGCACCCCTGGATGGAAAATGACTGCCAGTTTGCCGATATCGTTCTGCCCATCAATACCAAGTTCGAAGAGGATGATATCAACAGCGATTCGGGTAACGGGCAATACCGGGTCGTTGTAAACGAGAAGAAATGTATTAATTCCCTTGGAGAGTCGGTCAGTGATTATGAGGCCGTCTGCCTGATTGCCGGGAAGCTGGGTCTACTGGACAAATTAACGGAGGGACAAACCGTTCAGGACCTGATCAAGCTCGGTTTTGAGACTTCCGGGCTGGAGAAAATGACCACTTACGAGGAGTTCAAGGAAAAGGGTTACTTCGTTGTCCCGACGGATCCCAAATGGCATGAATACAAGGTCGGCTTAAGGGGATTCCACGACGACCCGGAGAATAACCCTCTGGAAACCCCGTCCGGCAAGCTGGAATACTATTCCCAGAACCTGGCAAAATATTTCCCCGATGACAAAGAAAGACCGCCGGTACCGCACTGGATTGAAAAGGGAGAAAACCATGATGAGTCATTATCCAGCCGGAGAGCGGATAAATTCCCCCTGCTTATCGTATCCAACCATGGACGGTGGAGGGTGCATGCCCAGTGCGATGACATCACCTGGACCAGGGAAGCCCCGACCTGTAAAGTTAAAGGACCGGATGGCTATTACTATGAGCCGCTCTGGATCAATCCGGCAGACGCCGCTGCCAGGGGTATCAGCAGCGGTGATGTGGCAAAGGTATTCAATGAAAGAGGGGGAGTACTCGGAGGCGCTTATGTAACGGAGAGGATCATGCCCGGAGTGGTGTACATGGACCACGGGGCCAGGTATGACCCGATAGTTCCCGGAGAACTTGATAGAGGGGGTGCTATTAATACCATAACACCGCATAATATAACCTCAAAGAACGCTACAGGTATGGTTGTCAGCGGGTTCCTGGTAGAAGCCGAAAGGGCCGATATAGAAAAGCTTAGAAAAAGATATCCTGAGGCCTTTGAAAGACCCTACCATGCCGCCGCAGGGCTGCGTATGGAACGGGTTTTGAGCCGCGACATCAACTCATCATCGTATTAACCAGAAACAGTGAGACTGCGGGTACGGCAACCAGGAGTGCAACATGCAGTATATCTGCTATGACGAAAGGCAGAATACCCCGGAAAACTCTGCCCGTAGGTACCCCTGTCGCCCCGGCAATCACGAAAGCATTCATTCCGATAGGCGGTGTGATCAATCCTATTTCCGCCACCCTCACCACCAGTACGCCAAACCAGACCGGATCGAATCCCAGGGCCGTTATAGTGGGAAAGATAATCGGTATGGTCAGGACAAGTGAGGAAAAGATTTCCAGAAAACAGCCGATAATAACATAGAAAACCAGTATGCCGGCCAGTACAAGAACAGCCGGTAAATCCAGATTGGCCACCACATCGGCCATTACAAAAGGAAGCTTGGAAACAGCCAGAAATCTGGCAAATATCATCGAACCGATGATGAGAATCAACACCATGGCGGTGGTTTGGCCGGTTTCCGCTATGGAATCTACAAAAATCCTGGTGTTCATTCTTCTCATAACCAGACTGATAATCAGGGCTCCGGATGCTCCGACAGCGGCAGCTTCACTGGGTGTAAAGAACCCCAGATAAATGCCGCCCATCACCAGAACAAACAGGGCCAGCATAGACCAGATATTCTTCAGGGACACGATCTTTTCCCTCAGGCTTGTCCTGGGACCCGGAGGCCCCATTTTTGGATTGCGCAGACAGAGAAAATAGATGGTGAAGATGTAAAATACTACTTCCAGTACTCCAGGAATAATCCCGGCCATAAAAAGCTGGCCTACAGATGCTTCGGTAAGGATTGCATACATGATAAATCCCATACTGGGAGGGATGAGTATGCCCAGTGTACCACCGGCAGCCAGTGAGCCGACCGCCATACCCTCGTCATAGTTATATCTTTTCATCTCCGGAAAGGCTACTTTTGCCATGGCGACTGCGGTAGCCGTACTGGAGCCGCAGATGGCTGCAAACCCGCCGGCTGCTACTACCGAAGACATTGCCAGGCCTCCCCGTATTTGTCCTACCCAGCTATGGGCTGAACGGTAGATGTCACGGCTTATACCCGTATTTGCAGCGATAGTCCCCATAAGCATAAAAAGGGGAATCACTACAAAATTATAGTCCGCCACATACCTGTAAGAGACTGAGCTCAGATTAGAGAAGGCGCCGGAAGTACCGCTGATAATAGCAAACCCACCGAAGCCTACCAGGGCCATGGCTAATCCAATGGGCATGCGCAGGAAAATAAGTACGAGGAGGACAACAATGCCTATGAGCCCAATCACAGGTTCGCTCATCTTTTCACCGCCTTCCTCACAGCATCAATCATTTGAAACAATAATACGATAGAAAGCATGGCAAAACCGATAATCATCGCAAATTGAAACGGGGCTACCGGTATTTTTAGAATCACGGATTGACGGTTAATATCCGCCAGGTAGCTGGTATAGATGATTGCCTGTCGCAGCATCAATGCGCTGATTCCAAGGCTCAACAGGTAGTTAAAGGCATCCACGACAAGCTGCATCCTCTGTGGAAAACGCGTGAACAGCAGGTCTACCGACACATTGGACTTCGTCAACTGGGTATACCCTATAGTAAGGAAAACCACCAGCAGCATGGTAAGCTCTGCGAGTTCATTCACCCCTTTGATAGGCCGGTTGGCTATCCATCTTAAAAGCACGTCAATCGTAATTAGAATCATAAGCAGTGCGATAAATCCCATTCCGATATTATTGAGCCACCGGATAAGGAAAGTCACCAGGTTTGTCATGCCTCCCACAACTCCGGGACGTTTGTTCCCCTGTTCTGCGGAGCTCTGAATGATCTTACTGGGGCGGCCTGCCATTTTTTTTAGTCGATGGATTAACCTCATTATTTACCGGCCTCCTCCAAAATGACCGAAATACTGCTGTCTTTACCTGAAAAATACCAGTCAATCCCCCCACCGGATGCTGTACAAATCCAGTATTGACGCGTCAATCTACAACTTACATGTCGCAGGTACGATTAAAAAGTGACCTGGAGCAAGCTGCACATGCTTACAGGAAAGTAATAACCTCCACTATTGCAACCAGGCACAGCTTGCTTCCGATATCCTTATGGACTTTATACCAACAAATGTCCCGGGTTACTTGTAAGAATCCAGCGCTTGCCTGAGCTCGTTCAGATAAGCCTGGGCATCTGACCATCCCCTGGCTTCCATATCTTCCACCCAGACATCATAGTATGGCTCGATAGCCTTTTCCCACATCTCTATATCCTGAGGCGTAACATCGACATAGACCCCATTGCGCTTATCAACCTCAGCTTTTGCCAGAGGTATTTCTTTTCCGAAGGCTGGTTCCGGAAAATCCAGGGCTACATTTTGCTGGTTAAGGAAAATTTGCTGTATATCCGAGGGCAGGGATTCCAATTTGCTTTTGCTCATAATGACCATAGCTGAGCCGGCGCCGAAATCAATTTTTTCGGTGTAGTATTTGCTCACCTCATAGTGCTTCATGGCAAATATACCGCCCCAGACATCCCATGAGCCATCGATTAGTCCCCTCTCCAGGGAGGTATACCTGTCCGGAGCGGGAACTTCAACCGGCACTGCCCCCAGGGTAGTAGCGAAGCTTATAAAAAGACCTGAAGCAGCCACTTTCATTCCCTTCAAATCATCTGGGACAGTCACACCCTTTTTTGTGCATTGGAAAACGTATGGAGACATCCAGCAATCAAACAGATGCACCACATCCGGTTGCTTGTCTTTGACCTGAGGGAACTTGTCTCTGACTTTTTTGGCTACCTCTGTTTTTACCTTGACATCAGGCCAGTTAGCGTTTATCCCCAGGCCAGGCAGAGCAAAAGCGGTATCCAATCCAAAACGTCCCATATCATCAGTCGGGTGTCCGTAACCTAAATCTACCACCCCGGTGGCTACTCCGTCATAGAGCTCGGAAGACTTCAACAATGAGCCGCCGCCATAGACGGTAATTTTTACTCTGCCGTCAGTTTGTTCAGCGATTGAGTCAGCCCAGTTCTGAAGCGTTACTCCCAGGCCGCTCATGGGAGGGAAGCTATGGGATAAAGACAATTCAATTGGAGCTGCCGCTGCGGGGGCTGTTTTGGCTGGAGTTGGTTGAGCCTGGGTTGTTTGTGCTTGGGTTGTTTTGGATGTAGTATCGCTGGAACATGAGCAGAGAAACAAGGAAACAATTAATATTGCCACCAGCGGAAATAATATCAGTTTCTTCATCAGTTTTTACTCCTTCTCAAAATATAACCGGTAAAACCGTGTTGAAAAATCGACCTGAAACTATATAAAACTTTTCCTCAAGTTTGGGTGTAAAAAATCAACACTGCATTTAGTCCTCACCCCTTTTTGAACTTCCAACACCTCCTTCCACCTTTGTGACAACAGACCTTCCCTGTTGCTTGCACTCTCGACGATATTTATCAGTTGCCGATCCGGCAAAGTTGAGAGGAACTGTTTCCAGGTCTTCGCGAGTTGTATTTTTAAACCGGAACCGTCCGCCGGCAGACGCTTTAATTGTATCAACCCGATTTACTGGAATTTCAGTACTGTATGCATGAACATTATGAAACATAAGTTACGCCAGTTTTCTTACCCGGAATTTTACTGAACAACTTAATCACGGGTTATCCTCTAGCCTTTTAGTCATACCAGAAGCTTTCCGAATATTATATATGGTGTAACTGTTCTTGTCCAATCATCGCAATCATTTTCAATATACGATTAATGGAAACCGGATCGTTATCCAGTAGCTGACAACAACGGAAAACACAGGTAGCGTAAAAAACGAAACATGCGAAGACCAGGGAGTATTTTTTATTCAGATTAATGGTGACTTAAAAGTCATCAGTATGTAGATAGATAGCCGGATATACAACAACCCGGCTCGGCATATACGATATACCGGGCCGGGCAACGGGTGAGCTTTCTCCGGAAGCATGAAACCAATTAGCAATAATAATTGTTGCGGACTTGATTAAAGCCCTTTATAAGAATTTATATACCTGACAAGCCCTGTCAGTCTTCTTCCCGGTTATCCGTTATGTCAATCGGCTTAAAAGCCGCTATTTTATCCTGTTTCCACATCGTTACCAGGTCCGGTGCATCATCGGAGCCGTTATCAGGCATGTGGTCCATCATGTAAGGCTTTCTTATAGGTCTATCCACGGGTATATCATGCGTATAACCACATTGAATACACTGTTCATACCATCCGAATTCATCCTTGTCCAAGACAAGTGCACCTCCGCATTTCTTACATCCATGTATCTTCATCATTTCACTTTTCCTCCCCTCATTTTCCCTTTTTACTCCAAAGCTTGATTTCCAGTCATTTGTACTCACCCACTGCACCCAGGTGTGTAAGTTTATAAACGTTTGACTGAAATTACCGTCTGGTTAAGGTCCCAGACCTTGGCAAGAAGGCCTCGCAGAGCAGTCTGGTCCGTCATTTTGCCTGTCAATACCGTATAGCGGTCTTCATAGGATATCGCCATTCCCTCCAGCCAGCCTGACCAGCTCTTATCCAGGTGTCCATCGATTATAATTTCATACATGACCGGCTGGTCGATGTTTCTATCTATGTTGTTCCCGGTTATTACCATTTGCCGTTCCCGCTATTTTTCTTGTCACATTTTTAATTATAGCCAGCGGTACACCTCTTGAAACCTGGCTAAAGTACAGAAAAAGTACAGTACAGGTACAGTTGTGCTTTCGATGCATATCCCTATTTCCAGGGATGTAAACCGGATTAGAAAAAGGGTTCAGTCATAAAGCCAATGATGCTATAATCGTGATATACTTTTGTATGATTGATTAAAATGAAGATTATATGGGATTGTCCATGGAGACAGGCTGATTGATTTCAGAACAATTATTACAGACCAAGCTGACCATCCCTCAGAGGCGACAGGTACTGGTATCCCGGCCCCGCCTGATAGAGCGCTTGAATGCCGGGATTGACAGCAAGCTGATTCTAATTTCCGCGCCTGCGGGATTTGGCAAAACCACTCTGATAACGGACTGGATTGCAAACATCGGACGTCCGGTAGCTTGGTTATCCCTGGATGAAGGCGATAACGATCCGGCATTATGCATGGAATACTTTGTAGCAGCTCTGCGAAAAATCAAACCTAAGTTTGGCACAAGCGCGCTAAGGCTGTTCCGGTCTTCACAGCAATTTCCGGTTAAAATCGTGCTTACCGATCTGATCAATGAGATCTGCTCCCTGCCCAATCACTTTATTCTGGTTTTCGACGACTATCACGAAATCAAAGATACAAGTATCCATAACGCACTGGATTTTTTGCTTGAAAATATGCCCCAGAACATGCACCTTGTTATTCTGACCCGTTCCGATCCACCACTGCATCTGTCCCATCTGAGGGGCCGCGGTCAATTGACCGAGTTACGGGCCGTTGATTTACGCTTCACAACTCAAGAGGGAGGGGAATTCCTTAACCAGGTTATGAATTTAAACCTCAGCGAGCAAGATATTTCCTCCCTGGATGCACGTAGTGAAGGCTGGATCGCGGGGCTGCAAATGGCAGCAATTTCCCTGAAGGGAAGGACGGATGCCACACAGTTTATCGCAGCCTTCAGCGGCAGCAACCGTAATATCATGGATTACCTTTTTGAAGAAGTCTTCGACCGTCAGACCGGGGATATCCAGTCCTTTCTGCTTCAGACATCCATTTTAGAGCAGTTAACAGGCCCATTATGCGATGCTGTTACCGGTAGAAACGACAGCGGCAAGATTCTGGAAAATATGAAAAGAGCCAATCTTTTTGTTTTATCACTGGATGATGAAGGCCGGTGGTATCGTTATCATCACCTTTTTGCCGATCTGCTATTGCATAATTTAAGAAATTCACAGCCGCAACTGATATCGACACTATACGAAAAGGCCAGCCTGTGGTATGAGGAAAATTTACTGGTAGCGCCGGCCATAAAATATGCTCTATCGGGACAAAACTATGCCCTGGCCTCAAGTCTCATCATACGTCATGCCGAGACTACTCTGATGCATGGAGAACTGGCCACATTTAAATACTGGATTCGTTCTCTGCCGGAAGAGCACATCAACGCGAATCCGATTCTGCTTGTTTTTGAAGTCCTGGCTGAGCTCTGGCTGCATAGAGGCCCGCTGAAAAGTGAAGAAAGCCAGTTAAAGAAAATCGAGAAAATGGATACACGGGGAGAACTCGCCGGTCCCCTCCTGGCGGTAAAGGCCGTTTTTTCCGCTGCCCAGGGTGGAACACTCAAAAGCGTTAAACTGGCCCATCAGGCACTTGCCGCTTTGCCTCCGGAAAGCACATTCTGGAGGTCTGTTGTGATACCCTGTCTGGGACAATTCAGTCTGTTAAGAGGCGAGCTTCCGGCCATACCCCTGGCTATAAAACTCTATAATGAAGCCGTCCAGATGGGAATACAAACGAGCAGTCTTTTCACCACGGTTCTGGCCCTTCGCCGTCTGGCTGAAACACATATCGCAGCAGGGCACCTGCACGAAGCCGGGACATGCTATCAAAAGATACTCGACCTGGCTGTGGACAGCCAGGGTAACCCGTTGCCCCTGGCCAGTTTCGGTCTGATCGGACTGGGCAACCTGGAGCGAGAATGGCATAATCTGGACAAAGCAACCGATTTGCTCAACCGGGGCATCTACCTTGCCAGCGGGAAGCTGGGATCATGGCAACTGGAAGGATATGTTAATCTGGCACGCGTCAGAGCCATGCAGGGGAATACCGCTGAAGCCAAACAGATAATCCAGAATGCATGGCGATTGGCAGCCGAATCACCTGATAGTAAACAATTTGAGACCTTCATACTTGCTCATGAAATCCTGCTGTCCCTCAGAGAAGGAAATCCCGGTATGGCAGTTGGATGGATAAGGAATCGAAGACTGAACAAGGCAGATGGTACTGAACCGGTTTACGATCCCGACCGCAAATCGGTGGCAGGCTACTATGCATCGGAACTGGAGCAGATCACCCTGGTAAGAGTGTACCTGGCACAGGGTTTGCCGGATGAAGCATTGAAAATCATGGAAATGGTATCAAAATCCGCAGAAAAGCTGGAGCGGACCGGCGTACTGATCGAGATTCTGATGCTGGAGGCTCTCGCTTACAAAGCTTCGGGAAATCCGGATAAATCCATGGAGCTTTTGAAACGTGTTTTATCGCTCGCTGAACCTGAAGGTTACGTTAGTCTCTTCGTCGGGGAAGGCCTTCCCATGACCAGATTGCTGTACGAAGCGGTACAGCAAAAAATCAAACCGGAATATATTCATCGTTTGCTGGAAGCTTCACCAGGTCTATCGCCGGAACCGGTTCAGCCGGGTAAACATGCTAAAATGGCGGAACCCCTGAGTGAAAGAGAGTTGAATGTGCTGGACCTGCTTGCCGGCGGTCTGTCAAACAAAGAAATTGCCGTCCGTTTAAGTATTGAATTGCGTACGGTGAAATGGCATACCGGCAATATTTTTGGAAAACTGGGTGTAAAAAACCGTACCCAGGCAGTTGCCAGGGCCAGAGAATTAAACGTCCTGTCCGGGTAATCCAAAAGTATACCTGAATACACCGTCCAAAATCTCTATTTTCACTTATCTCATACACCGGTGATATAATAACTTATTAATCTGTATAGATCCCACTGCGGACTGTGTAATGACAAAGGATGAATTAAAAGACTTTTTCGTGAAAGAAAAATTTGCGTTTTAGTACCGGTCGCGGCTCCGTCATCAACGGCTGCAAGTACGATGTTGGGGATGATTGACCTGACGTATTCCTGAAAACTCTGTGGAGCTTTGATAAGCTCCCGGAGAACTGTCCGGATTAACCGGTCAAACGCTTCCTTTTAGTATCATCGTTCACCTTTATCTCCCAAAATATACACATAAGGGGGGCTAACTGTTGAAATCCTTCTATGTTATACGCTTCCTGCCTGTCGCAATTACTGTTATGCTACTCACATCTCTGATTATCGGGCCTTCGTTCGTCCTGGCAGACTGGATATGGGGAAACGATCAGGCCATTGGAGCCACTGATCATGAAGCAGCCTATCCGGTGGTGGCTACCAATGGCATGAACGCCGTAGCGGTCTGGATTCAATATAACCCTGAGAATACCTGTGCCAGAGTCTACAGCAGGTACTCCATTGATGGCGGCCAAACCTGGAGCGCAGCCCAAATGATAGATACCGATACCGGCAAACCGGCATCCGTATACCACGCGCCCAGCGTGATTATGGCAGGCTGGCATGTGCTGGCGGTCTGGCAGCAGCAGAACAAAGGCAGCCGGGAGAGTGTTTTCTGCAATTACTCCGCTGATGGCGGGACTACCTGGCAAAACAGTGCTGTCCTGATCCATGATGGAAACGATGGAGAGGCATATGCCCCGCATGCGGCTATGTCAGGTCGATATGCTGTGGCCATCTGGCAGCAGTTTGATGGCCCAGTATACGATGGAATTTCCCGGATCTGCATCAGCCGTTCAAGCGATTACGGGGCTGTCTGGGGTACTCCCCTGCCTGTTGAAAACGAAACCGTTTATCCCAATAATCAGGTACTGAAACCCAGGATTGCCATAAACGGCCAGCATGTAGTGGCTGTATGGCACAAGTTTATCGCTCCCCTTCAGTCCAGGATCTTCAGCAACTACTCATCTAACTACGGGGCCGGCTGGAACAGCGTTTGCCAGCTCAACGGCGATATACATGCCCGTTTCCCGTACCTGGGACTCTCCCTCAAAGGTGCCGTAGCTGTCTGGGGGGATAAAAACGGCAATATCTACAGCCGCTATTCCCCGGATTGCGGCGCCAACTGGCAAAATGCCATGAAGATAGATGCCGGCGCCGGTTATACCAGCGGACACAAAGTTGCCGTTGACGGGACCAATGCGGTAGCGGTCTGGACACAGGAGGACGACGGCGGTATATATAGAGTCTACCGAAATTATTCACACGACGGCGGGGACAACTGGGTTGGCGCGACGCTGATCGAGGATAATGAGGACTACTCCAGCGATGTAGCTGTGGATATTTCAGGCGCTACGGTATTTGCTGTCTGGACCCAATACGACGGCACGAGGCCGAGACTTAACAGCAATTGCTCTTTTGATGGAGGACTTACCTGGAACATCGACCGGTTGATTGAAGACAATGAAGAAGAATCTGCCAAATGCCCGCAGGTAGCGGTATCCGCTTTATCCGCGGTGGCTGTCTGGCAGATACGGGGAAGATATGAAGGCAACGGGGTTGAGATTTACAGCAACTATGCCAGTTTCCAGCCAGGTTCACAGATGGTAGGTGGTGAGATGGCCGGGATTGACAGTCTAAAGGTTGCGTCTCCCTGGCTGGCGGCGCTGATCGGTATGCTTGTCCCGGGCGGTACAGCCTTGATCCTGCGTCGCCGGAAAAGGCATACTTAAAGTTTTCTCATTCACCGGACCTGGCAAAAACATCTAACGTTCCGTATTGTTGCCGTTGTTTACAATTTTTATCCCTCCTGATTGAGTGTGAAGCGTTAATTTGTTTTTTGGACGGTCCGTTTGCCCGGTTATCACTCTTTTATCCGGCTTTCCGGATTTATCTATGGGGAAATCGGATTGAAATTTCCCTGATGCCGTTCGGGCATCAATCAAGAATTCCGCCGTTCCGGGAAGCCCTAGCGTAATATTTCCGCTGGTAGTCTCAATAACGATATCCCGGTTACTAAATTCCCGGCAGTTTATCGATACATTTCCGGAAGTCCCCTTAATTGCCAGGTTTCCACTGCTGTTCTCCATTGTGACGTCGCCGGATGTAATCATTATCTCGGCCTGGCTGACTGTACACTTTCCTATGTTAATTGACGCTGAAGTAGCCTTTATTTCCAGCTTTTTCGCGCTTAGATTTCCGATATTTACCTTTCCCGAAGTGGTATTAAGGGCTATGTTTTCGGCATTAATGTTTTCAGCTTCCATCCCTCCGGATGAGGTATTCAGCGTTAGTCCCGCCAGATCGAATGCATCCATCGTCACTTTGCCGGAGGATGTGCTGACTGAAATCTTTTGCCGGTATTCCCCTGGAAGATAAATATCCAGACGCATGTCTTCACATGTACCCAGAAAAATGTATTTACGCCTGGCACTGACCGTAATTGTTTTATTGCTGATTTCAGAAACGAGATTGATCTCCTGCAATGACTTGCCATAATAGTGAAACCTTGCTTCTCCGCCAGTTTTCGTCCGGATCACATGTACATGGTTAGCTGACATCATCACCTTTATTTCATCAATATCTTCCAGACCCAGGTATTTTTCTTCACCTATTTCTCTAAACATGAATTTAGCTCCTATACTCAATGAGATACCCATAATCGCGATCACTACTATCGCTGCTATTATTATTTTTATTTTCAACTTGCTTGGTTCACTCCTTACCAGGTTTTCTACTTTGTACAGTCAGCCCTAAGTCCTGATATTCTCCCGTCACGTTGTCTCCTAAACAGGACTCGGAATTAAATCATCTCAATATAACCCTCCTGTGAATGAATTATTTCTATATTCATTCATATGCACCTAAAAAAATAATATATGGAATTATCTATATAAAACGTCTTTATTTTTTGCGGATGGCGAAGCCTGGTTGAGCCGCAAGCGAGCACCTTTACTCCTTCATTGCCTTGCGCAGTTTGACGGCGACCCAGGCTGAGCCAATCCATTTATAATGCAATAATCAATGTCGTCATATATAGTTTTCAGGTTCAGTCAGACCTTTCATGATAAACTGGTACAACAACGATATAATCTGCGGGAAATGTTGAATCCCTATTTCCGTTTTATGCATGTCTACATATGCTACGGAGAACAAAATTGCCATTATCAGATCGTCACCGAGGTCTTTTCTTATCTTACCCCTCGATTTCCATTCTTTTATCAGTTTGGCGATATCGGTATGTATGGAATCAGCGGTAGCCTTCATGCCGTTTTCCTGGCAGAAATATCTCTCCAGTTTTTTGGAAAGTTCCCTGTTATACCATTCCCCTATGATCCGGTTTGAATTCACGGTATCGATGTATTCTTTCATCATTTTTGAACAAACCGTCACGAGATCCTCATCCGGATCGATTTGTTTGAACATGCTGTGTTTAAGTTCGATATTCTCTTCTACCAGAACCTTTGAAAAAAGTTCTTCTTTTGATGAGTAGTAGTTATAGAAAGTGCCAACCCCGATACCGGCGTCTTCAGCGATTTCAGAAACGCCGGTATCCTTAAATCCTTTCCGGCTGAATAATTTTCTGGCGGAAATAAAAATGGCCTTTTTTTTATCTTCCATATAGCTGCCTCTTGAAAATATGAATGAATATTTTTATTATTCATTCATATCGTAACACATACCCCAATTCCTGTCAACCCCGCTGAAATGTTCTTGATCCAGCACTAAAACATCCAGAATATGCCTGAGATATCATACCCTTATAATTAAAATTTCGGACCAGTTTAGCTTGTTCTTCTGAGTGTATCAGCAGAGTATAAACAGGGCAAGCCGGCCGGGATGCCGGCTTGCCCTGTAATCACCCATTTTTATCATGCATCCCGGCCTGATTATTCAGGCGCCATGGAAGCATCGATAGTGGAAACACCCCCATCCAGCATCTGGACTGTGGCAGTCATATGCTCGGCTTCGTCACTTGCCAGATAGGCACAGATGCTGGCGATATTTTCCGGTTTGGCATTTCTTCTTAAAGGAATGGTCTTTGTCATTCCCCGTGAAATCTCGTCCACACTGGTTTTTTCTTTCTCGGCCATTTCCCTGATCATCCGCTGTACTCCGGGCGTGCGGACTCCTCCTGGGCAGACCACATTGCATCTTATTTTTTGCGGACCGTAATCAAGCGCTGCCTGCCGGGTAAGCATGATGAGCCCTGCTTTAGAGGCACAATAGGCAGGCATAGCCGGTAGAGTACGCACGCCAGCCAGTGAGGCCACATTAACGATCGCTCCTCCTCCAGCTTTGATCATTTGCGGTATGGAGGCCTTCATCATCAGGAACGGACCAGTCAGGTTAATGTCGATGACCTGCTGCCATACGGAAAAATCAAGGTCGGCTACCTTTCCGCTGGGGTTTACCGCGGCATTATTGACGAGTACATCCAGTTTCCCGGCAAAATCCACAGTCGTCTTGATGATACGCTCAACATCTTCGGGTTTCGAGACGTCCGCGGAGCAGGTAACAACCGAGCCGGACGGCAGCTCACCGGCAACTTTGGTCAATAGTTCCAACCGCCTGCCCGTTATGCAGATTTTAGCCCCTTCAGCAACGAACCTTTTCGCTATTGCCGTCCCGATGCCTCCGCCTCCACCCGTGATAATTGCAACCTTTCCTTCCAGTATCATCTGTCTTCTTCCTCCTCTTTTTTGAAACACGAACAATATCCAGGTTACCGTATGGAGATCGGGTGCTGAATTATCGTTCGGGAAATGTTTGTATTATAATGACACGATCAAAGGGCAGTCAAGCATTATGCGAGAGCCGCAAAGCATCAATGACTTTTTTTAGCCAAATATGGTCAAACCAGCGTTCGGATGCAGATTACGTTTATTCCGGATGATTGATATCATGACGATCCCATGAGGCCATCATGTTCTATTTTGAGATATTGCGTAAAGGCATGTCCGGCATCCCGGGCCCGGGGCCACAAACAGCGCAAAATGTACATTTTGCGCCTGAACTGGTATCCCTGATTCACTACGGACTGACGGGTAAGCCGGACAGGATTAAATGAGGCGAGGATTATGTAAGATCGTCCGTTTATTTCTCTCGCCTCTATGGCTTCACCTTTCAGGTTCACGGCTTTATTGTTTTTCAGTGGATATTGTTTACAATACCGGCCAGCACTTCATACTCCGTATCCGGGGTACCGTCATTAAAGCGGAATTTGTATGTATTCGGCAGAAGCTCCATACCGCTCGTAAAAACCTGCCAGCCCCCCGCATAATACCGCGTGCAGGTTCCGCTGCCGGAAACAACCTGCCCTGTCCGGAAGACAACGATGACGTCTGATCCGACATCCTGCGTCCTGTCTATGGATGCTCCTCCGTAGTACATGCGGAACTTGTACTTCAGCGGCAGCAGTTCCCTGCTTACCTGACCG